>DAOTTL010000467.1:0-5550 GCA_034438135.1 Ktedonobacteraceae bacterium | reverse complement strand
CAAACAATATTGCGAATTATCACGAATTTTTTCCGAATTATTCTCAATATATCTTGACTTATCTATTTTTCTATGGTAACCTTCATCGCAAGTGCTACGAAAAATAATTTCGAGAAAGTTTTTCGTAATCAGAAATAGCATAGTCAGATACCTGTGATTGGAAATGACAAAGTCGTCTTGTCTTATGCACCTGTCGTCAAAGGAGCAAGAGGAGATTAACCACTATGCCCATCAACGTTGATGCTACAAACTTTCCACAACACCTATGTAGTTCAGAAGATCCCTTCTCGCTGTCTCATCACACTGAAAACACGTTCCGGCTTACAAGTTGACATCCGCCCTGGATGATGACCGATTTCTTCACAGCGCTTACGAATAATTTCGCGTCCATCCAAAAGACAGGAACGTTTTCCACATTCATCGATGTTCTTCTTCCCAATGACGGAGATCTTCTTTCTGGCGCAAACGTGCTTTCTCTTTTGTGCTTTTTCTTTATTTAACCATTTGAAAAGGGAAGCAACAGTGTTGTTTCACCCTTTCAACAGGAGGTTACTTTCCATGGACCAGGAAATACTCAATTCTTCGCCCAAATCTTCCATGACCCGTCGTCGTTTTCTTACGAATTCTGCTCTCGCAGTGGGCGCTACTGTCGGCGCAAATTCCCTGCTGGCAGCCTGTGGTAGCAGTGGCAGTAGTGGCCCCGTTACATTGACGGCTATGTATACCACGACCGATCTCACACCAGCCTATGTTACGGCATTTGAAAAGCTCAATCCGAATATCAAGGTCAACCTCATCGACTACGATGCCACACGTTTGAGCGCTATGCTTGCTGCGGGTGGCCCCCCGGACTTTATCCGCACCCAGGGTGCGCCGGAAATGCCCAATTTTATTGCTCGTGGCCTCGCTCTGGATATCACTTCCTATTTACAAAAGAGCACCGCGCTCAGTGAGTCCAATCTCGAAGCGGTCAATGGTGTCTATCGTTTTGATGGTCATACGCAGGGACAGGGATCTTATTATGGTGTGGCCAAAGACTGGTCGCAGGACGCAATGCTCTGGTACAATACAGATCTCTTTGATAAGGCCAAAGTTCCCTACATCAGTGAGACGGAACCTATTACCTATGATGAACTGCTGGAGTTAGGAAAACGGCTCACAGTCCGAAAAAATGGGAAAATTCAGGTCTATGGTCTGAATTCAGAATGGGGGTTTATCCAGCAAGGCCACATGCTACAAATGCTGGCTCAGAAAGGACTGACTTTATTTAACAGCGACATGACGCAGATTGATTTCACTACCCCGGATGTTAAGGCGGTTTTCCAATGGTTCATCGACTGGGCACAGGCACATGTTGGGCAATCCCCTCTTGATCCTGATCCTACCTGGGATGGTGATCTCTACAATGCGGATCGAGTAGCTATTGCTATATACGGCTACTGGTTCGGCGGTCAAATCTTTACAGGAACAGATGTAAAAAGCCATTCCGCTTTTGCTCCCGCACCTCAGTGGGGTCCCCAACGGGTCAGTTCCTGCATGGGTGGTACAGGTGCGTGGATACCACAAAATACCAAGCACCCGGACGAAGCCTTTAAACTCATGGAGTATTATATGGGTGGCCAGCCTGCTGTAGATCGCTCGAAGTCAGGCTCTGGTATTCCGTCATTAAAGTCTCTCGTATCGAATCTGCCGCAGACGTTGCCATATCAGAAGCAGGCTTTTCAGACGCAGCAACAAGAATTGCCCTATCTGAGTATTTTGCACTTTTCGCCGTACGCAGACTATACATCGGTTGAAGCGGCGATCACCAAGTTTATTGAGCCAGTGATGCATGGTCAGGCCACGCTGGATACCGCGACTCAGCAACTCACCAGCTATGTAAATAACCTGATGTCTGTGGCCAAGCAGAATATCGGCTAAAATTTTTCTCAGAACCATTGCCAGGGACTCAGGCGTGCAAAATGGTTATCTCTTTCACGTCTGAGCCCGCGGTTTTTTCGATAAGCTACGCACATCGAAAGGATATTCTCATGGCAGTAAGGACACAAGCAGGTGTGGAATCCTCTGGTAGGGTTTCACCAACCGTGTCCAGGAAACGACGCTGGACACGCTATTCCAACCGGACCTTCTACCTCTTTCTCTCGCCCTGGCTCCTGGGTTTTCTCTTTCTGACCCTTTTCCCTCTCGCCTATGCCTTTGTGCTGAGTTTTACCAGCTTTGATGGCATCTCTCCTCGCTATCGCTGGATCGGTTTAAGTAACTATGTGGAGTTGCTGCATGATCCCGACACCTGGCATAGTCTCGAACGCACGCTGCTGTATACAGTAATTGTTGTGCCCGCGCTCGTGCTCGGCGGGTTAGGTCTGGCCCTGTTGCTCAATCGCTCGTTGCGTGGCATTGGCGTTTTTCGCACGATCTTTTATCTCCCATCGGTGATCCCGGTCGTTGCCTCGGTGATTGCCTGGAAAATTATGTTTGACCGCGATTCGGGTGCAATTAACGCGGTCATTGAACGTTTGGGTGGCCCGGCTATTACCTGGCTGGTTGATCCCAGCGCTTTCTACGCCTTGATCATTATGGTCGTATGGGGTCTGGGTGGTGGGATGATTATTTCCCTGGCTGGTTTGCAAGGTATTCCCAGGGAGCTAAAAGAGGCAGCATCCATGGATGGGGCTGGTGCCTGGAAATCCTTTCGTTCTGTCACTCTCCCGCTGCTCTCTCCTATCCTGTTTTTCCAGGTGGTGACGGACATTATCTACGCCTTTCAAACACTGATTCAACCGTTACTGCTTACGGTTTCAAACTCTGATGCGACCAGCGGAACCATCGCTGCGGTAAGCGTTCCGCCGGGGAATTTTCTCTTTGCCGTGAATATTTATGGGCAGTATTTCTTTAATCAACGCTTTGGCTATGGCTCTGCCTTATTGTGGGTCTTCTTCCTCGTTATTCTGGTGATCACTCTCTTGATCTTCCGCTCAGGTTCGTTCTGGATCTATTACGAGGTTGATGCGGAAAAGAAAGGCAGAGCATAATGGCTCAGATAGCGCAAAGAACCTTCATAACTCGCCGCTTGCGAGATAAAACGCTGAGTACACTCGGGTTGCTCTTTGTACTGATTGTGCTCTCGTTGCTCTTCCTGACTCCCCTGGTCTGGTTAGTGAGTACCTCGCTCAAAAGCTTACCCGAGCTGGGCGCTTTTCCAGTAGAGGTGCTTCCACAGGTTGCCCAATGGGAAAATTACCTCTCTGCGTTGACATTGATCAATTATGGCCAGTTTGCATTCAACACTTTCTTTCTCTCGACGATCTATTGCGTGCTGACCACTATCACCTGTGCCCTGGTTGGCTTTGCGTTTGCTCGTCTGCGTGGCAAGGGCAAACAACAATGGTTTGTCATCATGCTCTCCACCATGATGATTCCACCAGTTCTGACGCAGATCCCAACTTACCTTATTTTCTCACGTATCGATTTGATTGGCACGTACTGGCCCTGGGTCCTGTGGGGGCTAAGTTCTTCCCCTTTTCTCAGTTTTCTCTTTCGTCAATTTTTCAGCAGTATTCCGATTGAATTGGAAGAGGCTGCGCTGCTTGACGGCGGAGGGTATGGACGTATCTTCTGGAACATCTTTCTCCCTCTGTCCAGACCAGTAATTGCGACCGTGGCCATTTTTGCTTTTACGTCCGTGTGGGGCGACTACATTGCTCCTTCCTTGCTGCTCAATGCAGATAATACGACGCTGGCAGTCGCGATGAGCGACGGCTATAGAGATGCACACGGCGTGATCCTGACCAATGTCCTGGCTGCTGGTGTTGTCCTCTACATTTTACCTATTATTATCCTTTTCTTTGTGGCACAACGCTACTTCGTGCGTGGCATTGTCACTTCTGGCTTAAAATAATGCACTTGATAAGGAGTAACCTGTTTTGCAAGCGAACCTTCATCTCGATACCCAGTATACTGTTGGGAACATCGATCCACGCATCTTTAGTGGTTTTCTGGAACATCTTGGACGCGCGGTCTATGGAGGGATCTATGACCCCGACAATCCACTCAGCAATGAACAGGGTCTGCGCTGCGATGTCCTGGAGGTGCTTAGACCAATGGGGATGCCCCTGGTCCGCTATCCTGGTGGGAACTTTGTAAGTGGATACAACTGGACGGATGGTATTGGTCCACGCGCCACACGTCCGGCAAGACCAGACTTCGCCTGGAAGAGTGTAGAAACGAACCAGTTTGGCACGGACGAATTTATGGCCTGGTGCCAGGAGCTCGGAACATCTCCAATCATGGCCGTTAATCTAGGAACTGGTAACACAACTGAAGCAGCGGCGCTATTGGAGTATTGCAATCTGCCGGGCGGAACATACTGGGCAGATCTGCGGGCCAGCAATGGCCATGCTGACCCGTATGCGGTGAAAGTCTGGTGTCTGGGAAACGAGATGGATGGTGACTGGCAGGCTGGCCATGTGCCAGCCGAGGCCTATGCCCAGCGGGCCAGTCAGGCTGCAATCATGATGAAAGGTCTTGACCCTTCGATTGAGACCGTTCTGTGCGGTTCCTCCGGGTGTGACCTTGAGACCTATATGCGCTGGGATTTGACGGTGCTTGACTACTGCTGGGAATATGTCGATTATATTTCGGCCCATCGTTATAGCGAGAATCATCGGGGCGATTCGGCCTGGTACCTGGCTGAAGGGATTGAAATTGATCGCATCCTCGCGGACTACGCTGCTCTGCTCACCTATGTGCGTGCGCTCAAACGCAGTAAGAAACAGGTCTATCTGGCATTCGATGAATGGAATGTCTGGTACAAGGATTTGCTACTTGATGGCAAGGGACAGGCTGCACCACATCTGTTAGAAGAAGTCTACAATCTTGAAGATGCACTGGTCTGTGCACAATATCTAAGTAGTTTCATCCGTCATGCAGATCTGGTAAAAGTGGCCTGCCTGGCCCAGATTGTCAATGTGATTGCTCCAATCTTGACACGCCCTGAAGGTCTGTTGATCCAATCCATCTATTATCCGTTCCTTTTATTCTCACGCTACGCGGTCGGATGCTCGCTGGTGCCAGTTATCGAGAGTCCGACTTATACCGCAGGTGAACGTGGTATGGTAGCGGCACTCGATGCTTCCGCGTGCTACGATAACGAAACAAATATGCTCACAGTGTTTCTGGTGAATCGCCAGCAGGACGAGGAGTTAACGGTTACAATCACTCTTGCGGATCGGCAATGGCAACGCGTACTACACGCCGAAGTGATGGGTGGAGGCGATGTTAAGGCTGCAAACTCATGGGAACAACCAGACCTGGTAAAGCCAGTGTCACGCGACGCTCGGGTGAATGAGGACGGAAATCTCCAGATAACTGTGCCCGCACCTGGCTTGGCCGTTGTTCATGTGCAACTGACCGAACAATAGTCTTCAAGCATTGCCGTTTCTAACCAGTGAATAACATACAAGCTTTTCATTTGGTATGGTGTCCTGGCAATAGTATGAGAAGAAAGGGAAGAAAATAAATTCATGAGCATTAAAGACTCAAAAGAAGCCA
>DAOTTL010000466.1:0-4792 GCA_034438135.1 Ktedonobacteraceae bacterium | reverse complement strand
TGTATTCAGCAAAGGATCTCCAGACATCACTCTGGAGGGGTTGCCCCATTCGGAATCTCAAGGATCAATGCTCGCATGCAGCTCCCCTTGAACGTTTCGCCGGTCTCCGCGTCCTTCATCGGCCTGTCGCACCAGGGCATCCACCTCGTACGCCTGCTTCCTTGTGTCTCCTTGCTGTCCTCGTTTCCTGATCGCTGGCTGACGCCAACCATCGGGAGAGGGGGGACAGGAAAGAGCGCTCACAGAAAGACAGTTTTCGCGCGTGTTGCTTGCCTCTGTTTCTCTTCTCTTTGCACTCAGCAAAATTGAAGTAAGTATTTCTACTATTCAGTTGTTCATGTGCTTTAATCTCTTGTGCTCGGATAATATGCCACACTTCAGGGATGTTGTCAACCCTTTTTACGCAAAAATTCAGGGTTTCTCAAAAGTCGTTTTTTCCCCACCCACCCCGTTTGGATGAACGGTGGCAGCGCGGTCGCGCTGCCACCGTTCATCTTTTTCTAAGGCTCTTGAGAAACCCTACATAAAAATTCCAGATTCCTGGAAAGATTAGCCCGAATGTACCTTAAAGTTCGATAAGCATTGACGTCTATTTATCTAGTGACGTATGATTTTTGTATATGTGAGGATCTATAAGAAAGCGTTCACCACAGTGTAGATGGAGCATCTCATGAAATATTTCTTTTGGATTGCGTTTGCTGTATTTTTAGCGGCTTCAATACCGCATGTTGCCTACTTCTTCGCTTCATTTGAGCCATCTCAGGGGCCTGAGGGTATCTGGTGGTGGGCAGTCAGCTATGCTATAGCAATTAGTATTGATGTTACCGTCTATCTTCTCTCCTGGACCGCGTTCCAACGTTATCGACGATACCGCAGCGCCAAAGCGGTCTGGCAGCATTGGCTTTTAATTGTTATATGTACAGTATTTTCCTGGGGAGTTAATTGGGCTTACGCCAAGCAATTTCACAGCCCTACAATGCTAAGTTCGGCAGAATCTGTTGCTCCCTGGCTCATTAACGTCTTCCCTTTTATGGCCAGCGCATTCCCTCTGCTAGGGATTGTCTACACAATGATGGCAGAGACCATTACTGAGACCGCTGCTGAAGAGAAAGGGAACAATGTTACGCAACTTGCTGCACTTGCTGAACTGGCCAAGCAGAGCAATCTTCCAATTGCTACCCTGCGTCGTGCGCTCTCTTCCGGGTCACGTTTCAATCCTAACGCACTCCTCTCTCTGGCAAACCGGAACACCACAACAACGTCCGAACCAGAGCCGACGAGTAGCGTCACTTCAATTGAGAGCACCCAGGAACACGATGAGACTCAGCGGCCCATTACAGGACAGATTGTTGCTATAGGTCAGGATACAGACTCTCTCCAGCCGGCACAGGCGCATATCATCAGTCAAACAGATAGTGTTTCTTCTAGTGCTGATGGAAGTCCTGATAAGCTCCAAATGACTATCGAGGCTCTAAAAGCTAATCCCGATATCACCGATGAAGAACTGGCGCAAAATCTCTCTCTTAAACGGCCAGCAAGCGCTCGCTTCTGGCGGCTCAAAGCTATCGAAATTTTGAACTCAAATAGAGAACAGGTAGGCAGTATTCCAGCTATGCAACACGCTGGCACGAATTGGTCTGTACCAACCCGAGTTACTGGCAAACGTTAACTTGACGTCATCTCTATTGTAATGGTAAAATTACGGAGTGTGGTGCTAAACCAGTGCGCTTCGTGACCACTTTTATGTCATGTCTTGATGACAATGCAGTCTACAAAAGTACAACGGTTGTCTATCTCCATCAATCTCATTTAGGGAGGGATCAATGCGGGCCACGTTCAGTTACGCGAACATTTTACAAGCAGTTGGCCAGATTTTGGATCAGATCGACGTCAAGAGCATAGCCATTCAAGAAGAAGAGGATGGTCTGTTTGTCGAGGGATTTAATGCTAACGGTCAGCTACAGGTTCAGTTGCGCTATGATATCGCCGGTTTGTATGACCTACTCTGCCAGGCAGAGGGTCAGGTTGAAGAGTCCAGAGTAAAGGCACATGAGGGAACTCTACGTCGTTTTCTGGCCGAACACAATCGTGAACTGGTTGGCGCTACCCTTTAAAGCTGGCACAAAATAGGCTCTCAACGTCGAATTTTTAAGAGCCGGGGTGTACCCCCGGTTTTTTCGTGTCTAAAACCGGGGAATGGGAGATAGAGAAGGATCTGTAAGAGAAACAGCCTACTCTGTACAATCCGGTGTTTCTTCAGATTCATTTGAATCGCAAAGCCAACGATTGCCATAACAACGCATACAGACAACAACATCCACGAGGTCGCGTCCCTTTTCAGTCAAGGAGTATTCCACACGTGGAGGCATTTCAGCGAATGTCTGACGCAAAATAACGCCTTCTTCTTCTAGAGAGCGCAAACGCTCTGAAAGGGTCTTTGGACTAATTCCACTCAATGAGCGTTCGAGCTGGTTAAAACGCCTGGCACCTGAGTCCAGATCGCGGATAATCAGTAGTGTCCACTTACCGCTAATAATTCTTGCAGTTCTGGCAACTGGACAGGTCGAGTTATCGAGGGGATGTAATGTCGTTGTCTGCTCCATAGTAGTATCCCTGTATAGCAGATGATTGGATCACGCGTTCTCTCTTGCACTATGACGATTTCCTAAGGCTGATCACTTCGCCCAGGATCCGATCGGTTCCTCCCACTTATGCCCAACCAGTACTGTGAAACACAGCTAGTATAACACACACCAGCCCCTATTGAAAAGGGACGAGAGAAAAGGCAGAGCTTTGCAATTTATGAGTCATCTCTAACTTTTCTGAACCTTGCAAAGCTGCCCTTCTCCCAAAAGACAGGAGAAAAGACTGAGATTGTGGCGGCGCAGCCGCCAGACAAATCTACACAACAATCTTGAATTGTTCGGCCAGCACTGCGCGATATTCTTCTTCAGAAGATAGTAGCCGTTCCTCTGTTTGTCCCTTGATTGTTGTGAGCATACGCCAATCGCTCAGAGTGATACGTCCTTCGGAGGTAGCTAACGAGCAGAGGCGCTGTCGTGTAAAATGTGATTCGGGCGAGGTTTGCTGAAAATAACATCTTGCATTAAAATCGCTTAGAGTGTGTGGTTGGAGAGTGAAACGGTAGTGCGATTGCCATCTCTCGTCGTTCCATTGTTGAAGAAACCAGTGATCTATGCCTGACTGATTGAACTCTCGGTGCAGGCGATAGCGGTGATCGTTCTCTTTCTGCTCGTGCTCAGGAAGCAATTGGAGAGGGAGGCGAAAGGACTCGCCGAAACCGACATCAGCAAGCCAGGGGATTGGATCTCTATCCAGGTAAATCAGGAGGGTAAGATGATCAAATTCGGGATTGAAGTCCCCGGTACTACGAGCAACACAAGCTGAGAGTAAAGAAACTTGAAAACCCATTTGACGCAACAACCAGGCGAAAAGTCCATTAAGTTCGTAGCAGAAACCACCACGGTGCTGGTGTACAATTTTATGAAAGAGTGCCTCCTCTTGTAAAATGATCGGCTGATGAGCGTGAATGGAGAGGTTTTCAAATGGAACGGCCAGCATGTGGGCATAATGCAAAGTTTGCAAAGTACTCAGCGTTGGTTGTAAATCGTCAGAGAGGATCTGTCCCGACAGATGAAGTCTTTGGAGATAGGCGTTGCTGTCCATATATCTCTTTCTTCTTTCTAACCAAAGCGGATTTGCAAAGGTTATTAAATGCAGTGAGCAGAGGAATATCCTTCGTTCATCGCATAACAAACGTATTTCGAAGGGAGACAGAAAAATCAATGTCTATACAAAAAAAAGAGGGCCTGCTTGAACAATATGGTCTGGACGAGAACGAATTGAACGAAATCAGTCAACTTGCTCAGATCTGCAATCAGCATGACCATCTCGATCTCAAGCTCAACTGGAACACGCTGCGTACACGCCCCACGAAGCAGTGCAACGATCTGCTCTTTTATGTAGATGGTCAGCTTGTCGGCTTTCTGGCACTCTTCAATTTTAACTCGCGTGAGAGTGAGGTCAGCGGCATGGTTCACCCAAATTACCGCCGACGTGGTATCTTCAGTACATTATTCCATACTATTGTGCAGAATGCTCGCCAGCGCAGCATCCCTATGCTACTGCTGATTGTAGAACAGGCGTCTTCAAGTGGTCAGGCTTTCGTGCACAAGTTGCCAGCCACGCACGAACACAGCGAGTACAAGATGGTTCTGACGGAGCCACATCTGCCCGATAAATTAAATGAGCGGTTATTTTACCGACCCGCCAATCAAGATGACCTTCAGACCCTGTCCCATATTACCGCGCAGGCCTTTGAAATACCGGAGGAAGATGTCACCTGGCTCAACGAACGAACATTCTCGCAGCCAAACCACAGCTTCTATGTGGGTGAAGTGGATCACGTTATCATTGGGAAAATCGATGTGATCCTCACCAGAGACACAGGTTTGATTGTCGGTTTCGCCGTTCTGACCGCCTATCAAGGTCAGGGCTATGGACGCCAGATACTCACTCAAACAGTGCAAGAGATCCTTAAGAGCGGTCGAAAACACATCTGGCTGGAGGTTAGCACCGTTAACAAACATGCTCTCACCCTCTACCAATCTTGCGGCTTCAAGGAGACAGGTAGCTACGACTATTATAGCTTTCCGCTGCTATAACAAGAGCAAAAGGGGTAATATGAGTCATCCCTGCTTTTGCAAAAGCAAGTCAAAAGGCGTTCGGTCTGCTATGCAGGCCGCCCCGCCCCCTTTTTTAAGAAGAAGCG
>DAOTTL010000465.1:0-13272 GCA_034438135.1 Ktedonobacteraceae bacterium | reverse complement strand
AAGCGCACCCTGTAATCCCCGATTTCTCGCGCGAAACCATCACACTTGAAACTTTCAAACCAGCGCTCATCGCTCTTGGAGCCTGTCTGGCGGGTCTATTTAGCTTTCTGCTCATCATTGGCTTGCACGGTCGCCTATTTCTTCGCAAACTGATTAGCACCGTATTCACCATAGCCATTGTGATAACCATTATCGGCTTTGCTTTCTGGTCATTCTTCATCAATCCTAATGTAGGCATGACGCGGAACAGTTTTGCGCGTACATCTGTTAACGTCAATGATGGGGATTCGCTGCATTTCCAAAACTCCGCTGATGGCGTAACACAGACCTTGTGTGTTGGCCAGGATCGGCATTGTCAACCTGCCGAGGGAGCGCCGGACGAGCTTAATCATGGCATAAAGGTCGCGCCAGGAGAGACTGTAACCATTCAATTCAACAACGATGGAGTCTATGTGCTGACCAGCGAAAATACGCCGGATATGAATATCAGAATAAGTGTTACAACCTCAGAAGACGGTGGAGATTAAAACGTCCAGTCCAGTAAGGGATGTGTCAAGGCCCTTTCATTCTCCAGAAGCCAGAGGCTTTTGGAGAATGAAAGGGCCTTATTGAGATCATGTTAATCGTTCCAGAGTTTGTCGTACTGATTAAGATCGCACAGATGCATAACATCGTTGTAGCGTTCCAGGGTCCAGTTCGGCGTCTGCTCTACAGGATGGTGGGATGTGCGATACCAGTGAGTGATTGATGTGTTATGGGTATCGAAGTAGGAAGGGGGCAGGTGGATAGTGCTCAGGCGCAGAAAGAAATGGAACGAGGCATCGACAATCCCGCCATGACAGATGATGACAATTGTCTTATCCTCATATTGTTGTATGAGATGATTGAGTGCAGTGCATGCACGTAACATAAACTGTACCCAGCTCTCGGCATGAGGGACAATCTGATAGAACGGTTTTTGTTCATCTGGGAGACTTTTAAAATAATCAACGTAAGCATCGACATCGATCATTTCATCCTCAGGGAAGCGCCACTCTTGAACGTCGTTGTTGGGAATGATAGATAGTCCCAACGCTGGAGCGACAATCTCAGCGGTCTGCCAGGCTCGTGCCATCGTACTTGCGATCAAAATATCGGCCCTGATCTCGCCGGTGGCGGCGAGTCGATCCCGCAAACGTTCTGCCTGAGCCACGCCCAGAGGAGTCAACCGCGGGTCCTCAAATGTGTTGGCACCAGTTGTTGTGGCGTCACCGTGGCGAATAAGATAAAGGTGAGTCATGGAATTCTTTCTTTCTCTCCTGTCCGACTGTCAAGCGATCGCTCCTTATTAAATTGGTATTTTTCTATTCTACTCAACTTTTCCTGATGTGTGAGGCTATTTTTCGGGAATTTTAGAACGCCGACTTCTATCTAATTAAACGAAGATAATTGGAGATTTTTGTCTGCCATGAGTTATCCCTGATTTTGTACAATCAGGGATAACTCATGGCAGACTGGCCCCCTTACAAGTAGAGGTATTTTGCCAATCTGCTGCATCGGCCTGGCAGGCCACCCCGCCCCATTTAAAAAAGAGCAACGGGGGTGTTTTGTCGCGCATTCGTGCGACAAGACACCCGTTGCTCTTTTTGTGCTCTGTCGCCGCAGGCTTTCTGCTCTTTTTAAGTGAGGTGGCTTTACAGCTTCTCTGTAACTACCTCTGCGAGCGCCTGGATGAAAAGTGGAGAGGTATTGAGCGACTCCGTGCGAGCAAAAACGATACCATGTTCTTCTGCCTGGAGACGGGCACCGATCTCAATATCGTAGAGGATCTCCAGATGGTCAGCCAGAAATTGTACGGGTGCGATCAGGACATGGGTATGGCCAGCGGCCTTCAATTCAGGCATGATATCGGCGAAATCGGGCTTAAGCCATTCTTCAGGAGTATGACCCGCACTCTGGTAGCAGAACATCCAGCGTTCACTGGAGAGTCCTACCAGATCCGCGATAGCTGCGGCAGTTTCCTTAAGTGCATCGATATAGCCAGGCTCGTTCTCAACTACCCGTTTAGGCATACTGTGGGCTGTGAGCAGAACTGGAACCCGGTCACGCACATCGGCTGGCATCTTTGCCAGGGCTTGCTGAACGCGTTCGGCTACTGCTTGTAGAAAGAAGGGTTGCAGGTGCCAGTCCTCAACTATGCTGAGTTCCAGGTCATCGCGGTTCAGACCCGTCACTGCGTCCTGCAATGTGCGAACATAGCCACTCATGATAAAGGGAGAGTACTGTGGCGACATAATCAGGCCAATCAGTTTTTGGGTATCCGCAGCCACCTCAGGCACTACATCAGCGACAAAGGGAGGGGCGAAACGCATCCCAGCCATGACATGGAAAGCCGGTCCATCAGGATCATGAGCGTTCAACAATTGTTGGAGGGCGCTGGCCTGCTGGCGTGTGATCTGTAACAAGGGTGAGCCGCCGATCAGATGATAGCGACGACGAAATTCAGTAATCAGTTCTGCATCTGCCGGGCGTCCTCCGCGTACATGTTGCAGATAGACGGGGATATCATCCAGGGTACTCGGCGAGCCATACGTCATCAGGAGCACCCCGACGCGATCTTTAGACATAGAATTCTGCCTTTCCAGGCGAGAAACAATCAGATTGTACTACGAGACTGCGGAACGCGCACTACTTTTTGTTAGCGAGCCGAAAGTGTGTGTACGGTTTCAACTACCCGTTTGAGCATATCAGGATTTGTAGGTGCCAGCACTCCATGTCCAAGATTAAAGATATGACCTGGACGATTCTCAGCGCGACGCAATACGTCTTTTACGCCGGCCTCAATGGCTTCCCAGGGTGCGAGCAGCAGCGTAGGGTCGAGATTGCCCTGAACGCCGCGTTCATAGCCAATACGCTGCCATGCTTCATCCAGATCGAAGCGCCAATCGATGCTAAGCACGTCGCTGCCTGCTTCAACCATGGTCTCTAAGAGGGTTCCTGTGCCCGTTCCAAAGTGGATTGAAGGGGTGCCAGTTGCCTGAACGGCCTGGAAGATGCGCTGTGTATAGGGTAGCACAAATTGACGATAGACGCTGGGACTGAGCGAACCGACCCAACTGTCGAATAATTGTACAACGTCTGCTCCGGCTTTGATTTGTGCCACCAGATAGCGGATGGTTACCTCTGTGAGTTTTTCCATGAGTGCGTGCCAGACCGTAGGCTGACCGTACATCAGTGACTTCGCGATCCCATAGTCGCGTGAGGGACGTCCCTCGATCAGGTAGCAGGCGAGAGTAAAGGGTGCGCCCGAGAAACCGATAACGGCCTTTTTCCCATCCAGTTCTCGACGTATCAAGCGGATGGCTTCCATCACATAGGGTGTGGATTCCTCACTCTCAACAACACGCAGAGCCTCAACATCGCTCATGGTACGAATCGGATTATGGATAACGGGTCCCAGGTCGGGCTGGATCTCTAGCGAGACTCCCATGCCCTCCAGGGGGAGCATAATATCAGCATAGAGGACTGCGCCATCCACGCCGAATTGCTCCACCGGCATAAGCGTTACTTTGGCGCAGAGTTCAGGAGTCTTGGCCATGGTCAGGATATCGTATCGTTTGCGTAGCTCACGGTAATCGGCCAGACAGCGACCCGCCTGGCGCATAAACCAGATTGGTGTGGCATCTGGCTGCCGATGATTACAGGCATCCATAAATCGCGCAACTCCTGTATTTGCTGGCAGGAGAGATGCCGATAGATTTTGCTGCATAAGTCCTCTAATCTAGATAAAAAGAGACACCTGCATCGGACAAAGGTGCCAGATGCGTGTGTGTATATTGCTTTTTCATATCATAACGCGACTGAAGGTAAAATGACAAGAGAAATCTATGAAAACCTCTCAAGAACGGGACTATTTTCTATAGAAATCTCTACCAATCTACGCTACTTGATAGATCTTCAGATTTGCGAAGGAGGCGTCAGCATGGGATGATGTTTGAAGAGTGCCAGCAGCTACTCCGATCTCTCCTTCGGCAAAAACGCCGTTATTAATCTCACTGACGAAGATCTGGTTGATGAAAAATTTGAAATCATTTCTACTGGCGATGACCAGTAAAGTGTTTTTGCCTGCTTTAATCGCGCTGGTCGCAGTATCAGGGATCAAGGATGTATACATGCCGTTGGCTCGATAGCGAAAGTAGTATGCACCTTGATTGGTGATCTCAAAGTCATAGAACTGGCTATCTGTCACTGTGAAGGAGCTGGCTCGAAAGACCAGCCCGGCGCTATCGCCGGAGTTCAGTGTGACATCGATCTGGATTGCAGCATCGTTATACGTCAGATTACCTGCGATGCAGGGCTGTAGAACGCTGGGAGTATTGATCAGTACATGATAGCTATTGTTTTCAAAGGTGCACGAGCCATTGTTGGGCCAGGTAGTAGCATCTGGTGCGTTCAGTGGGTCGCTGAGCACAGGAGTGGTGCCAGTAATAGCTTCTGCCGTAGCTGAGGCCGTGCCCGGTGTGGCCTGGGTTTGAGCGGTCGCGGTACTTGCGACTGCGGTCTCTGTCAGCTGAGGAGACGGGGTTGGCTGTGTGGTGCTTGTGACCGCTGTGCTCGTCTGGACCATAGGTGTGGGCGTGACTGTTCCTGAACTGTGTGTCCGTGCCACCAGAATAGCCAGCAGACCTGTGAGTATGAGCAAGAAAAGGAAAATAACTCCAATAAGCAGGCCAATGATTGCTCTGTTGCTACGTTGCGGAGGGCGTTGGGGTGCCTGACGACTTCGCAGTGGAGGAGCTTCAGGAAACTGTTCAAAAGTATTCCGTCCGGTTGCTGTCTGTGAGATTGGTGATTGTTGGATGCCGGGCGGGGTTTGTACAGTCGGATCGCCACGCAAGATAAGTTTTCCTCGCTCCACTGGGGGCGTCTGTCTGGATGTAAGGGGGGTAAGTACTGGCGTAGCAGGAGAGTCAACAAGATCTGGACGCGGCTGAATCTCTTCCATTACATCGCTATCATAAAGTGAGGGCATATCGTCAGGAGCGTGAAGAGCGTCCTGGTATGCCTGAGAAAGGGCCAGAGGAGTAGCATAGCGTTGATCAGGATTTTTTGCCAGTGCACGCATCAACACTCTATCAATTGAATGGGGGAGGGTTGAATTGATCTGCGAAGGTGGCTGTGCTTGATCGCGCAGGTGTTTCCAGAAGACTGAGACGGCTGAATTCCCTTGAAACGGTGGACGGCCAGTGATCATCTGATAGAGCACGACCGCCAATGAATAGATATCGCTGCTCATGCCAGCCGGACCGTCGGCCAGTTCCGGGGCCATGTACTCGGGAGTACCAAGCAGAGTTCCTGTTTGAGTGAGATCGCTGGACCCTTCGAGTGTGCGGGCCAATCCAAAATCGGCCAGATAGACGTAGTGCTTGTCGCGGAGAAGAATGTTGGAAGGCTTAATATCGCGGTGAATCAGTCCATGCTCATGCGCGTATTGTAGACCGCTGGCAAGTTGTTGTAGCAGTTCGCCTGCATGTTCCAGGGATAAGGGGCCATCCTTGAGGAGATCGCTCAGCGTACCCTGCTCCATATAGGGCATGACGAGATAGTGCCATGGTTCCTGTTCTCCATAGTCGTAAGCAGGCAGAATATGATCATGATGAAAATTGGCCATTGCTTCGGTCTCACGTGCGAATCGCTCGGAGAATTCGGTCTCATTACTGCGGACAATTTTCATCGCGACGCTACGGTGCATCCGCTCATCGTTTACCAGATACACCTCTGCCATACCGCCTCTTCCCAGACGACGTATCAGGCGATATCGACCAAGAGAGGTCCCTTCCAGTCCAGGCATTGTAATATCCTTATAGTACTATAATTCAATCAACTGCCCGGCATTTTCAATGTCTTCCGGCTTCACCGGCAAATAAAACATACGAATAGCAGTTGAGTAGCAATGCGTTCGCAGGGAAGTATACCATGGGTGGTTCAAGATTACCAATGCAGTAGGATCACTGCGATAGCGTTCCATTTCTGAACATTGTATACTACTCACGCAATGGGATAGGCCCGATCTAACAGGAGGAGCGACTGCCTTTTGACAGTCTGTTCTTTACCTGGCTTAGAAGGTTCTCCGCGATTGGTTTCCTGATGCCTGTTTTGTTGAAATAGAACCGGGCAGATCCTTTCTTTTGACACGTTCCAGCATGGATGAGTGAAGACATAGAAACAATCGTTTTGTGCTATGAAATTTTTATAAAACAAACATCGAGAAGAACGTTAAAAACGGGGGTATAGCCCGTGGATAGATATGGATAGTAATCTGCCCAATGATAGAGATAGTAATCTGCCCAATGTTGCTCCACTGCGAGGATCCGCATGCAAGACAATAAAGAGAAAATAACCAGACCCGTGACACGTCCGCGCCTCGCCCGGACGCGTTTTGTGAGCATAGATGATGCGCCTCAGGCGACGCATACATTGCCTGTAACGGGCGGTTTAACTCCTGACCCCGCGCAAGATATTGCTGCTCAGCCAACGACGACTCTTTTCAAGAGGCAGGTGCTGGCAGTTGAAAAATTTGTGCGCCCACATCTCCCAAATGCCTTTCTTCTCTGGAACTGGAATGCGCCGATTGAGGATCAGAGTACAGCTCATCTGATGCAATTGAGCGGTATGATGAGACCGTTGCGCACTACCAGCACCAAACTCAAGCTGAGTCCGGCGGGAGAGGAAGAGGATGGCTACTGGCCACTGGGCATTCAACAGGCGGGTCCGATCCCGATCGTCAATCTCTATGGACGTGAACCATTTGGACGCACGATGCCGCGTGCGATATCTATGCTGACGCTGGCGGAGAAGAGAACAGGTCTGGCACGCTGGCGAGCAGTTTTTTCCTCTCCCATTTTTAAGATTTGCCTGGGCCTGGCCATTGGTCTGGGACTGTTTGGTCTTGTCTATCTCTTCGTAGATCTGCCACTGATTTTGCACATTCTTGAGGTTCATTTGACGACGACTCAGGGGATTGGACTGGCTCTGCTTGCGGGTGGCGTTTATTTGACCGCTCATGTATTGCGCGGTGTGCGTTGGAAAATCTTTCTCAGCTCGGTGAGTAGAGTGACTCTATTCCAGACTGTGCGGTTCTATCTGGTGGGCACGTTTCTGAACTTTTTGCTCCCGATTCGGGCAGGTGAAGCGATTAAGTGTCTGATGTTGAAACGCATTGCCAATGTTCCGATTAGTAAATCCCTTTCGACTGTTGCTATGGATAAGACTCTGGATCTGGTTCTGGCACTGGTTGTGCTGGTTACGGTGCCTTTGTGGTGGATGACGATGAGTGTTCAACTCTGGGTGATAGTTGGTCTGGCTGGTGGACTGCTCTTTGGATTGCTCGTTTTTGCTGGTCTGGCTATCTGGCGGCACTCTTTTGCTATTGGCCTGCTACAGAAACTTTTTGGTCTCCTACCCAGGAATATAGGGAGCAGAATTGAAGGCTTCGCTACTGGCTCTGTAGACGCCTTTCTGGCGGTTACCAGCCGTCCACTCATCTTCCTGCCTACCCTCCTGATAACCTGTCTGGCGGTCCTCTGCGACGGTCTTTTTGCCATGCTAATCTTCTGGATGATTGGTTTCTCGATCCCCTTTACTACAGCGCTCTTTGGTTATATCCTCTGCACTATTTTCTCTGTTTTGCCAACTCCACCGGGACAATTGGGTAGTCGCGAGGCTGTGGCTTTGTTGATCTTTGGAGGTCTATTAGGCTTGCCTGCTAACGAGGTGATCGCGGCCACTCTTTTCGCTCATCCGTGGACGGCGCTCCTGTTGAGTCTGATTGGTCTCTCATGTCTGGCAACTTTGGGACTGACCATTTTTGGGAATATCTCACGTCGGTCTGAGAGGGTTGTGGTCAGCAGTTCTTCTATCTAGCTGCGCCACCAGATTTTCAGGGAGAAATGGGTGGTTTGCAAGCAGCAAAGCGGCTTGCAAACTCACCCATTTCTCCCTGATTTATATAGCTTTGCTATAATCCTGCGAAAAGGCGGCTATCGGGATCGGTCAGGGGATCAATTTCTCCAATGGAGGCGGCATGGGCAAAAACAATAGCTGGCTCTTCGGCTCGTCGGGCACGCGCGAGCACGTGAAAGCTCTCTGCCCTGTTGCGTTTCCCTATTTCCTGCGTGATCCGTAGCCAATTGCTCTGTATCTGCGCAAAAGACTCGCGTGCGCCAGGAGCAAGAGCATAGAGTTCCACTGCCTGTAGACCATCTCGATAGCCATGGCGTATAAACACCTGCTTGCCCAGGATATTATTGACGCTTCCCTGCATGTTCAGCAGTCCAATAAGCTGCTCAATCTCGCCCCACGCTCCGCTTTTAACTGCCAGTAATTGTGGTCCAAGATCGGACTGTGTGTAGTCGGTATATGTGGCGAACAGCTCGCTTATCTCTTGTTGATAACGTTTCCATTGCTTGCTTTCGTTCTCGGCTGGCGCTGGCGGCAATGAGAACAGGTTGCCTACAAATGGACTGATAGATGCTCCTGACGTTCTGGCGCTTGCAAAGCCACATTGCATTAACTTTTCAAGTTTTTCCAGCATTTCGGGTATACCATCTCGCTGGAGCGTTTTTTTCAGCACGTCTTCCAGCAATGCGCGTGTGACGGTCTCACCGGTTGGTATGCTATCCATACCAGGAATGGCGGTCAGTTCCTGTCTTCCCTTCTCAGTGAGGTTCAAGCGGGCAAGCCCCCAGAGGATATCATTGTTTGGCAGGAGATCACGTAATAGATCGGGTGTGCGTGCCAGATGTCCTTGAACTGAAAGAAGTTTGCCAGCCTCTTGCTGGGCCTGCTCGGTCAGTGGCAGGAAGATAGACGCCTGATCGCCATCGAAATCTGTTTGTAGGAGGCGGCAAGAGAGTGGGTGCAGGCGAAGCACACGCTCCGAGTTGCGCACAGGATGAAAGGCAAGGAAGGTCTGTGGTGTGAAGGCGGGTGACCTGTGGATAATTACCCACGAGCGAGCCATGATTTCGTCAAGCATTCCGGCTGCCCGCTCGCTACGTGCCTTTACCTCCTCGGCTGTGAGGTTGCGTATGACAAGTGGACCGAAGAGCGACCACGCCAACTCCTCTGCTATTCCTACCTGATCCAGGTGGAGATGGGAGCCAGGTGTGAGCACCGCCCGTCCGCTGAATTGCACCCGTGTGTCAAATTGAACTATTGGCGGTACGGTCGCGCAGTATTCGTGAACGCGCAGCGTCAGTTGTTCCTGTGCCTGCCGCTGGAGACTCTCAGGGGCTTTGTTGCTCAAGATGCGTTCCAGGCGCACATTTGCCTCGACAAGCGCCTGGTAAGCAGGATGTCTGCCCCCGCTTACTCCAATGCGTGTGAGCAGATGATCCCGCAACCAGGGATGAGCCACGGGGAGCACCAGGTCGATCGCCACACCTTCGGGCTCCGCCAGGCTGAATGCCAGTTCATGCTCACGCGTCTCCCCCCTGATCCCTACTGCGGCTAAACGCCTCAAAAGCTCACTCAATTGCGGTGATGGGAGTCCAGCCTGCTCAATCGGACCCTTTGTAAGCCGCTCAGCAAGCGTGCTGTTTTCGGGACGGCTCGTTGCGCTGGTGTTGAACTGCTCGTGAATGAGTTCAGACGCTCCTGCTTCGCGCAAGGCATAGTAGTCATACTCGTTCAGATGCTGGCCCCAGCCGTAGCCTGCTGAGATTTGCAGCTTTTCGCGTGCTTCATGGAAAAGTTTACCCCAGTAGACCCAACCTATGGTGCTCAGCAGCGCTAATCTTTGTCCTGTCCGTCCATCAGTCAACTGCTCCATGCCATCCCCTGGCAGACCGGCCTGAACGAGTCGCGAACGAATCTGTTGTTCGTCAGGTGCATGGAAGGGAGGGGTGACCATTGGCTTCCCCTCGACGTAGGCGATGCGACTTAACACGGCCTCGCGGATTTGTCCAAAGTAGAAGCGCGTATGCTGGCTGACAAAGTTGAAGATTAACTCGACAGGTGTGCCATCTGCGAGATGTGGCATCTCTGCATCTGGGAGAATACGGCTCACTACGCCCTTGGTGCCGTGGCGATTGCTGAGTTTATCGCCTGGCTCGACTGGATGGTCATATGAGAGTCGTTGGGCACAGGACTCGCTGAGAACTATGCCATCCTCATAGGTATCCTCATCCCAGGAGAGAAAGGCGGTGAGCAGGTTGCGTCCGCACCAGAAATTCGGGGCATCCGGCTCATTCCCGCTCTGGATCAGTGCCGGTTCGGGTGAGGACGGAACGATCCACTGGCGGAGCATATTTGTTCCCATCAGGAGTCGCTGGGGCGCGTTATGTTCCAGCAGTGGGATCATAGCAGCTTCAAGGCCAAGGGCGGCTTCAGGACGCTCGTCAGTGGTCAGCAGCTTGCCAGCGCGAATATCTGCTCCGAGGGCAAGCTGGATGATGCGTCCGATATTTGGTCCCTCTGGTGTTTCAAAGGGGCACGCACGCCCAAAATGGCTCGGCGTAAAGAGATGCTGGCAATCTTTGATGGCGAGACGCCGCAGGTGACTGTGTCTGGCTAACCAGTTGCGCTCATCCAGAGACTGAACAAAACTGCCCCACCAACCGTCCATTGGCGGCTTTTCAAAGTATTCAGTCATCCAGCGATTGAGTGGCAGCCAGGCCCTTGTCAGCGTTGCATCCCAGGTCAGATCGTCTGGAGCGTTGCCCAGGTGCTCGCGCACATAAGCCTCTAATTGTTCTCCTACACAAAAAATCTCTGCCTGCTCCAGGTCATCATAGGTGGCGAATGGAATGACTACCAGATATTTGCTTGCGATTTTAAAGATACCATCCTGATCTGGCTGAGGGATAGCTGTGTATGCAATGGAAATGTCTCCTGCTGGTGAGTCAAGCGTCAAGGTTATTTCGCAAGTGTATTGATCGGTTGCTGTCACAGTATAACCAATCAAGGGAATCCGTTGCGTGAGCAATTGTGGCAGGCTTTCATTGAGAAAGCGCTCAAACGAGAGTTTGTGCCAGGGTGCAGTCATCAAGATGGTCATATCATATCCTCCCATTCATGTTGCAGATCTCGCCATGCCTGGGCAAGATGTCTGATGGCATAGTGTAACCGTGATTTTACAGTTCCCTCTGGGATACCTAACGTTTGAGCAACCTGTCGAGTAGCCATTTCATTCTGATAGATCAGGTGAAACACTGTCCGTTTTTCCATGGGAAGCTCTTCTATAAGCTGCTGAAGAAGTTGATTGCGCTCGCCGTACTCCAGAATGACATCTGGTGTCAGAAGCGAGTGATCTACCATCCATGATGGCATATTGCTCTCGTCGTTTTCATCGAGTGGATCAACAGGTGCTTCCAGCGATTGCTGCCTGCGTCTGCTCAATGTACGCAGATAATTCAATGCCAGATTTGTAGCGACGCGAAAGAGCCGGGCTTTAAAGCTTCCCTATCCGTGCCATAGTTCCGCATGTGTCCAGACGCGTAGAAAAACCTCCTGCACAACCTCTTCTGACGCACTGTTGTCATGGAGAGTAGAAAGTATATGGCGATAAATGCTCTCCCGGTAGCGTTCCGAGAGCGCTTCAAAAGCGCTTTCATCGTGCTCGCGTATGCGTGCTATAAGTTCTGCATCGGATGACATATCACAAGCTCCTTCAGCTACGACTATTCACTGCTAAAGACACCAGCCAGTGAGAAAAGGTTCATTATCCGGGCAGGTAATTTGTTGCGCAAAGTACTATGAATAATAGAAGGATAGGTGAAGGGTTCTCTAAAAAACAGATCGCTTTGTATCATCGTCCTTCATTTCGGTTTCCACAAGTGAGAAGCGAAAGAAGAGCAACTGGCGACGCTTCTGGCGACCATCTAAGATATAGCTAATGGCCGTAAAGGTCACGTGAAAATAGATCAAGGAGACATGCACTGCATGCAGGCAATACATCAAAAACGCCCACGAATTATTATTTCGACATGCATTTGTCTCGCGCTCCTGGCGGTCATGGGTGGCTCGGCTCTATTCGTTCACAGTAGTTCGGCACGTGCGGCGAACTCCAGCCAGCCCTTTAGAGCGCACGACATCGCCGCCAAACCCATTGTTCATTTTCTCAGCCCGCAACAGAGCGAAAAGTCTTTCGTGAACCACGTATCAGCCCTTTCGGAACAAAATTTGGACGCGAAAGAGGTCCAGTTTGCCTGTCAGACGAACTCTTCGGCGCAATCGACCCATTGTCTTGGCCCCTATCAGGTGCGTGAGGCATATGGTGTAACTGGATTGCTCCAAAAAGGCATGACTGGTGCGAAACGAACCATCACCATCATTGATGCCTTTGGTAGTCCAACGATTCAGCAAGATCTAAAGGCGTTTGATGCGGCCTGGGGACTGCCAGATACATCTCTGAAAGTTTTCACTCCTTATGGCACCAGCGGCTCGGATAAGGGCTGGCGTGTCGAGACATCTCTGGATGTCGAATGGGCGCATGTTATGGCCCCTGCTGCCTCCATTAATCTGATTGCAGCGAAGAGTGCTGAGGATGTTGATCTGTACTATGCATTGAAGTACGCGGTCGATCAAAACCTTGGGGACGCTCTTTCACTCAGCTTTGGAGAGAACGAGACATGTATGGACCCCAAATTGCAGGCTGCTGAGCACCAGCTTTTTAACCAGGCAACTCAGCAGGGTATGAGCCTCATTGCTGCTACGGGTGACTATGGCTCGGCTCAGTATAACTGCGATGGTACTGCTCTGGTGAAGGCAATCTCTTATCCTGCCGCTGATCCTCTGGTTACTGCTGTAGGTGGTACAACTCTTGATGCGGATGATGTTAGCGGTCAGTATTTCGGTGAAACCGCCTGGAATGAGTCGGATGTGTATAATAGCGCAACTGGTGGAGGATATAGCACTATCCTGGCCCGTCCGACTTATCAGGATGATGTTATTGGGAATAGTGCTTACCGTGGCGTGCCAGATATTTCGCTCAATGCTTCTATCAATGGGGGCGTAATTGTGTATCAGACTGATACAACAACAAAGAAGATGACGGTTGTGATTATGGGCGGGACAAGCGTAGCGACGCCTGAACTTTCTGGTCTCCTGGTTGATGGCGTACAGATGAGTGGACATCGCCTGGGCACTATCAATCCAGCTCTCTACAGCATTGGGATAAGTGACAGCTATACGAATTTGATGAACGATGTTATCTCTGGCGATAATACACTCTTTGGAAGCAACCTTTCCGGTTATGCAGCTGGTACCGCATGGGATCCTGTGACCGGATGG
>DAOTTL010000464.1:0-3393 GCA_034438135.1 Ktedonobacteraceae bacterium | reverse complement strand
AAGGTGCGCAACGGACGCCCACTATGCGCCTCCCAGAGGCGTATGTCACCAGTGGCCGTTCCGGCAGCCAGGAGATCGCCCTGAGGACTCCATGCAACGGAGAGAATGCCGCCAAAGGTATCAGTAAAAACAGAGGTCGCCAGGTTGGCAAAGGCAAAATTGACGCCAGGTAACTCGACCTCTTGCAGGTATGCCTGGCGTACCGTCAGGCCGGAGAAGTTCGCATCGCGTAGGTTGAAGCCCCCTTGAATAAGCAGATTCAGGATATTTCCGGTTTCATAGGTAGTTGAAGGTGTTGCAGAGTGACGCAGAACGTCCAGACGCTGCAAGAGCCTTTTCTCTAATTCGACAGGGTTCATTTGTCTCGTAAGCTCTTGCAAGATGACTTTCAGGATTAATTGAACCTGACTCGCGCGAATGTACTCTTTGCCCTGTGCTTCGATAAGGGCGTGACTGGCCAGCAGAGTAGTTTTTCCCTGGAGAGTCTCCTGCACAACGTACTCATTGAAGCGATCAATAACGGCGTCCATCAGTGCCGGCTGGAGGGTGAGGTTATCCGGGCTACTTTGCGCAATCCACGAACGGCGGCGTATATTTTCGATGGCCGTTAACGCCTGTCTTTTCGATATGTGGGGAGAGCTCACCTCACAGATATCGTACAAAGAAAGGGGAACACGTTTGAGCGCGAGCCAGTAAAGAATCTGCTGTTCCAAAAAGGTGCCTCGCTCAAATTGTTGATCAATCTGCTGGCGCAGATCAGGATGCTCGCGTAGCGAGGCCTCACCAAGCTCATCCAGATAGGAGGCAATGTGTCCGGCATACACTTCTCGAATCGTAGCAGCAAGCACAGTGAGCATCAGAGGATTGCCAGAGCAGTAGTCAGTGAGCTTCTGCCAGGAAGAGGGCGTTCCTGATAAGCCCCTCTGTTCCGCGATCAGGCGCACATCGCTGACAGGTAAGCCCGTGAGTGAGAGGGAGCGCACCGAGGTATCTGCACCTTCCAGCCACGCGATCTCCTTCCACAGTTCGCGACTGGTGAGAAGCAAGCAACTCTGATGCCGGCACTCGCCCAGGCGGCGTGCGAACTGACCATAGGCATCATAGCCCTCTCTATAGGTCGTCGTTTGCCCACTCCCCCCCACTAGAAGGGTTTCCGCGTTGTCCCAGATCAGCAGACAGCGCTGGCGTGAGAGGTAATCTATGAGTTGACTGGTCTGTGTTTCAACGTTAGGGGGGCATGCAGCATATCGTTCCTGATCCAGAAAGGTCAGACAATCACGCAGAAAATGCTCAAAGGGTGGAGCATTCAAGAGAGAAAACCAGAACACAGCCGCGAAGCTCGCCTGGACGGAATCGACGACCTTCGCGGCAAGATGGGTTTTTCCCATCCCAGCCATTCCCACAACAGAGAGAACCCGGCACCGCCCATCAACGATCCATCGCTGGAGAAGGGTCTTCTCTTCGTCGCGTCCACAGAAATTCTCGACATGTGGAGCGTCTCGCATATGTACACGGTTCTGGAGCTTCCTCACTGGACGCAAGGTCACAGCGTCCTCTTCGTCCTGGGTAGCGGTCTCGGAAGACATAGATGTAGAAGTCGGGAGCAAACCTTCAATTACGCGTTGAATGCCCTCAGCAATAGTGACATAAGCGGAATCGCGTGAAGGCCATTCAGTCAACGGCCTGCCTGTATCTGGGAGAACAGTCAGGTGGGCAATGGGCATCTGATGCCAGGCAACGGGCCGCAGAAGAATAGGAAGAACATGAGCACCGTGCATAGACTGGCGGTGCAGCACAGCGGGCAGCGCGATCTTAGAGCACCACTCCGAAGCCAGGAAATCGGCACTGAGCAGTAGCAGAAAGAGAGATGCGTCCACGAGCCTGGCATCGAACTCGGCCCGCCAGTCAGCACCAGGCAAAACGCCCTGTGGATACCAGAGAATGAGGCGATAGCGCTGCACCAGAGGACTCAGATGTTTGCACAGTTCAGAACAAAGAGCCGCATCTTCTGGTGCGACGATACAGCAAATGCGTAGCGGATCAGTAGAACCGTGCATAGTGCTTTTATCTTCCTTTTTCAGTGTAAAATTGTATCGATAGCTGAAAATAGAGCTTAAAGCTAGTATAGCATAAAATACAGAAAAAACTTTTGCTTGTATTGATATACATTTATGCGAAACATCTGGATGCCGCGCAGTGAATGATGTGAGGGGTATCTTATAATTGGCGAGAATGCATCGTTTAAGAACTTGCTCAAGATTTATGTATGTGAGAGTAAGCGATCAGAGACCTTGAGTGTTTTCTCAGATCCGATTGCCATGTTCTTTTACAATAGAGCAGCATCTCTGAAATAGAGAAGAGAAGGGAGCATGAAAAGAAGCGCAGTTTGATGGCATCGCGCCCCTTTTCCAGAAGAGCCTGGCCTGAAACGGTTTCGACCCCGAAGTACAAGAGAACAAATGATTAGCATGATACGCCTCTCAATGAATTTCTATAGTACATGCTAATGAACTGCCGTCATCCACGGAATTATCTTGCAGTTGTCTCTTCCGTTGTGAAGGTATTTGAGGGGAAACAGAAGCTCATTTTGACTACTGCTTATTCTGTAAAAGTGATGTCAAGATCATCTTTACAATATCAGTAAAATTTTTCTCATCCAGGCGATCGTCCTGGCGGAACTGAGCAATAACAATCACGACTAAAATAATTACGCAGATGGCCAGTACAGGCAGCTGAACGCAATGGCGAGCCACACGCCAACAATAACACTCGTAAGAGTCATCGCTCTCCCCTTTCTGCCAGGCAACCGATCTCAGGTATGCAATGCGATCTCGCACTCCTGAAGAACGGAACATTCCCAATCTACCAGTTCGCTCAAGTCGTCTCGCAGCGTCTTGAGAGCCGCAAGCACTTCTTCCTGCGAAGGCATCGCTGCTTTACGCCAGATAAACACGAGTTTCACGCGGAGTGGCTGAACTGGCTCAAAGGCGATAGAGCGGGCGACGGTTCCCGGCAAGTGATGGCGGTTGTTTTGATGGAACTGCTCCAAACGCTGTTCCAGGGCCTGACGCTGTCCTGCTCGCACCATCACGCTGATATGTGTGAGAACCTGCGCATTATCGAACGAGGAACGATGCCATTCCGGTTGATGTGCTCGTGGCTGACCCGATGCACGCCGCTGAAAGCTGCGGACCGCTGCGGTTTCGATCACCAGCAGGTTCCCTTGATGGGTACAGGGAAGCCGTCCATTTTCTACATACCCATAGACGCTGCGTTCTGAAACCCCGAGAAATCTGGCCGCTTCCCTGACAGGAAGATACTCGGGCCAGGAACGAGCCAGAGCACCCTCCTCGGCTGGTTCAAACGTCTCAACGCAAAGCTCTGCCTGTTGCC
>DAOTTL010000463.1:0-3412 GCA_034438135.1 Ktedonobacteraceae bacterium | reverse complement strand
GTCCTCTGTCGCCAGAGGCGACAGAGGGAAAAGCGAGAAGAAACCTCTACTTGTAAGAGGAACACCCCAGCCCTGAGTGTAGGAGGAATTGAAAGGGCGGTGGCACCGCCCTTTCAATTCCTCCTACACTCAGGGCTGGGGCCGAAAGCCAAAGCATAGGCATAAAGATAAGCAAAAAGGGGTGCAGGGTCCTCCCTGCCGGGGTTCGGGGTGTCCCCAAAAAATACTTTTTGTTTCTTTTTGCCGCCAAAGCGGCAAAAAGAAAGGAGGCGCAGAGGGAGGCTCTGCGCTAACTTCATGCCTGTGGGTGGGGCCGAAAGCCAAAGGCTTTCGGAGAATGAAATAGCCCAGTCAGGGATAACTCATAGCTTGCTTTTTATAGAGAAAGTGAGATACCCTGTGAGAAACCGACAATGGCTCGTCGGTTTCTCTGCTATCATACTGAATCAGGAGGATCAACGATGGATGAATCGCGCTTTGATGCTGGCATGAAGGTTCGCAAAGAGGTGCTTGGCAGCGAGTTCGTTGAGCAGGCGTTTGCACGCACGACCGAATTTGATGCTGATTTTCAGCATTTTATTACAGAGTCGGCCTGGGGTTCTGTCTGGGCGCGACCGGATCTGGATCGACGAACGAAAAGTCTGGTTACGATGGCGATCCTGGCGGCCCTTGGTCGTGATGAACTGGCTCTTCATCTACGTGCCAGTCAGAATATTGGCGTGGATCAGCGTGAGATTGCGGAGATGCTTCTCCATGTTGCGGTCTATGCAGGCGCTCCAGCGGCAAATTCGGCTTTCGCTACGGCGAAGCGGGTATTTGCTCAGTTGGCAGAATCTTCAGGTGAGAACGGAACTGCCTCAGATGCAACGGAGGGGAAGTAGATACAATGAGCCAGGTTACTATTGGTGATATTGTGCGCGGAGATCGGGAAATTTTTCCGCCTTATTTGTATGAGGCCTATCAGTCCACCCGACGCCGTGCGCCTCTGCTATCGCTTATTGAGGTACCCCTATCCCTCTCAGAACTGACCGGTCCTGGACCTGTGATCAGTGCGATTACGCCGGAGGATGCTGATCTTACCCGCAATGCTGGAACGGGAGGTGAGGCCATCGGACAGCGTATCATTGTGACGGGTCGTGTGCTCGACGACCATGGAGTTTCTGTCCCTGACACGCTGCTTGAGATCTGGCAGGCCAATGCCGCTGGCCGCTACCTGCACAAACGTGATCAGTGGCCAGGTCCTCTCGATCCCCACTTCCTGGGCATGGGCCGCTGCCTGACCAACCACGACGGTTTCTATCGTTTTCTGACTATTCGTCCTGGAGCCTATCCCTGGCTCAACCATCCCAATGCCTGGCGACCGGCCCATATTCATTTCTCAGTTTTTGGTCCATCTATACTCTCGCGCCTGGTGACACAGATGTATTTTCCTGACGATCCGCTTCACAAGCTTGATCCTGTTCTCAATGGGGTACCCACAGAGCAGGTACGCCATGGCTTGATGGCTTCTTACGATCATACTGTGACTGAGCAAGAGTGGGCACTCGGCTATCGCTGGGATATAGTCGTTCGTGGACCCTATGCGACACCTTTTGAGTCGAGGGAGGGAGGACAATGAAGTATTACCCTCTAAGCAGTTCGCAGACTGTTGGACCTTTCTTCTCGCCCGCTTTGCTGCGTAAAGACGCGGTTCGCAATGTATTGGTACAGCCTGAGACGCCTGGTGAGCGTATCCGCATCGAGGGTCATGTTCTCGATGGCGATCGTTTGCCTGTGCCTGATGCGCTGGTTGAGATCTGGCAGGCCAATGCACAGGGTCGCTATAACCATCCGACCGATCAGGGACCCTCAACCCTGGATGTATCTTTTAGTGGTTTTGGTCGCTCTGGCACTGAGAACGAAGGCAGCTATTGGTTTGAGACAATCAAGCCAGGCCTCGTCCTTTTCGATCGGGATCGTTGGCAGGCCCCTCACATCTGTATCACCGTTTTTGCGCGTGGACTACTCAATCACCTGGTCTCACGTCTATACTTTGCGGATGAGCCAACCAATGTCAACGATCCTATCCTGCAATACGTTCCTGAGAATCGGAGGAGTACCCTGCTCGCCCGTCGTCAACAGGAAGGTGAGAATGTCGTCTATCACTTTGATATTGTTCTGCAAGGTGAGAACGAGACGGTGTTTTTCAACCTATGACGGAGCAGTAGCCTGTTGAGAAGCAAAGTAATTCTAGGAAGTCAGACCTCTATATCGATCATAATCTTGCATCCTACTACGAGGTCCAATAGCTGAGAGGTAGAGTATGAAAAACAGCTTCGTTGTTGATGGTGTGCGTCTTGCCTATCGCATTGACGGACCCGATAGTGCTCCAACGATGGTTATGGCGAACTCGCTTGGAACGAATCTGCACATGTGGGACCCTCAGGTCGCGCTGCTCAGTCATCAACTGCGCATAGTTCGCTACGACAGTCGCGGCCACGGATCTTCCGAGGTTTCGCCAGGTCCCTACACAATCGAGCGGCTTAGTCTCGATCTTCTCGCGCTTCTTGATGAACTGAAGATAGAGCAAGCGTACATCTGTGGTCTCTCGTTGGGTGGGATAGTTGCCCTATGGATCGCAATTCATCATCCAGAACGACTTATGAGGGCGGTCTTTGCGAACACTGCCGCGCGGATTGGATCACTAGAGATCTGGGATGCACGTATAGACGCGGTGAGGACAGGAGGAATGGGCGCGATACGAGATGCCACGCTTGCCCGATTTCTCAGTCAAGATTTTCGTCGTATGCATCCTGATGTAGTGCAGCAGTTCAGTGCAATGCTGGAAGCGACCGACCCCGACGGATATATCGG
Organism: Ktedonobacteraceae bacterium; assembly: GCA_034438135.1. Taxonomy (GTDB): domain Bacteria; phylum Chloroflexota; class Ktedonobacteria; order Ktedonobacterales; family Ktedonobacteraceae; genus Paraktedonobacter. Next base: position 559 of record DAOTTL010000463.1, on the reverse strand, counting down.
AGCCTGCGCTGCCCTGCGTGAGGCCGATCTGCGTGAGATGCTCACCTCCATCCATGTTCCATCCCTGATCATTGCTGGCGAACTGGACGAATCTACTCCCCCCTCACAGGCACGGGAACTCCATGCTGCTATCACAGGAAGCAAGCTTATTGAATTCGGCAGATCCGCTCATCTCTCGAATACTGAGCAACCTGAGGCATTCAGCAATGCTGTTTTAGACTTTCTGCACACTTGAAATGGTTAAGAATGATGAGTCATCCCTCTTTTTTCTGCGGCTTTGTAAGCCGCAGAAAAAAGAGGGATGACTCATCTCACCGTGGGCGACAGAGAATAACAAGAGCAGATAATCTGCTCTTGTTAAAATGGGGTGGGTTGCTCTGCCAGGATGATGCAGAAGCCTTTTTGTCCTGATTTTGCAAAATCAGGGATGTCTCATAGATTCTTTAGAAGATCCAGATGATGATATGGGGTTCCATATGAGCTTCTCCTTTTTCTTGCAAGAGAGGGGATAACATCAATAGCCGTTCATTTATCCAAGCATTGAAAGAAGCCAGAAGAT
>DAOTTL010000462.1:0-10657 GCA_034438135.1 Ktedonobacteraceae bacterium | reverse complement strand
CCCCGAGAAAAGGGAGAAATGGCTGAGTTTGGCAGCAGCTTTGCTGCTGACAAACTCAGCCATTTCTCCCTGAAAAGCTGGCGGCGCAGCCGCCAGAGGAAAGAAAAGCAGGAGGTATTTATAACAATTCTTGCCTTTTTATGTTACACTAGAAACGCATCTATATACTATTACATTTTGATAAAAATTTTCTTATAGAATGAACCTATGCAGGTATACAGTAGAGTATTCTCCTGATGTGCCTGAAGGAGGGAGCTACGTGATTGATCGCATTGGTCAGCAACTGGGGCATTATCGATTGATCAAGTTGCTAGGTCAGGGCGGCTTTGCAGATGTGTACCTGGGTGAGCATATCTACTTGAGCACTCAGGCTGCTATTAAAGTGCTACGTACGCAGCTGTCTGACCAGGATGTGTCCAATTTTCGTAACGAGGCTCGTACAATAGCTCATTTAGTTCATCCCAATATTGTCCAGGTGCTTGATTTTGGGGTGGATGACAGTACTCCATTTCTTGTTATGGCTTATGCCTCCAACGGTACTCTGCGTCAGCGTCATATGCGAGGTCAGCCGTTGCCTCTAGAACTGATTGTGACCTACACGAAACAAGTTGCTGCCGCACTTCAATATGCTCACGAGCAGAAGATTATTCATCGAGATATTAAGCCAGAGAATATGCTGATTGGACGTAACAATGAGATCCTCCTGGGCGATTTTGGCATTGCCCTTCCCACGGCCAGTATGCGTGAACAGAGACATGGTGGGAGTGGTCATGGAGACTCGAATAGCTGGAATCCCGTTGGAACGGTGACGTATATGGCTCCGGAACAGATTCAGGGCAGGCCGGTGCCCGCGAGCGATCAATATGCTCTGGCCGTTGTGATCTATGAATGGATCTGTGGAATTGCACCTTTTAAAGGTTCTTATGTAGAGGTTGCAGTACAGAAGATGTCCACCGCTCCCGATGCCCTGCGTTCCAATCGACCCAATGTGCCGCCGGACGTAGAGTCCGTTGTTCTGAGTGCGCTATCAATCGATGTACATAGACGCTTTAAGACTGTTCAGTCTTTCGCTAAAGCACTTGAGCAAGCCAGTCTCCCTCCTCAACCAGTTGTTACTCCTTCTTCAGCAGCTCTTGTGGCTTCCCTTCCGCCTTTGGAGGCGTTTCTGTTGGGGGAGGATGGTAAACGCGTTTCGCTCAATGGCGAGGTCATCACAATTGGACGCCGACCTAGTAGTCGAATTGCGCTCAAAGACGATCCCAAAATTTCCGCACGTCATGCCGAATTGCGCCTGGTTGGTAAGGGCTATTGCCTGGTCGATCTGGATAGTACAAATGGAACAAGAATTAATGGTGAGAAAATTGTTCCTCAGATGCTCCTGTCGCTCAAAGCGGGTGATCGAGTTTCGATCGGCGATACTCGTTTCACTTATGAAGTGATAGGAGCTGAACAGGAGGAGCCATCTTCTGATGGTTCAACCGTGCGTGCATTTGAGCAGGATAAGGCGGGCTATTCAAGTGTCTCATCGCAGTCTGCTGGACAGGTTGTGCTACCTCCTGTGGCCGCCATTTCCGAACCAGAGAGCAATGTTTACTCGTCTCGACCGCCCGTCCGACCGCCAGCTATGGCAGAGAGTGCCCCTCCGACGCCTATGCCTGCCCCACCATTTACCTCTTTTGGACAGTCTGCCGCGCAGCCTTTTAAGGCGGCAACGGGTCAGAGTGGAATGATGCCGCCAGTTCAGTCCAATCCGGCCTCAAGTTCGGGACGTACGCCGGCATTGCCGCCGAGAAATGGGCCGATAAACTCCCCAGCCAGTCCCGGCAGCGCACAGCCATTTGGACCTCCAGGCCAGGAGTTCTCGGGTTGGTCTGATAGCATGATGCCTGCTCAGCGAAATTACTACAGCTCTCCCGCTTCCATGTACTCATCGAATACTCCGTTTGCCTCTAATGCACCCATCGGCATGGCCGGTCAGCCAGTCTCTCAGCCTGGTGCCATAAAGACGCCGCCTGTTGGACGCTTCACTCGTCCCTCAAAATCTCGACGCTGGACATTATTGATCATCGTGCTTATCATCGTGCTCATTGCCGGAGGGTCTGTTAGTTTCTTTATTTATCGGAACTCCCTTCCTACTCCTGACAAAACCCTGACAGGCTTCTGTAATAATTTGCTGAGCAAAAATGCCACCGGCGCTTATGGTGAACTCACCCCACGGTTTCAGAGTAGTATGACCTCAGCGCTTTTTGCTAGCTTTTTTCACGGCCTGAACGGCTGCACACCCGGTTCTGTTTTGCAGAGTGGTAATAATGCCACCGCTACCCTGGCTCTTAACTCGCCAATCCGTACTGCTACTGATCTCGTTAAATTGACTCGGCGCAGCGATGGCTCCTGGAAAATCGATGATGAACAGATTCTCTCCTCGCTGATGCAAACGCTCAAAGGATTCTGCTCTTCAATGGAACAGGGAGATTATATTTCGGCCTATGGCCAGCTCACCAGTAATTTTCAGCAGAAGATGACCTCGGACCAGTTTACTCTCTCTTTCCCAAAACCGGCTGCCTGTAGCTATGTTAACCTGACGATGACAAAGGGTGGTGGACAAATCACTGTTATCGAAACTTCTTCTGTCCTCACTGATAACAATGGTGCTACTCTTCTGCTTGCCAACAATGTCTGGAAGATCGATGATTTTACTAACCTTCCAACTAAAACCCTGGCGACTTTCTGTAATGATCTTCAGATCAGCAACTACCAGGAAGCATATAATCAACTTTCCGACACATATCAAGAAAAGATAGGTGGTAGTAGCGCTTTTGCCCAGGCCTTCTCAATTTTTAGCTCTTGTAGCTATAATCCTCTGACACAGCTTGATAGTCAGGTGACATCCGATATGAGCTTCGCGCAAGCAAGTGGGAGCAATGTACCAATGACTGGCTATCTGATACGCGATCCCAATAGTGCAAAGTGGAAGATTGATGAACTTATCAACTTTCCCGATCAAACACTGAGCACCTTTTGTACCGATTTAAAGAACCATGATTACCAGGGGGCTTATGATCAATTTACCCCTGAGACTCAGGGTGTTTTCACCAAATCTGCCTTTATCTCTAGTTTCTCAGATGTAGCGAAATGCGATTTTACTTTCCCCGCCCAGTCCAGTGATGTGGCTACCTCTACAGTGACTTTTACCAAAACCAATGGGAGCACCGTCAAACGTACTGCGACCCTTTATCCCGTCGGAGCGCAGAACTGGAAAATCCAGAGTATAGCGTAGCTATTAATTTGAAGCATACATTGATGAGTTTGCCAGCAACTTCGCTAATGGCAAACTCATCAATGTATGCTTCGCAAAAGTCGCTTCTTTCCCTGCCCATCTACCCTTTTTAGATGGACGGTGGCAGCGTGACCGCGCTGCCACCGTCCATCGTTTTCTTCTGGGGAGGCAGCTGGCCACTCCTAAAGCTGTGACTTTTGCGGAACCTTGACTCATCCATTTCTGCTTAAGATTAGCGGGAGCGTACTATGCTATAATTAGGAAACGCTGTTTCAGCTCCTGCATTTTCAGAGGCCTCAAGTGGATTGGGGAGGCAAGGCAACTGGTGTTGTTCCCCATAAAAAGAGCACATACATATCCACAAAGCCGAAGAGGTCAAACGAAAAATACACTAGAGGACAATTTATATGTTCACGTTGAACGATATACTCCAGGGAAACGCAAACAACCTGCGACTCTTAACAACCGCGTCGGTCAACCCCGACCAGATATTTTGTGAGGCCCACCACGATAGTCGTCTGCTAAAGGCAGGCGATCTATTTATAGCACGCACTGGAGAAGCGACAGATGGGCACGCATTTATTCCGCATGCCGCGCAGGCCGGAGCGGGAGCGGTTTTGTGCAAAGAGCCTTCGGAGAGTGTGCCGCCCGAATTTCTCCAGATCGTTGTACCCGATGTGCTCAAAGCACTGCATGCCACAGCCAGAACTCGTGCGCAGCGTCAGGAGGACACAGTTTTTATTGGTATTACCGGGAGCAATGGCAAGACCAGTACAAAGGATGCTGCTGCGACTGTGCTCAGTCAGGATGCGCCAACTTTGAAGACCTTTGCCTCATATAATCATGAACTGGGCTATCCACAGACTATTCTACGTCTGGAGCCTCAGCATAAGTACGCGGTTCTGGAGATGGGTGCCCAATGGGTGGGTGAGTTGACCTGGCTCAGTGAGTCGATAGCGCGGCCCGACTGGTCAGTTATCACGAATGTAGGTGCGGCCCATCTCGCGCTCTTTGGCTCGCAAGAGCGGGTAGTTCAGGCCAAGAGCGAACTGGTGCAGGTGCTCTCTTCTGGGGGGGTAGCGATCCTTAATTACGATGATCTTAATGTGCGAGGTATGGGTGAGAAAACGAAGGCCCGCCGATTTTTTTACGGACTCAATCCTGAGGCGCATATCTTTGCCGACGAGATCAGTGGAGATTCCCTGAAGGGTCTGAGCTTTACATTAAACTATCAGTATCAGCAACGACGTGTAGAGTTTCACCAGCCAGGTAGACATAGTCTGATGACCGCGCTGGCCGCTGCCGCTATCGGTTGTGTTGCTGAGATGCACATTGATCATATCTGTGCTGCGTTGGAGAAGATAAAGCCGTCGCCTGGTCGCTGTGAGCTTAAATCAGGACCAAATGGCAGCGCCCTGATCGATGATACATACAATGCCAATCGGCAATCTATCCTGGCCTCTCTTCAGGCTATCCAGGAGAGCGAGCTGGGAAGGAAAGGCAAGCGCTGGATCGTACTGGGCGACATCTTTGAGTTGGGTGAATATGCCCGGCAAGAGCACTTTATGAGTGGAGAAGCCGTGGCGGGAGTTGCAGATTATCTCATAGCCTTTGGAGATAAAGCGCGTTTCTATGTCGAGGGCGCGATCGCAGCCGGAATGCCGTCCGAGCAAACCTACTACTTTAGCGCCGACGTTGGACGTCTTGACGAGCTTGAGGCGGCGAAACGTGCGGTCGCTGATCTTCTGGTGCACAGTGTACAACGCGAAGATCTGGTCTTGCTTAAAGGTTCGCGTGGTATGCGCACAGAGACCATGCTAAAAATGTGGTAAGAACTGTTCTGTCGTGGAATAGTGGAATAAAAGAAAGAGAGATGCGTATGTCTGAAAAGAAAAAACGCGTCGGCCTGATTTTCGGGGGACGTTCCGGTGAACATGAGGTCTCGCTGGCCTCAGCGCGAGCGGTCCAGGCCCATCTTGATCCTGAGAAGTATGAGGTTGTACCGATTGGCATTACAAAAGAAGGGTCCTGGCTATTGGGTAGTCAGCCTCGTGAAATGCAAGGTAGCGCTGAGCAAGCGGAGTCCTGGTTTGGAGAGGCAGATCAGACAGGTACAGCGGTTACTTTGACTGGAGATCCCACCGTGGGAGGTTTGATACCGTTGCAGGGAGGGAGCGACCTGGGTGGTCGGGGGCTCATAGATGTGATTTTACCGGTTATGCATGGAACCTATGGAGAAGATGGTTCTTTGCAGGGCTTGTTGGACATGGCAAATGTGCCATATGTTGGATGTGGTGTACTGGGTGCGGCTCTGGGTATGGACAAAGAGAAGATGAAAATGATCTTCTCAACCGTTGGTCTGCCGATTGTGGACTATATCGTCTTTCGCCGCCACGAGTGGGAGCGCTCCCCTGAAACCATCCTGAATAGTATAGAAGAGACTGTAGGCTATCCCAATTTCGTCAAACCAGTCAATCTGGGTTCAAGCGTCGGCATCAATAAAGCGCATGACAGGCACGAACTGAGCCATGCCATAGAGGTGGCCGCCGAATATGATCGAAAAATCGTCGTTGAGCACGGCATTAACTGTCGCGAATTTGAGTGCGCAGTGCTGGGAAATGACGAACCTGTGGTCTCGGTGGTCGGAGAAATTATCTCCAGCAACGAATTTTATGACTATCGAGCCAAGTATATTGACGGGAAATCGCAGGCCATTATTCCAGCTGATCTGTCTCAGAAGATAGCTGAGGAGATACGCCTTCAGGCCATCAAGGCTTTCACTGTGCTCGACCTGAGTGGACTGGCGCGAGTGGACTTTTTTCTGGAGCGCGAGAGTGGAAAAGTGTATATCAACGAGGTCAATACCATGCCAGGCTTTACAGAGATCAGCATGTACCCAAAACTGTGGGAGGCCAGTGGTATGAGCTATGCACAGTTATTGGACCGTCTGATTGAACTGGCCATCGAGCGCCATGAAGATCGTCAGCGCAACCGCACAACTATGGAATAGCGGATAAAGTATACCTGATGTTCCTTCTGTCGCCGGAACATCAGGTATACTTTATCCGCTAGAGTTATTAGAAAGGTTGCATGTGTCATGAGACCTACTGCTATTCGGGATGTCGCCGTTGAGCCGCTCACGATTCCTCTGAGTGAGCCATTCTCTATCGCCACGGGGAGCGTCTCCAGTGCTCGCAATGTACTGATCACTCTCACATTGCAGGATGGTAGCGTTGGGTATGGTGAGTGTGCGCCATTTCCTCCGAGTACCGGCGAGTCACAAGAAACGGCTATTGCTGCTGCACGAGATTGTATTGCTCTTTTGATGGGACAGGATGCAGCAAATTGGCGACGGCTTTCCAAAAGTGTTCACAGCGTCTATTATACACGAAAAACTGTCTGTGCAGGTATCGAAATGGCTCTTCTGGATGCGTTGACGCGCTCTTACGGCATTCCTTTGTATGTTTTTTTGGGCGGAGCCAGTAGTTCAGTTGAGACGGATATGAGCATCCCTCTGGTGACGCCCGAACGTGGCTATGAACTGGCTCAGGCTGCTGTAAAAAAAGGCATTCGCAGCATAAAGATTAAGATTGGTGAAGATCTGCGTGAAGATGTAGCGCGAGTGGAGGCTATACGGGAGGCAGCACCGCTGGCTGCTCTGACGCTTGATGCCAATCAAGGATATACGCCCAACGAGGCTCTGCTCTTTCTGGAAGCCTTAAATGATCGCGATATTCGACCACTTTTAATGGAGCAACCAGTCCACAAAAGTGACTACGAGGGCTTGCGCTATGTGACGGATCATACAACTGTTCCTGTGGCTGCCGATGAAAGCGTCTTTGATGCTGCTTCTACGACTCGTCTACTCAATATGGGAGCGGTCAACGTTGTAAACATTAAACTGATGAAGTCGGGCATTGTGGAGGCACTGGATATCGCGGCCATCTGTCGAGCTACGCATACGGGATTGATGATCGGGGCTATGATCGAGTCGCGGCTAGCAATTACGGCTGCCGCACATTTTGCAGCGGGACTGGGGGGATTTTCATTCGTTGATCTTGATACGCCAATGCTACTGGCTGAAGATCCGTTTACTGGCGGTTATGAGCAACAGGGGGGTGTCTATGAGCTATCCAATGTCAAAGCAGGGCTGGGCATTGATAGAGCAAGGTAAAATTTTACGTCTTGGGGCGGCTTTGCAAGCCGCTGAAAAGCAGGGATGATTTATTAGCAAGCTCAGTAAGAAATTCTGGTACTCGACTTTCCTGGGTGAGCTTTGTTATAATGTTTTCTGTAAAAGAATAAAACTGAAATAGATTTGATAAATTTTTATAATTTTGTCTCTCGCTAAATGGTTTTTTAAGTGATATCACCGGATAAAAGCGCAAAAGGAGATAGACATGAATCTCTGGGACTCCGTGCACCGGGGACTGGAAAAGGCCTCAAATGAGGCCGGACGTATAGCTAGAGCGCAGCGTGCTCGTGTGGCCATTGATAAACTGGGACGCCAGATTAGCGAGCAGGAAGCTGGTTTACTCAATACCACTATGCAGCTCTTTGGAGCAAATATGCTCACCCAACCAGAATTGCTACCCCTCTGTCAAGACATTATACAGTTGCGTCAACAACTGAATCAATTGCAACAGGAGCTTCAGCAGCTTCAGGCGCAAAACCCGCAGGCTTCCATGAATAAGTCAGTTCCTCCTACGCCTTCTACGCTGCCACCGACACAGTTCGCGTCTGGACCCTCTTACAGTACGGAATCAGAAAATCCCTATTCGACTGTAGATAATGGGTCGTTTCAGACGGTTCTGCCATCGTCATCATATTATTCTTCAGAGCCAATCCCTGCGCCTCCACCTCCACCAGAAGTTCAAGGAACTATGGAGAGTGCACCGGGAATACAGCCGCCGCCGCCGCCGCCTTCCGGCTCATTAGCGCCAACGTTCCAGGGAAATCGTACCTGTCCACAATGTGGCACATTTCTCCAGGCGAACAACGCTTTTTGTCAGAATTGCGGTGCTTTTCTACAAAACATGGCCACATCGCAATCCACTATGAAGGCGGAAAGTCTACCAGGCTTTCCTGGCGTTAGTCAGCAGGAGACGGTTCGATCTTCCGAATACCCGGATGGTTCAACTGCTCCGGGTGAGGGAGATCCACAAAAGTGAGAGGAGAGGAAGAACGGTGGCAGCGCGACCGTGCGTGCTGCCACCGTTCTTCCTCTCAGGTCGAGTTGGCGGGGAGAACACAACTTCTGAGAAGCCCTGTTCCTTTTACTGAGAGAGCATGAAGCTGCATAACAGATTATCTATACGCCCTGGCCTGCAAATTAAAGAGTTCGGCATAGCGTCCATTGAGTTCCATCAGTTCAATGTGAGAGCCGCTTTCTCTCAGCACGCCCATTTCTATGACAAAGATGCGGTCCGCCAGACGAACTGTACTGAAGCGATGGCTGATAAAAATGGCCGTTTTCCCTTCCGTCAACGTGCGGAATTGAGTAAAGATCTCATATTCGGCATGTGCATCGAGTGAGCTAGTGGGTTCATCGAGGATCAGGATCGGAGCGTTGCGCATAAAGGCGCGAGCCAGCGCGACCTTTTGCCATTCGCCTCCGCTGAGTTGGGTGCCATCCTTAAACCAACGTCCCAGCATAGTCTGATAGCCATCGGGTAGCTTATCGATGACGGTACTCGCTCCGCTTTTCAACGCTGCCTCATCAACCATCATCTGATTTGCCACGTCGTCGATCCGACCGACTCCGATATTTTCGCGAGCGCTCATATAGTATGTGACGTAATCCTGGAAAATGACGCCAATAATCTTGCGCAACGACTCAATATCGTATTCACGGATATCGCGTCCGCCGACCAGAATCAGTCCCTTATCGGGATCGTATAGGCGAGTCAACAGCTTGACGAGAGTAGTTTTACCGGCTCCATTGCGTCCAACCAGTGCGATTGCCTCACCGGCCTTGATCGTAAAGCTCACATCCTTCAGGGCTGCTTCGGTAGCGGGATCTTTGCCTGGATAAGTAAAGCTGACATTGCGAAACTCTATATCCAGGCCGGGTGTTGTTTCACTATGCTCCATCGCCTGTGGACTTGGTGGTGAGACGATTTTGGGTTGATATTCTAGAAACTCGTAGAGTGTGCTCACAAAAAGATTGTTCTCATAGATGCCTGAAAGACCATCCAGAACCCCCTGAAAGCTTTGTCCTACCTGCATCACGGTCTGTGTGTACATGGTCAGTTCACCAACTGTGATTATCCTGGCAACCGCCTGAAAGGCCACGTAGATGTAGATCGATGAATTCGCAATTGTCGAGAGACTGCTCCAACTGAAACCGGTAATATACCGTCCGATAATGATCTTCTTATTGTCCTGGTAAAATTGCTCGGCCAGCTCTTCGTACTGGCGAATGAAGTAGCGTCCCAGGCCAAAGAGCTTAATCTCTTTATTGTAGGTATCGGTGGTCATCAGGCGATTAAGGTAGAGCATACGCCTGCGCTCAGCTGATTCACGGCGCATTTTCTGGTAGCCACGCCATCCATAGCGGGAGCTGGAGATAAAGGACGGAATAGGCAGGACCAGCGCAATCAGGGATAACCACCATGCCAGGTGCAGGAGCAGGAAGAGCATAGAAAAGAGCGTTACAGTAGTTTTTACGAAACTGGCAAGCTGTGAAACCATCTGCATCGGCTTGTAAGTGGACTCATCTGAGGCGTTGCGCAGCTTGTCATAAAATTCGGAATCCTCGAAAAAGGTCAGGTCAAGAGAATTGGCTTTTTCGAGGATCATGAGCTGAACTCGGTTAGCCACGCGCTCCTGTAAGAGTTGTTGGGAGATGTTGCTGACGGTATTCAGTAGACTTTGTACAACGCCTACGATTAGTTGTGCCGAGACAAAGAACCAGACCGCTGTCAGATTATGGGTGTGACTAAACACTGCGGTGATCACGCTGTCCACTACTCCGCGGGTGATCCAGACGCTCAGCGCGGGTAGAAAACCAGTCACGAGGCTGACAAGTGCCATGGCTGCGGTCAGCCAGGGGTTGACGGACCAGACCAGATGGAGGATTCTGGGAAGCTCGGTAAAGGCCTGGAATACCTTCTTAAATTCGAATTTATCGTCCTCTCGATTGCCACCTGCCTCCTCTAATGAGCCTTTTAGAGCCGCTCGACGACCGTTTCTATGGTTATTCATGGGGATATTTCCTCTCTTGCTATGGTAAACCTTGGGGATGTTTTCTGTCTTTTCACCTCCTCTATCTTTAAATACACCGTCATATCTTGTAATTATATAGTACTATATAAGAGATCAAATGTACAGAGCGATGCAAGCGCTACCTGAGGCGACGACCAGCAAGCATAAGAGGAG
>DAOTTL010000461.1:0-3731 GCA_034438135.1 Ktedonobacteraceae bacterium | reverse complement strand
CTGTTACTATTGGACGTGTCATTACCGTGTCCCCAGAAGGGTTTCAGGCGCTTTGCGCCTTGGCCGAGCATCATAAGGTTTGCCAACAGTGCAATAGGCCATATACCAGTGAGTGCCCAAATGTCGCGCTCAATCTCTGTCTCCCCTGTTTTCTGCGAGCAGATCCTCGTCGAGTGGAACGCAAACTCCAGTTTCTTGGCCCGAAGGCTGGAGCAGTCGGTACTTTTCTCTATATCGATAATCAGAACTTTCTCTCCAGATCAAAGGAGACTGCCAGTGATTGCGAGCGTAGCCATCTGGAAACGCTGAACTATTGGGAGTATGCCTTTCCCACAGAAGCCGTCTCCAATAATCAGACGATTCCTGCTATTCCAGGAAGCTGGAAAATCTATGGGCGACCTGGGGCTAGCGCTCTGGTGATCACTTGGCAGGATGGCCCTCAGATACATAAGAAATGTATCTGGCTTACGTCCCGCCATGGGCATTGCCAGTTGCTCGACAAGCGCCGGAAAGCCGTAGCCAATCTCTGGCGACAGGCCCGCGCTCGCGTTGAGCAAACCAGGGATGCAGATGGATATTATCATCTGACGTTTGAATACGGGCATTATCGCCGAAATCAATTGGATGAAGAAGATCTTTATCCAGTAATTGCACAGATCAGGAGCGAGGAACCGCCGATAGGGAATATGCCCTGCGTGGCTATTACCGCAACAAGCGTCACTTAACGTAGGCAGGAGAGCAAAAATGAATGATTTGGAATGGAAAAGTGATGGCAACTATGGGACGCGTCTCGTTTTTGAGGGAGTCATCGCTCGTGTTTGGCCCTCTTTGAAATAGTTTGAATAGCTGAGACCCCCGATATCATAGTGAGACCCTGCAAGAACGGCGCCGTTCTTGCAGGGTCTTTTTCTTGTTCCGTGTGAGCAACACAACGCTCTCCCGCGCCCGTTGCCACATCTAAACAGACAATGTTTAGATAATTCACAAGGAGGAGATTCTTTGTGCCATTAATCCCTGATACTACTATCGCCTTTGAGGCTAGCCTGAACCTTCAAGGCAAAAAGAACGGGAAGTTTTGGGTTAGGATAAAAGACAAGTATGGCAGTGAAGTGCTTGGCGTTGAAGGTGCCTCTAAAGAAGATGCATTGGCCAAACTCATTCAGATCATTTCCCAGATGGTAGAAACGGGTAAAAAATTGCCCTACCTGCTTCGCTATGGTGGTCATACCATGCTGCTCTATCCGGCCTCCTATGGGCAGTGGTCCTATGACGAACTGACTGAAAAGACTATCCACGTTCATGGAGGTTCCTATTCATCACAGCAGGAAGCTGTTGTTGACCCGGTTTGACCGACCCCTTGAAAGGGAAAGGTCAACTGTTTTGTAACTCAAACTGAACAGGGCTGAGATAGCCCAAGGTTGAGTGCTTGCGCACCCGGTTGTAGTAGACTTCTACGTACTCAAAGAGGGCTGTGCGGGCTTGCTCATGGGTCGCAAACCGCGCCCGTGAGGTCCATTCCCTCTTGAGTGTGCCAAAGAACCTCTCCATGACTGCATTATCCCAACAATTGCCTTTCCGGCTCATACTGACGCGAATACCATGATCTTTCAGAAACGCTTGATACGCCTGACTGGTATACTGACAGCCGCGATCCGAATGGTGCAGTAACCCGGCCTGCGGCTTGCGATGGGTCACGGCCATGCGTAGCGCCTGTTCCACCAGTGTTGCATCCTGCCTGGCTGCCATGGCCCAGCCAACAATGCGCCGGGAATACAGATCCATCACCGCAGCCAGGTACATCCAGCCAGCGCCTGTCGGGATGTATGTCACATCGGCCACCCACTTTTCGTTGGGGTGATGTGCTTCAAAAGCACGATCAAGCACATTCTCCGCAGGAGTTGCAGCAGGATCAGCGTGCGTCGTCACCACACGATGGGTTGTATGATGTGCGGCAAGCTGGGTCTGCTTCATCAGCCGGATCACCCGCTTGCGACCAACGTGAATACCTTCATCATGCAATTGTTGGTGAATCCGTGGACTTCCGTAGCGTCCTTTGTGCTGCTGATAGATATCCACAATCCGTTCGGCGATCTGGCCATCTTCCTGCTCCCGTGCCGAGGGGGGCCGCCTCAGCCAGTTGTAGAAGCCACCTTTCGAGACCCCGAGGACTCGACACATGATGCGTACTTCCCATTGCTCTCGGTGATGCTCGATGAAGAGAAAACGGTCTTCTACGGATGTGAGAAGATGGCCAGTGTTTTTTTAATATGTCGCGCTCCTGACGAAGAACATCGTTTTCCCTGCGTAAACGGCGTAACTCTTCCGCTTCTGGTTGGAGGTTTCCGCTGCCCACAAAGGCTTTTTCTCCCTGCTCGGCTGCTTCTGAACACCAGCGCGAGAGCGTACTCATTCCGATCCCCAGGTCGTCGGCAATCTGCCTCTGGGACTTTCCGCTCGTTTGCACCAGGCGAACCGCTTCCTGCTTAAACGTCTTGTCGTGGGTTTGTCTTGTTGCCATCGTTTCCTCACTTCTTCGACCTCTCACTTCTTATTTTACTCAGGCGTCCAAGCCGGGACAACTACACAATCAGTTGCTCTGCCTCCCAGGAGGAAAGCATTTCATTCGCCGGAGCCTCTTTCTCCAATGCTGTACGCAACTTCTGCAAGGAAGCGATTTGCCGATCCGTTGCCGGTAGAAGCCCTGCCAGGTGATATAACTCTCTTGCCAGTTCTTCTCCTCCCTGGACACGGCCATACTCATATGGTACCCCTTCTTTTGCTGGCAAAAACCGCAGATCGAGGCCCATACCCAGTGCCTGCAAACAACGTTTTAGCGCCTGCGCCCAGGCGTTTTCCACTGCATGCTCATTTGGCACCGTAATGGTTTTCCCGTCCTTCCGGCGCGTCTCCTGCCAGAATTCCTCTCCAATGCCGATCATGGTATGCCCCAAAATGTTCAGCCGGAGCGTCACAATAACTTTAGAGGAAGTGGAAGTGAGGAGCGGCTCATCAGCAAGCTCCCATTGCCCATATGCGATTTGATTCAGGCGGGCAACATATTGCCAAACTCTGACAAAAGGCACTGCGGTACAGGTTTTAGACTTATCCGGACCTTCCTTGACGGAATGCCCAAGAAACTCAATGATGTCCAGAGGAAATGGCTCCTGAAAAGGCTTTTGGAGAGCATCCAGATCAGATGCGCCGGTTCCGTAAGGAAGCTGCAAACACTTACGGCGATGCGCATCGCGGTACATATCCTCGACCAGTGCGCAAAGGTCTTTGTCTGAAATGGACAGGCGCTTCTCTTCACGATCATATGCGACGGGCTTCGCGCGTTTCAGAAAGTATAGGTACAACCCTAACCCGAAATTGGCACAAGCCCTTTTAAATGCCTGAGCCCAGGCAGAGGTCGTCGCCTTTTCATCCACAAACCTCACCTTGTTCGCCAGCAATTCCTCTCCCACCCCCCACTGGGATATACCGCAAATGGTAATCTTGAGAAAGACGACCAAACGATCGTCGAAGGTATACATCCGCGAATCCGAGACAGCCCAATGCCCAAAGGCATGCTCGTTCAGCAGCCGCTTACAATCCCAGACCTCCACCATGGGGAAAACTTTGCACTTCCACGTTCCATCTTTTTGCTCCTGAGGCTCTTTTGGCAAAAAACCGATCCGCGAAGCAGGAAACGGTTTATGAAGCAGCGGAGCAAGTGAAAGGAGTGTTACAGG
>DAOTTL010000460.1:0-16602 GCA_034438135.1 Ktedonobacteraceae bacterium | reverse complement strand
ACGAGTGGGAGGAAACAGATATTACCGCTAATTCAAAGTTTTTCTGGGCTGCGATCAATTCTTCATTCTGATTCGTGTACTGGAAGCGATCCAGAAAGCATTCTCCCAGCCCATCTTGCATGGCTGAATACAAAGGCGAATTCTCTGGCAGGGTAGCAACAGTCTCTTTCAGGTGAATAATGGCCTGATCAAGATCTTCCAGGCTCCCTGTGCGTTCATAGCGCATGAGAAAGCTTATTGAGATGGAGTGAGAGAGCAGGGAGCGATAAGGGGAGGCGGCAGGCATAAGCTCAATGGCCTCGCGAGAGGTGCGCAGCATTTCCTGTAGCTCTTCCTGGCGACCTGTCAACATATATAATAACGATTGTAATCGGCTGAGTTCGTAGAGATAAAGATATCCACGGGGATGCTTCACCGAAACAATTTGTAGCGTCTGACGCGAGATGTCAATTGCCAGGTCTATATACCCTCTGTGGCCAGAGACATTGTACAACTGACTCAAAATATCGGTCAGCAGCAACAGAACGGCCCCCTGCAATGGAGACCTGGCCGCCATATGGCGGCGCGTATCGAGCAGCAGAAAGATCGCTTGCTCTAACATTTCTATCTTCTGTCCGTAAATATACCTGTTCTGTAAAGCGGCGGCGAGATTGAGTTGATAGAAAGGCAAGATCCGCGACGTGGGTGGAGTCACAGCAATAGCTATCTCGCAGCACCTGATGGCCTCTTCAATATCTTCACTGTTTCCGCTAACAAAATACTTTTGGATCAGGAAAGCCCCTAAATTTGCCTTGAGCGTACCATACAGGGAGCTTTGCAGAGGAACACCATAGAGGGCGTATCGATAGATATCTATAGATGTTGTGAGATCCTCATAGTCGCCTAAAAGCTCATAGCGCTTATTCAAATAAAGACCGAGCACACAATATAGTTGAGAGGCGGAAAGAACATTGCTGTCTGGCATTTTTCGTAACAATGAGGCGACTCTTGTTATGCCTTGTTCGATATCGGTGAGATTTGCCTTTACTTCGTGACGACGAATCAGAGCATCGGATAAGAATGTGAGGAAGGCAGAGAGATCTGGCGAAAAGGGAGGGGTACATGCGATGGCCTTTTCCAGGTAATCAATCGCCTGATCTAAAGCAGTTGCCTGCCAGGTCGTCAGGTGTTGTGCCAGCAGAGCATAGCCGACTGCAAAATAGGTTGGAGCGTACTCTTGCCCGGGTATCTGTTCCTCAGCAACCGTATCCTCATCGACCGTATCCTCTGGCTCAAGAAGGGCATCTTGAGTCAGAGAGGTCTTTTTTTGCACAAATTGCAGGGCTTCTTGCACTAATTGCAGGGCCTGCGTCAGATCTTCAGCCTGCCAGGAAAGTTGATAGCGGTCCAACAGTACCAGGCTCAGTTGTGTTTGCCAGAGATAGAGGAGCTTATCTGTTGGGAGGGCATACACGAGCGTCTCTTTACGCATCTCAATGCATCGTTCCAGACTTTCCCTGGAACGCGTCTGGCTGTAGTAAGCGCCGAGCAGTATGCCTAGTATATTGAGAAGAGAGGCATAATCTGAACGATATTCAGCGAAGTGTTCATCCATGAGAGCATATTCACGGGCCATGCTCGCCAGCCTCAAGCCGTGTGCGAGTTCAGCAGTATCTTCAGAGCGGGACCAGAGGAAAAAGCATATGCGGGCCAGAGAGATGGTCGTAGTCAGCGTGTCGGAAGCATCGAGGAGATCGGAGGCCAGCAGAGCATGTAATAGTTGCCTGGCTCGTTCTACATCACTTTCTTGCCCGATATGCTGATAGAGGTCCAGGAGAGCGTCAGCATATTGTTTCTGAAGACGTACCCATGAAGTGGGAAAGGTCTCGGCGGTCCAGATGGTAGCAGCCTGATCATAGCAGTCAATCGCTTGCTTGAGATAGAAACCGGGTCTCTTACTGCTGGATGAGATCTGGTAATAAATGCGACCGGTGATAGAGGCAACTTTGGCGAATTGGTAGGGATAGCGGTCGTGAGTATAGATTTGCCGAGCAGACTTACTATATGTCAGGGCCTCTACCAGAAACTGTGGGTTGTCCCCAGCATCTGCTTGCTCTTCGCAGGTCAGAGCGAGTCGGTAACAGAGTTCCGCCTGGCTCTCGGCTGCAATGGTATCCTGTGTGAGAGCGAGCGCCTCCTGGAGACGCTCTTTCAGAGGGGCATACACCTCGGTAGCGTTGATCTCATTGACCAGATCACGCAACCAGTCGGGAAGATCAAGCACAAAGCCCGAGTACCTGTTCACATAGGCTGTGCGAACGGCCTGTTGATCTCCTCCACCTTTGCGTCCATCTTGCAGTAAGTCCCGCTGCTGCTCTAAAAATTCCCAGCGAAAGGGCGGATCTGGCTCGTCTTCCAGCGCTGTAAGAAGGATGTCACTCTGCTTATCCAGCAGGGTCAGATGGTCTTCGAGAAAGCTCCGTTGCTGAGCTGGTGTCTCACCTTCCAGCCATGCCAGCAGCATGTGCTCGTGTTCTGAGATATCTTCAACTATCACAGGCAGGTCCCTTTCACATAGAGCCTCGCTCTCAGCTTTGCATCTCCTCAGAAGCGCCTCTCCCAAGTCGGACAAGTGGCTGTGTGGGCGTATTCATCTCAGAGGCCTCTTCTTCAGAGGGGTCGTTTAGAGGAGGGAGAAGAGGCTGCGTGATCTTCACCTGCTCAGTCTTCTCTGCAACACTATGCGCAACAGACGGGTTGAAAGATTGAGCGGGAGTGACTGGTACAGCGATCTCAGGCGGAGTGTTTGGGGGCTGGCTGAAAGATTGAGCCAGGGTGACCAGGGCAGGGATTTCAAAGACCGGTTGTTCCCGATCGTTGCCCACAGGCAGACTGAGCGGCTGGGAAGACATTGTCAGTCCGGGAAGTTCCAGAAGACTATTTAATGGTCGAGTGAACTGCTGAGTGGAAGAGATCTGTCCCGGCTTCTCCAGGTGGAGTCGTTGCCGAATGCGCTCCTCCAACTCTTTATGTTCAATGCGTGCCTGGGCCTGTTCCGGCTCGCCATGCTGAATAGCCCGGGTATTTTTGATGTGCTTGATGGATGTCAAAAGATCATGTTGTTCAATCTGTTTTCGCCCATCGCGTCTCATCTTCGAGGCGGCATCGATCACCGCATTTTTGATATCGCGTCCACAAATGTCATTGACGCTTTTGGCCAGCGCGGCCAGATCCAGGTCGGGCGCTTGTGGGAGAGCTTTCGGCAGGTGAGCACTCCAGATGTCGCGTCGGCATTCTTCATTTGGCATGGGAAAGTAGATTGGACGTACGCGCGTCTCGAAGGCCTTATCATAGTTTTGAGCCATATTCGTAGCGAAGATGACGACGCCATGAAAGTTCTCTAAACAGATGAGCATCTGATTGCTCAGAGAGTTTAGCATCATATCTCCGGCCCGAGCGATGTCAGTCAGACGTCTGGCGAGCAGGGCATCGGCCTCATCGATAAACAGAACCGCGTTTTCACGGGCGGCAGTGCGAAAGATGGTATCAGCATTTTGAGCGCCTTCTCCGACGTAGACGCCATGGATTTCCGCGTAGTTGGCAATCAGAATGTTCTGTCCCAGTTTATCGGCCAGAGCATGAGCCGCCAGCGTTTTTCCGGTACCGGGAGGGCCATAAAAATTTAACGCCGTACAGGGGAAGGGTTCAATCGAGCGCAGGCCCCACTGGTCAAAGAGAACCTTCTCGTTCTGGATAATGTCTAGAGCCACGAGCAGGTCTTCACGTACGTTGTCGGCCAGGATCAATTGCTCGTAGGTATACCTGGGACTTCTGGCCTCATATTGTTTTTTTGCCAGACTATCAACGGTGGTATCGCTATCTTCGTGCAGACGTCCCTTCTTGAGACGTGTTACAACGCGCTGGAGATTGCTCATCTCAAGCTGTGTTTGTTTCGCTGTAAGCGCCATCTGAGCCGCTTCAGCGATGACACGTTTGATCTCACGCCCACTCAGATCGCCAAATTCCCTGGCCAGAACTGCTGGATTTACATCTTCAGCTCGTTTCAGTCTCTCAGGCAGGTGAGCTCGCCAGAGTTGTTCACGACATGAACTATCGGGCATAGGGATGTGGATATGTTGGATACGTGTCTCGAAGGCTTTGTTATATTTCTCGATGGAATTCGTGGCGAAGATGACTACGCCGCGAAATTGTTCCAGGCTCCTACGAACCTGACTACTGATAATCTGATGAAGGCCATTTGTGAACAGGGTATCAGCTTCATCAATCAGCAGTAAGGCGTTGCTGATGGTTGCTGCATAGAAAGCGGCCTGGATTTTGTTTGTAATCTCCAGGTACGCTTCGGCCTGAAAATCTGTATAGGCAACCACCAGGATGTCTTTGTTCAGATAATCAGCCAGGGCATGGGCCGCAAATGTCTTGCCGGTGCCGGGCTTGCCATACAAGTGGAGCGCGGCATACGAAACTCGCGCCTCGGTGGGAATGCCCCAGGTCTCAAGGGTATCCTCCTCAGACTGAATAACGTCTACTGCCTGCTGCAACTCCTCAGGTTGAATAACGTCTACTGCCTGCTTTAATTCTTTGCAGAGATTCTCAGGAAGGATCAGATCTGCAAAAAGGTGTTCTGGTTTTATTGCTCGAAAGTTTTTGGCTTCTTTTCTTATCTGACGCTCGTTTTCGCTCTCAGATGCGGCCTCTTCGCTCTCAGGTGCGACCTTCTGGCTTGTAGAGTGTGTGACGGGCAGCTCAGGTTTGAGCCTTTTCCTGAGTACTGGGATTCTGCTGGCCAGACGTCGCCCCCACGAGGGTTGCAGGAAGGCTACTCCCATAAAAGCCACTCCCAGCAAGATTGCAAAACCATATGCTACATCCTTATGTTGTGCCAAAACGCTATGTGGAGAATAGGTCAGGATTGTCTGTGGAGTCAAACATACTATAATGAGTCCATCTATCCACCAGAAATAGCTCCAAAACTTCAGCCCCTGGCGATAAAAGCCTTTCCGAAAAAAGAAAATGAGACCCACTATTGCCACGACCAGCCACAGACACAATTCATAGAGATAGAGAAAAGAATTGGTATTTACCCGATGAGCCACCAGAATGACATCAAGATAGGATTCCGCAATGAGGGCACCCAGACAATAGAGGATGACACGAAACGCTCTGCTGAAAATTGTCTGGGAACTCGGTCGGGCCGAAGCAATTGGCAAGGCTACATTTTCTTGTACCTGAGCAGGTTGGTTGAGTTCTTGAGCAAGCTGGTCGCGCACCAGTGGAGGTTTTACCCCCAGCGATTCCAGTACACCAGCCGCAATCCCTTCCCCTTCGAGGAGCAAGCCGAGGAGCAGATGCTCGGTCCCGATCTTCTGACTCTGCATCTGACGAGCTTCACTGGTCGCCAGTTCAATAACTTTTTTTGAGCGAGGCGTCAGGCCAATCTCTTGCTGGGCCGCCCGATTGCCATACCCAAGAATAAATTCTATCGCACTACGCACTTTTTGCGGCCCTACGCCCAGATTACGGAGCACTCTGACTGCAGTCCCCTCTTCCTCACCTATCAGGCCAAGCAATAGATGTTCGGTTCCGATATAATTGTGCTGAAATTGCTGGGCTTCCTTTTTAGCTAGATTGAGCACATTTTCGGCAGATGGAGTAAAGTGATTCTCATTTTTCTGACTATTCATCTGTTAGCTATCACTCCTTGATATACATTGGGAATAGATATGCATAGCAAAAGCAAAGGTCTATT
The DNA here is from genome assembly GCA_034438135.1 of Ktedonobacteraceae bacterium. Taxonomy (GTDB): domain Bacteria; phylum Chloroflexota; class Ktedonobacteria; order Ktedonobacterales; family Ktedonobacteraceae; genus Paraktedonobacter. The sequence continues at coordinate 10,856 of DAOTTL010000460.1, read as the reverse complement.
CTAGTCGAGCCAGGGCAGAAATCCCCTTTCCGCTCAACACCATGAGGAAGCATCTATGCTACGTTCAGTGACTGGTTTCATCCATCCATAACTAGTGACAATATATCATATCTGAAAATAAAAATCTATACATAAAGTGTGAACGGACAGAATACCAATCTCTACTCATGGAGTGATACTTCATTTTTCTCTCCTCGGTATGTTATCTGTCCCCTTTCGATGAGAGTTCACCACGCGTCTGGAGAAGCGTCAGAGCTTCGCAAAAGTTGCTTCTTTCCCCGGCCGCCCTTTTTGGATAGATGATAGCAGCGCTACCACCATCCATCTTTTTTCGCCTGGTGAGGGGTCTGGCCACTGCTTTTGCGAAACCCTGGGAGGAGCGTAAAACCCCGGTGGTAACGAGTCACAGATCAGTGATACAATGTGCTATCCGCATTTGTCTTTTTACGCACCAGTCGCGGTACTGGAGAGGAGTTTCTCTTTGGTTTTTCCAATGCCACTCCTGGCAACGGTGAACGCGCTGCACAGTGGTCAGCTTGATCTTTTTGCGTACCTGGATGAACTGTGCACTTACCTCGACGCCATGGAGCCGCAGGTACACGCGTTTCTCCCTGAGCCGGACCGTCGAGACCGCTTGATGGCTGAGGCCATGGCCCTACAGGCGCGTTTCCCCGATCCGACCAGTCTTCCACCTCTCTATGGGATTCCCGTAGGCGTTAAAGATACCTTTCGCGTCGATGGTTTTCCCACTCGCGCAGGATCGCGGTTGCCTGCTGACCTGTTCGAGGGTCCTGAGGCCTCCTGTGTCACCGCGCTTAAGGCCTGTGGAGCGTTGATTCTGGGCAAGACCGTCACTACCGAGTTCGCCTATTTTGAACCTGGTCCAACCCGCAATCCGCGTGACCTCAATCACACGCCAGGTGGTTCCAGTAGCGGGTCCGTTGCGGCTGTGGCGGCCAGGTTTTGTCCGCTGACCCTGGGAACGCAGGTTATTGGCTCAACTATTCGTCCCGCTGCCTACTGTGGCATCGTTGGCTTCAAGCCCACCTATGGTCGTATCCCAACCGATGGCCTGATACGATGCGCCGCTTCCGTTGAGCACGTCGGGTATTTTACGCGCAATGTTGCGGATAGTGCTTTTGCTGCCTCTCTGCTGTGTCGTGACTGGCGGGCAGAGCGGTTCGTCACTGCCAGGAAGCCGCCCGTGCTCGGGGTTCCGGTGGGTCCCTATCTGGCTCAGGCCTCCGAGGAGGCGCTGACCGCGTTCGAGCGCCAGCTCTCGCTGCTGACAGAGGCAGGGTATTCTGTGCGCCGGGTGAATGTCTTTGACGATATTGAAGCTATCAATCGCCGTCACACGCGGCTGGTCTTCGCTGAAATGGCCCGTGTCCATACGGACTGGTTCAAGCGTTATGAGACGCTCTATCGACCTCGCACGGTTGAGGCGTTGCGCGAAGGACAGACGGTGGGCGAGGAGGAAGTGGAGCAGGCGCGAGCGGGACGGGCGATGTTACGGTCAAAGATGGAAGCTGTGATGGAAGAGTCCGGCATCGATCTATGGGTCAGTCCCGCCACGACGGGTCCAGCGCCTGCGGGACTGGCCTCCACTGGCAGTCCGATCATGAACCTGCCCTGGACCTATGCCGGGTTTCCGGCCATAACGTTTCCCGCTGAACTGGCGGCGAACGGTCTGCCTCTCGGCTTGCAGTGCGTTGGCGCGACCCTGGCTGACGAAGAGCTGCTGGCGCGAGTGGCTCCAATCGCCGCGCTCTTTGTTGCTCGACTGAAGGGAGAAGTGTATGCTTGAGACTGTTATCCAGGGTGGCCTGGTCGTTCTTCCTCAAGGACCATGCCGGGCTGATCTTGGCATCGGTGAGGATGGACGCATCCACGCCATCTCGCTGCCAGGTGAACTCACCGGCAAACAGCTTGTGTCGGCTGATGGACTGGTCGTCCTTCCCGGCGGCGTTGATCCTCATGTCCACATCAATATGCAATTCAGCCCCATCCAGAAGACGACGGACGATTTTTTTACCGGCACGATGCCAGCCGCGCTGGGCGGTACGACGACGCTGGTTGAGTTTGCTATTCCCCGCGCCGGAGAGACGACCCTTGACGCGCTTGAACGTCGGTATCTTGAGGCCAGCGGCAGCGCGGTAGTGGACTACAATTTTCATGGCTGCGTAGTACGCGACCGTTTTGAGGAGTCGATCGCGCAACTGGGCGCACTCCAGGCTCAGGGCATTACGACGCTCAAGCTCTTCACCGCTTACTGCGATACTATCGGCCTGGACCTGGGTCAGATCCAGACGGCGATGGAGGCCTGTCACGCGTCCAACTTGCTGGTGCTCGTCCACTGTGAAACTGAAAGTCTGCTGCAAAAAGGCATCGCCGATTGTGTCGCAGCCGGTAACCTGAGCGCCTATGCACATCTGCTTTCGCGCTCGGCCCTGTCCGAGGCTGACGCCATACGCAGCGTTTGCGACCTGGCTGCCGATGCCGATGCCGAGTTATATGTGGTCCATGTTTCCAGTGCTCCTGGGGCCGAGGTGGTGCGCGAACGCCGTCGGCGTGGCGCACGGGTACACGCGGAGACCTGCACACACTACCTCTACCTCGATGACGATGTGTACCAGCGCCTGGATAGCGAGTTGTGGGTCTGTTCACCGCCGATCCGTGAGCATGTCCACCAGGAGGCGCTCTGGCAGGGTCTGGCTGATGGCATATTCGACATTGTTTCGACGGATCATAATTGCTTCAATCGCAGCCAGAAGGCCGCACGCCGCGATGATTTTCGCCTGATCCCCAATGGTCTGCCCGGCGTGGAATTCCGCACGGCCTTGCTGCTTTCCGCTGTGCACGCTGGTCGGTTGGACTGGAGCAGTCTGGCACGCTTGATATCTGAGATGCCCGCGCGTATTTTCGGTCTCTGGCCGCGCAAGGGCGCAATTGCGGTTGGCGCGGACGCTGATTTTCTGCTGGTCGATCCCTCGGCTGAAACAGATCTCTCGGTCAGTCATATGGCAACTGACTACTCGCCCTTTGCTGGCATTACCGCGCATGGTCGAGTTATGCAGACGTGGTTGCGCGGGACGTGCGTCGCCAGAGATGGCGCATTGCAGGTCGAGCCGGGCTATGGCAACCGACTGATGGCTCAACAACGAACCAGTACCCCCATCAACGCTTTCCCGGCGTTCCACGGGTAGAAATCGCACGGGTGAGTTTATGCGAAGAGTGCTCGTTATTGGCAGCGGGATCGGTGGTCTGGTGGCCACGCTTGCCCTGCGCCAGGCAGGGTTTGAGGTACAGACGTTCGAAGCTGTGCCTGAGATAAAGGTTGTGGGAGCTGGACTGGCGATCTGGTCAAGCGCCCTGAGGGCCTTGAGACAGGTCGGTCTCGCGGACGCTGTGCGGGCGGCTGGTCAGCCTGCGTTCTATCGCGTAATCCGCGCCTCGAATGGAGATGTGCTGACCAGGGTGCAGATGAGTCAAATGAGTGATGGAGAGCAGGCACCGCTACTGCATTTGCATCGCGGCGATTTGCTGGCGGTCCTCTTGCAGGCGGTCGGGATCTCGACAATCCAACTGGGTGCCAGGTGTGTCAACGTGCGCCAGGACGAGCAGGGGGTATGGGCGCAATTCGCTGATGGCCGCGAGGCAGAGGGCGATCTGCTGGTTGGTGCTGACGGAGTACATTCGGTGATCCGTCAGCACATTACTGACGGGGCCAGTCTGCGCCTGGTGGGACAGGTCTCGTGGCGCGGGATGGCTCAGATCGATGATCAACAACTGGCGGCGGGAGAAGCTGGCGAAACCTGGGGCATCGGACAGCGGGTGGGTCTGATCCCTATGAGCCAGGGCAGGGTCTACTGGTTTCTGACCCGGAACGCTCCCCCCGGCGGTCGGGGTCAGAGGACGGCCATTGAAATGAAGCAGCAGATGCAGACATTCGTCGAGGGCTGGCATGAGCCGATCCCGGCGATGGTTCAGTCCACGGATGCCCAGACGATCATCCATACCGATCTGAACGAGCTTGAACCTCTGCATCAATGGCACAGGGGCAGGGTCGTTCTGCTAGGAGATGCCGCTCATGCCATGACTCCCAATCTGGGACAGGGAGCGTGCCAGGCCATTGAGGATGCGGTGACGCTCGGACAATGCTTGCAGAAGGAGCACGAGCCAGGAGCCGCGCTTGATCTCTACGCCAGGAGACGCGTGGAACATGTGGGACAAGTCGTCGCTGACTCACGGCGCTTCGGTGAGGTCGCGCACAATGAGGCCGAGCCGCCATGTCTCTTGCGTGGCCCGGCCTTCCAGAACCTTTTTCGAGATATCTACGTGGAACCCCTGAAGCGGATTGTGAACCAGTGAAGGAAGGATGAGGGCCGGTATCAGGATAAGTAGATGGTAGGGTCATGCCAGAGATACTCGTTCAGGGAGACATAGGCATCAGTGGGGGTATCACAGGAGGACGCGGCCTGAACCGTACGTACGTTTTCTATCCCTAGCAACCGCTGCTGGTTGGGAGCATACGGAATGAGTTTCCCCGTGGTAGCGAGAATGCGATGCAGAGGATAGTGCTCCGCAGATGTTCGCTTGATATACGTAGGAATGGCACGCATATAGCTTTCCGTTACCCCCATGCCAATGATGATCTGACGATAGGTCACCACACGACCAGTTGGGATCCTGGCAACAAAGTCCAGGAAACGATGATAGGGGATAGCAGAGAGTGGAGGAAACTCCCCCTGAGAAACGGTTACGCGTGCGCCAATCTCAAGAGAGCCGTTGGACACAACGACGCCCAGTATCCCTCGTTTCTCGGCGATACTCTCGAAAGAGGGGACAGCGTGGGCGATGCGCTTACACGCTTCACAGAAAAAGGTTGCGCGGATCTGTGCTGTGTTTCCAGGGCGGAAGACAGCACCGGGTACAAAAAGTTCTGCCGAGAGACCTGAAACGACAATATTCTCTCGAAGATCTCCGGGAGTGATGTTCAATGCATCTATATCTTCCTGACGCACCAGGAGGATTTGGCGGGGACTCATCGCCTGAGCATTGATGTCAACTTCTATCCCATGACCAACCTGTAAGGTCATGGTTTGACGGGATGTCATTGGGGCACCATGCCTTGTTTTGACAAACAGGTTAGTAATCTCTCCGACTTCTTTTTCCATCTCTCTTTTTCTCCTTCAAGGCGTATTAATTCATTGGCCAGGCTGTTTTGTCAAGATCAGAAGTACCCCAGGGCAGGGTTTCTCAAAAGTCGCTTTTCTCCCCGCCCACCTACCCTTTTTCGATGGCTGGAGGCAGCTCGGCCTCACCCTTGAGTGTAGGAGGAGTTGGAAGAGAGGTGGCACCGCCCTTCCAACTCCTCCTTTTTTGAACTGGGGAGGGGTTTCTCACGAGCATGAAATCGCCCTGCTTCTCATGCGTTCGGGCTTGCCATGAGGTATACTCCAGGAAGATGAACTAAACTACACAGTATAGTTTAGCCAATTTGTCCATGCTCTCCGCTCAGTCTTGTTGGTGAAGACCAGACCACCGTGATGCGCGAGCAATGAAATGGGCGTGCTCGCCACAGACGGCGAAAAACGGATGCACGCTGCATGCTCTCGTACCTGTCAGATCAGCGACGCGACAGAAGAAGTCGTTTCCAAAGCCCTGGCAGTGATGAGCGAAAGGAGGAAGAAGCTATGACAGCGATGAAGAGACGTGAGAAGTCTCCGGCCAAGCGTGAGGTCATTCTCAACGGTGCCATAACGAAGTTTCTGGCTCACGGGTTCGCCGAGACAACGATGGATCAGATCGCGAGCGCAGCGGGTGTCTCTAAAGCCACCGTCTACGCTCACTTTGGTGACAAGGAGCATTTGTTTGACGCGCTCATCCAACGCCTGGCGCAAGAGAAGGTGGCGGCATTACTCACGGTCATTGAAGCAGTGCCACCAGAGCGATCTCCTGCTGAGGTTCTGAGCATGGTCTTCGACGTTCTGCTCAGGGAAATGGGCGGCGATTTCGAGACCATTTCCTTTCTCCGGCTCCTGATCACTGAGTCGTCCCGACTTCCGACGGTCACGGAGATCTTCGCGCGTACCTTAGAAAAGCCCATCGTAGAATGGCTGACTACCTACCTGGCGAGTCACCCGGAACTGCGCCTCGCCGATCCAGAGGCAGTGGCCTGGATTGTGTTTGCGCTGATCCACCATCGAGTGATCGTGTATCATCTGCTTGGAAACCAGGAGATCAACCCGATGGCCTCTGAACGCCTCGTCGCCGCTCTCATTGCGCTGATTACCGAGCGAGATAGCGCCGCAGGCTACACCAACGTTTCGCGCACAGCCATGGGTACAGGCAAGGGAGAAACCCGGGAGCGAGAGTGATGAGAAAGGAGCTGTGAGCATGCCATGGCGTCATTGGCTGTTTAATAGCCTGTACCGGAGAGGGCGGCCAGTCTGGGACATTGCCACCCCATCTGAAGTGCGTGCCATAATCGAGGGAGATGAGGCATTGCCAGTTGGACGAGCCATTGATCTCGGATGCGGTACTGGCACGAATGTAATCTATCTTGTCCAGCATGGCTGGGAGGCAGTTGGAGTCGATTTCTCTAGCAATGCCATCCAGCAGGCAAAAGCACAAGCTAATAGTCTCAGCGGAGCCACCTTCATCGAAGGGGATGTCACGAAATTACGAGCGTTGGGTCTTCGAGGCCCGTTCGATCTGGTACTCGATACCGGTTGCTTCCACGCACTGCCGACGGTCAGCAGAGAGGTCTATGCTCAGGAGGTTGCCTCTGTGACGCAGACCGGGGCGCTGATGATGATGTGGGAAGTTTCTGAGCAGATGCCAGGTATTCCTCGGAGCATCAAAGTCCCGGTGAACGAGATCGCGGATCGGTTCGGCAAGGAATTCGTCATTGAGCGCGTGGAAGAGAAGGAGTTCGTCGTGGAGCGGATGAAGAGGGGATGGAAGCTGAAGGCGAACTGGTACTGGTTACGGCGAAAGTAAGAAACCTCTCACAGGCCTGCTTCCATGCAGGCGTGTTGCATGACTGAAAGTCGGGAGACGCCTGTGCTGTGAACTTGTGTGATCAGAAAGCTGGTCGTTGCTCACAGAACGTGTTGTCTCTACCTGAAAGGAAAAGAAGACGATGGCAAAGTTTGCCTTTTTCAATATGCCTGGCTCTGGACATGTCAATCCAACGCTTGCTATTGTGGAAGAACTCGTCAATCGTGGCCAGCACGTAAGCTACTACCTCACGGAGGAGTATCGCGATGCGGTGGAGGCGACTGGCGCGACGTTCCACCCCTATCAATCGAAGATGAGGGAGCGGATGACGATAGGTTCTGCCTCTTCCGGCCCCGGCGGTTTCCCTTTTGCGCGTATCGGCCCCCTGCTCACGGAGGAAGCACAATACGTTTCACCGCAGATCATGGATCACATTCGCGCCGAACAGCCGGACGTGATTGTCTATGATTTCATGTGTGCCTGGGCGCAAAGCATCATTGCAGAACTCCATGTGCCAGCCATTTCTACCCGTGCAACGTATGCTTCTAATGAGCATTTTCAACTTTTTAGACAGATGCGCGAAAACATGGCAAAGAATCCTGCTATGCGCCAGATGCTTGAACAGATGCAAAAATCGATGGGAGATCAGACAGGCACAGCAGTCCACCCTATGGCTCACTTTGCTGAAATATTCTCGCGTGTTGAAACGCTCAATATTGTCTTTCTCCCCAGAGAGTTCCAGCCAGCAGGGGAGACGTTTGATGAGCGTTTTCTCTTTGTGGGTCCATCGATTCTCCCGCGTTATCAGGCAACCCCCTTTCCGTTTGACCAGCTCAAACAGGAGGTCCCTCTGCTCTACATTTCCCTGGGAAGTATGCTGAGCAATCAATTGGCCTTTTATCAGCTCTGCTTTGAAGCCTTTGGTGGGGAGCCGCGGCAGGTCGTTCTTTCGATAGGGAAACAGACCGATCTGGCTCAACTCGGCCCTGTTCCAGAGAACTTCATCCTTTCACCGTATGCGCCACAGCTTGAAATCCTCCCACGAACGCAGGTCTTTGTCACCCATGCTGGGACGAACAGTATCATGGAAAGTCTCTATTATGGCGTGCCAATGGTCCTGCTCCCCCAACAGCCTGAACAGCAATTGCACGCGCAACGCACACAAGAGTTGGGAGCCGGTCTCACATTAGACAAAGCCACGGTGACTGCTTCCATGCTTCGTGAGACTGTTGAACGCATTGCGCAAGATGCGTCCTATCGCGAGCACGCTCAGCAGATGCAACAGGTTGTCCGCGCGGCTGGTGGCCAGAAGCGTGCGGCAGAGGCTATCATTCAGTTCAGCGAGACATACAGCAGATAACCGTCGATCCTCCCACCATGGGAGGATCGTGCACGAGATGGTGTGTCAGGGAGCTGTTTTTGTCTTTCGACAAACGAAGATTTTTGGCACACCTGGAAGAGATTATTGGTTCTATTGAACTGGAAAACGCGTCATCGCCTGATCATAGCGCTTTTTCAATATACCTCTTTGGGAAAGAGGAAAAGGTGCGAGGACAACTCGCGCTCCGGCAGGGGAGACCCCTGCACCCCCTTTGCCTAAGTAGAAGAGCAAGATTCGAGAAGTTTTCGCGTATGCTTTCTGCTATGATGATCCATGTGGCTTCCGACAATGAAAGAGAAACCGCTCCGATGTTCTCACGTCCAACATCCCATCGGCGGGCACTATGACCGCACGAGGAGTCGCTCGCATATATTCCGCGCTCCTTGGACACATCGATGGGGTTACACTCGTTTCTCCGCAACGGCTTACAACTACGGCTGCGGCTGCCTTCACCGGAATGGATCAGGTGATGGGCTTCCAGTCGTCGTGGGCGTTTGGTTACGGACCGGACCATCCTGGCAGCGTTCCATCGCGCCGTGGCTCGACGTTCGGCATGGTGGGGATGAACGGACGCGGATATCGATTCCGGCGTTGCGGTGGCCGTGATGCGCAACCGCTTCACCACCGGTGATCTGACGGCTGCGAAGCGCATCGACAAGATCGTCGCCAGAATGCTATTATGACGCGGACGGGATTGCTGGACGTTGGCGACAGTTGGCGGGACGCGTCTCGTGTGACGTAGAACCGTTCCAGCGACCAACGGGCCAGCAGGTGTGCGCCTTGCCACCACTACCCAACGATCGAAAGGAGTTCATTATAGTGAGCGAACCAATGACAAAAATCGACTCGCGATTCAGCGACCCGGATGCGGTTGCTACAGACTGGGATGAGACGCTTCAAGTGATTGAAACAGCCGAGCTGTTCTGGATCTCGACCGTACGAGCCGATGGACGACCCCACGTTACTCCGCTCGTGGCCGTGTGGCTCGATGGAGCTATTCACTTTTCCACGGGCGAGACTGAACAGAAGGCCCTAAACCTTCGTGAGAACCCGCATGTGATTCTGACGACCGGCTGCAACGACTGGGATAAAGGACTGGACGTTGTGATCGAAGGCGACGCGGTCCAGATAACCGACGATGAGGTACTCAAACGACTCGCCAGGGTCTGGACGACAAAGTGGGACGGACGCTGGCAAAACGAGGTGCTCAACGGCAAATTTCACCAGGAAGATGGTGAGGTCCTTGTGTTCTCGGTCACGCCCACAAAGATCCTCGCCTTCGCCAAGGGCAAATTCAGCCACACAAGTCACCAGTTCTGACTTCCACCTCAAGACTATAAACGGCGCTTCAAGCTCAATAGCCAGGCTGCCTGCAAGATAAACCTATAGTGTCTACTCGGGTGCCCTCTTCTCGCAGCCGCAGGTAGGGAGAAGAGGGCACCTGAGTAGTTAGCTCTTTTGAGTCTCTCTCCGGCGGGGTTTGTAACTCCCGGCGGGTGTACGGAAAGCGACGTTCAAACGATTCCAGGAATTGATGGCCGCAATGGCCAGAGTGAGATTGGTCAGTTCCTCATCAGTGAAGTGAGGACGCACGCGCTCATAGACATCATCGGACACGTGATTCTCAGCTACTAATGTCACTGCCTCGGTCCATTCGAGGGCTGCCTGCTCGCGCTCACTGTAGAAAGAACTCTCTGCTAGAGCACAATAAGCAGCAAGGACTAACCATTGCCAGGAAGCGGCCAGGGTTTCTCAAAAGGTGCGCTCTCAAGGGCCTGGTCATGAGGAGTGACCCTCACTTAGCCTCACATCAGTTGTTGAAGTAGTGCTCTTCGATGTCCGGAAGAAGTCGCAGGCGCACAGGCTGCCATCTCAGGAGTTCCTGAGTTTGTGCACTCAACCTCGGCATGTCGAGCCTCGCCGAGATGTCGGTCGCCACCACGTTGCCGAGAAAAGAGCCGAAATGGGCGTCTGCCTCTTCACGGGAAATGCTGACCACCGGCAGTTTCAGATGGAGACCGATGACGCCTGCGATATCGCGGAATGGCACACCGTCGTCGCCAGCCCCATAAAGCCGTGACCCCGCCGGGGCAGATTCTAGCGCCAGACGGAGCAGGTGCGCCGCATCAAGGCGATGGATGGCTGGCCAGCGGTTGGACCCGTCGCCGATGTAGGCAGAGACGCCCTTCGTGCGAGCGATGGTGATCAGTCTCGGCACGAAGCCATGCTTGTCGCCCTCATCGTGCACGGATGGAGAGAGAGAGATAACCGATGCTCGCACTCCAGTCAGTGTGAGCACCGCCTTCTCCGATGCCTCCCCGTTCATGTGAGCGATGGTCACGAACGGCTTGCCTGTGCCCTCAAGTGCCGCCCCCATCGTCTGGACGGCGCGTAGATCCGCCTGCAAAGCGGTCGCATGGTCCGAGATGCCGTGCATAAACGCCAGGTGAATGACGCCATCGGCAGCGGT
>DAOTTL010000459.1:0-5914 GCA_034438135.1 Ktedonobacteraceae bacterium | reverse complement strand
ATGCACCTCATCAGACTGCACGCTTACCTCACGTCCCTAGACTTGCCCTTTCATGAGAAGAACGTCGCTACCACTCAACGTTGTCCTTCGATTGACTCAAAAATATCGCTATCCGTCTGTTTTTGCCACTCCGGGAGTTGCTCCCAATCGGCAATGTAGGAGGGTTTGGGGTTAGGAATATGGGCATAGATCTGCCCAATCCAACAAAGCGCGACAAAACGCCCCTTTTGTTCTCGGCTCAGATGGGCAATTTGTCCGTTCGTCAGCTCGACAAACTGTTGTACTTGCTCATAGACAGCCATGGCACTTGCCTGCTCCCACTCCGCCATAGCTTTCCACTGAGCAATGTAACTTTCCTTAGGGATTTCGGGATAATATCGCTGCACACCCGCGATCCACGCTGATCGAAACAAGCGACCCTTCTGTTCTCTCTCCACTGACAATTCCTTTCTCAACCGTTTGGCAACTGAAGTTGTTGCTCAATATAGTGATTAATTTCTTTCACTGGGAGTGCGGCAACAGTCCCGCCTTTCTGAGATACCCGGCGCAATTCTTCGCGGAGGAACCCCGATGCCCCTTGCGCGACAATCGAGACCACTCATCCACATAGGTGCGGGCGTGCTCCACGTCGCCACACTGAAGCGCCGTAGCAACCAGATCCGTTAAGACCATCCCACGCTTGCGACCAGGATGCGGAAAGTACTGGAGCGCCTCTTGCAACGCAGGTTCAGCGAGCTCTGGCTGGCAGAGGCGCACATAGCACGTTCCTCGCAACGCTGGAAGTCGGGTTGCATGAAAACGAACCCAGGGAAGATCCGTGCCTGAAACGCTCAGCACCTCCTGCGCTTGATCAAGCGCACTTTGGCAGGCCGCGAGATCGAGGAGACCTGCATGCGTTTCTGCTTCGACGGCTGCCGCCCAGAAGCGCGTTGGAAGCGCCGAATCTCCGCGCTCAGCCAGGGCGTGGACTTCTTGCAACAATGGAAGCGCATGGCCATATTGCTGTTGATACAGCGGCAAAAACGCGTGACGCACCAGTGCACACGCCCAGAGATCATATTCCCCAACTTCTTTGGCCGCCAGGGCCGCAAAGGTATAGCTCGCCTGGGCGGGTGGATGGTCATTCAGATCGAAAGAGATCTCTCCCACGAGTTGGCTGATCTCGCTCGCCAGCGCATACAAACGCTGGTGCATGGTCACCGAATGAGGATCTCTGAGAAATTGGACCAGGGTCTTCCACTGGCCAAGCGTGCCATCAAAGACCGATGCCTTCTTCGATGTCGCAAGATAGAGATTCCACAACGAACGATTCACTGTTTCCAGATCACTCAACACCGTCTCATCGAAGCGAGAGGGGCGTGCCATGGCTCCCTCAATTCGTTCCCAGTCAACACCTGGAAAGGGAAGAGCCAGCATCAGGCCCGCTGTACTCAAGAGCTGCAACAACTCACGACGTTTTGTGTCCATATCTTCTTTCTTCTCAGCGAGTTCAGTCCACTCCTGCGCCGCGCCCTCTATTCTGTCTCGCAGCATCTGCATTATAATATGTTGAAGCGCTGTTGAGAAGTCCGAGGAAAGCTGACCCGGCTGAAATGCGGAGGAGCTGAACCTGGGAACAAAGGCAAGAGGAGTTCCTTCTCGGGTTCCATCCAGCCAGGGAATGTGACGCTGCCTTTCAAGTTGTGTGGCCGGGTTATGTGTGGCCTCGGTCAATTCCAGGTGTTCCGCCTCGAATAGGTGATGTGTCTGACGATACAAACGAAGGGACTGATGCACCATCCCCTGGCTTTGCAACAGGACCATTAAGCGACACAACACATCTTCATCAAAAGGATCAAGCTCCAACAACGTGGTGAGAATGGTTTCTGCCTGCCCCGGCATGCCCTGTTGTTCGTAACTTTCGGCGAGCCAGATTCGGCCACGATAGCGTTCCCACTCTCGCGTGGCTCGCTTCTCCGTAGCCCACTGAGCCTCTTCTGCCTCCAGAAAGATTCCCCGGCCAGCGCTTCTTCCAGCAGAGGAAACGCTTCCAGCGAAGTCCTTCCCACTCTTTCGGCCTGCGCCAGGGCATATTGAACTGCATCACTATCCACCCAGAGCACTCGTTGATCGGGAAGGTGGTAGACCGTCGCATCGTGCTCCGTTATCAGCAAGCTCTCCTGGTTTTTCTCCTGGCGCAGGAGTTGACGGAGTTTGGTCGTCGCAGTATTCAAATACGCGGTCGCCTGCTCACCGTCGATTTCTGGCCACAGCATATCGAGCAGAGATTCCCGCCGGGCACGTCGCCCCGGACAACACAGTAGCGCTTTGAGCAGTAAACGGGGATAATTGCTGCCGCCCCAATCTGCCGTTTTAACTGCTTCATATCCTTCGCCAACCCGTTTTTCCACGCGAAATGGCCCCCAGAGTCTGATACGCAAAAGGGGGCTGCCCCTCAGCTCTGTGTCAGCATCCATCATCTTGGCCCTTTCTTCAGTAGTTATTGAGCGGCCCTGCCCCATTTATACCCGTCGGCGTAGATGCGTCATCGGTGTGTCATAGATGGTTGGTAGATGAGCAAGAGAACCAGAAGTTTTTTCTCCACAAAACGGTGGTTAGTGATAGCTTTCCCTTCGCTGTTCCATCAGATCGTCAAGCAGGTTGAGCATGACCTCAGCCGGAATCCAATTCTTTGGAGGATAGCGTTCTGGTTCATACACCACACGCACCCCGGCCCTTCGCAGCAAACGCAAGCTTCGAAGAAATGCCGGATTAGTATCCAGCCCCCCACCCGTTTTGAAACACTGAACCGCGATCAGGGGCATTTTCAGGCCAGTATACTCACTCAGCAGGCCCACTGCGAGTGTATCACTGATCCCCATAGCCCACTTATTGAGCGTATTGAACGTGGTGGGGAACGCGATCATCGCATTGGCACGAGGTAACACGTCTGGTTCATCCGGGTGTTTGTACTCACTGTGTACCGGATGGTCGGTGAGGTCTGCTAATCGTTCGGCATCGATAAATTTGCGCGCGCTCGGTGTGAGAATACTGCATACATCCCATCCGCGCTGTTTCGCCAGTTCGATCAATTCATAGACGCGAGGTGCGGAAGAGTTTCCGCACGTAATGATATAGAGAACGAGTTGTGTCATGCTTTCCCTTTCGTGAGATCCTGGGCCAGGAAGTGAATGTGCTTATCCAACGTTTTGACATAGGTGGTATTATCCCAAGGATGAAGGGCCTGTCGCAGTTTCAATACACGTTGAAAGACGCGGATCGACTTGGTTGCTTCAAGAAACGTGAGAGCGCTTGTTGCATACGTATAGTCATCTCGAAGGGAAGCTTGTTGCACAAAACTCATTGCCAGCTCAACCGACGCAATGGATTGCTGATGCGTCAGAGATCGCTCTTCTACACGCGCAAGCTGCATCTGCAAAATATTCTGTGCAGCGCCTAAGCGATTGAGGCGAAGGAGACAGATGCCTTGATAGCCAGCAAACTTGGTTTGGTCAAAGGTCGCATAGGCAATCTCGGGTTGGAAATGAAGTGAAAGTGCCCCCGATCGACTCCGCTCAACAAGCCGCTCTGCTGAATGCAACGCCTGGAAGCAGGCTGTTTCTGCTCCGAGACTTGCATAGGCTTCTCCTTTCACCGACCATAAATATGCCAAGATCATATCGTCAGCGGTTTCTGGGGCGAGTTGTTGCGCGTGCTCAATAAACTCAATGGCCTTCGCTGGAGCACCGTCATAAATCGGCAGAAGAGCCCTGCGTCCGAGAATAACGGTGAAAATGGTCAACAAACAATACGACGGAGCCTTCTGCCTGATGCATGGCAGTGAGGATTGATCGAAAGCGGACCTCGACAAAACTGCACATACTATCCGACGGTTCAGCCAGGAGGGCTTCGTAATCCAGCGCAATTACCAGCCGTTTGGGTAACGGATCAGGTGCATCGCCAGTAGCCATCCGACGAACCGCCTCTATTATTATCTTCCATCGCTTGGTTTCATCACCATCTAAAAGCACGAGATTACATTTGTGCTTGCGTTGCAGGATCTGAAGCAGGTTCTTTACCGTGATGTTATGATCTACGAGAGGAGCAAATGTTCCTTGAGGGAAACGGAACATTCTAGATGGCCTCTCTTACTCTTTCACGAGACCGCTGCTATTATCGTTGCGGTAAAATGGGGGAGAGAATTACGTTTCTCCCCAGAGAAGCCGATCTCCACTGATGAGTATTCCACGATGGGAAACGTACTCAACAAAAAGAATTCGGCTCAGGCTGCTTGTGAAGAGGTTAGATGGAGAGGCACGTAAATGTTCACAACCGTCTTCAAAACGAATAGAAGCCAAATGCTCTTGTACATGGTATAATCCTAGCTAGAGACACTATACTCATTAAAATACTGCGCATCGTACAAAGTTAAAATTAAAGGAGTGCATCTTCTTTATGGCATCCGTGCATCCAGTACCCCAAGATAATAAAGCATATCGTTTCCCTGTCTCTGTCAAAGGGATTGTGTATCATAATGGCAAAGTTGTTCTGCTCAAAAATGAGCGTGATGAATGGGAACTTCCAGGAGGAAAATTAGAACTCGGCGAGTCCCCTGAAACCACTGTCGTCCGGGAAATCGAAGAGGAACTGGGGCTAGAAGCACAAACTGGCCCATTGCTTGATTCCTGGGTGTATCATATTTTTGAAGGCGTCGATGTACTGATCCTCACCTATGGTTGTTATCCTACCCCTTTTGCCGAAGTAACTCATAGCCCGGAACACAAAGCCGTTGGTCAGTTCTCTCCTGAAGAGATTCCAGATCTTCGGATGCCAGAGGGCTATAAAAAGTCGATTTTAACCTGGCTGTCTTATCCGCAACGTACAAATACTCCGTAAAGAGGTTTCAGGGCATCATTTTGTACATTTGGGAGGCGTGAGCAATGGGTATGCAAGGTTTTCAGCCTATCGCTGAGAGATATTGTCGCAATTGTTGAGTTCGACTGAGCCGATATAATCCCGCAGATTTTTGTTGGTCATGTCAAGATAGTGAGCGGAGTCTTAATTCGTCAACATCTTCCTTGCTTCCTATTCTCACCCCGGCTCACCAGGGTACATTTACCCTTCGTTCTATTCTCGACAGCGTCCAGAAGACTCAACCTGTTAATCTGTCCGATGTCGGACAGATTCTCAAGCATTATCGTTCCGTCCATCGACTAACTCAACACGATCTCGCTACAATCTTAGGTTTTGACCAGTCATATATTTCTAAATTGGAAAATGGTCAAGGGCTTCGAGATATTGCCGTTCTCTTACGGATTGCTCACTGTCTCAGTATTCCCGAACAATGGCTAGGCATAGCGCCAAATGGTTCGCTTGGCTTTTCCAGTTCAGAACTGGTGGAGATCGCGCCGTCTGTGATTCGGCTCAGTCAGACGGTGCGCGAAACTGGCCGTGCCGATGCGGCTGTACATGAACTCTGGCCCTTGACCCTACGTCTAGAAGCTCAGGCTGAACAAGATAAGAGCAATGCTCGTCTTCTTCTCATACTTGCTTCGGCTCAGGCGATGCTTGGCATTCTTTTGGGAGACCTGCTCCCTGAAGAAGAATTATGGGTAAGCGTCGAATTTTTCAAAAAAGCTGCTGTTATTGTAGATGAGTTTGGAGATGCTTCTGTACAGGCCGAGATCTATCGGGGTTATGGTAATGAGCTACGCAAATATAAGCAGTATGAGAAAGCTCTTGCGTGCCTTGAGAAAGCTCTCTTTCTTGCCCCTGATAGCATTGCTCAAGGAACTGTAGCAGCCCTTTTAGCCCGCACCTATGGTGAAATGGGAGAAAGAGAAAACTTTGGCGAGGTTATGCGAACAGTTCTCTATGTTCAAGACCGAGCCACAAATTTTACCTCAACCTTCAATCCCGTTATGATCCACGAAAT
>DAOTTL010000458.1:0-5473 GCA_034438135.1 Ktedonobacteraceae bacterium | reverse complement strand
GCGTTGCGCAGCGCCCGCAATGCCTCGTTTCTTTCTTAGGGTGGGGTGGTTTCGATGAGCAAGAGATTTCGCCAACAAAGTCTACTAAGAAGTGAGGTATGACTCACAACTATTTAAGCAAACCCAAAAACGCACGTGTGCGCTCATTCTCGGTCTGTCCAAAGAGTTGATCAGGTGGTCCCTGCTCCACAATTGCAGCCTTCTCCATAAAGATCACATGGTCGGCCACATCCTGGGCAAAACCCATCTCATGAGTCACAACCACCATCGTCATCCCCTCCTCGGCAAGTTGGCGCATAACCTTCAATACCTCACCAACCAGCTCTGGATCAAGAGCCGATGTTGCTTCATCAAACAACATCAATTTTGGATTCATGGCCAGGGCTCGTGCGATGGCTACCCGCTGTTGCTGACCTCCTGAGAGCCTGTGAGGGTACTCACGCGCTTTCTCTGACAGACCAACTTTGGTTAGTAGATCCATAGCTCGTTCAGTGGCCTCGCCTCTTGGGCGGCGCAGAACATGGATAGGAGCCTCAATAATGTTCTCCATAGCCGTCATGTGGGGGAACAGGTTAAACCTCTGAAAAACAAAACCAATTTGCGAGCGCAAACGCGCAATATTGATCTCGCGATCCTGCTGCAAACCGCCATTGACCTCGCGAAAACCTAACAACTGACCATCAACATAGATCCTGCCATCGTCTATTTTCTCCAGCAGATTTAAGCAGCGTAGGAGAGTTGTTTTGCCGGAACCGCTGGGTCCGATAATCACAACAACCTGACCGCGGTTAACCGAAAGATCCACCCCATTCAATACGGTCAGGCTGCCAAAACGCTTGACAATCCCCTGTGCATAAACCATCCTGGAGTCAGATGTAGCTTCTTGCATACTTATCTTACTCGCCTCCTACCGTGCACCTGAACGGCCAAATTCGAAGCCAAACAGTCGAGAGCCCAGATTTTTATCTGCCACCTCAACCTTGAGATTCCTACCGGGATCGATCCTTTTCTCCAGCCAGCTCTGAATGAGTCCCCAGAGGGTTGTCAGAAGTAAATAATACAGAGTAGCCACAATCAGCAGTTCAAAGGTCGAAAAAGTTGGAGAGCCAAAGGTCTCAGCCGTATTTGTTAGTTCTAGCAGACCAATCACCGAGGCAATCGAAGTCGTCTTCAACATATTGTTAAACTCGTTGCCCAGGGGCGGAAGGATAACACGAGCAGCCTGAGGCAGGACAATCCGGCGCATAGCCAGCGGATAGCGCATTCCCAGAGACTTCGCCGCCTCCATCTGTCCCGTATCCACCGAAGAGATACCGGCACGCACGATTTCCGCCATATAGGCCCCCTCATTTAGTGAGAAAGCAATCAGTACACAGAGCCAGTCGGCCAGGGGAGGCAGGGCAGGAAACAGGCGTGGCAAACCATCAAAAAGCAGCAAAACCTGTACCAGCAGAGGACTACCCCGGAAAAACCAGATATAAGCTCGTGCCGGTCCTGAGAGCCAGGAAAAACTCGACATGCGCATCAACGCCAGGAATAACCCCAAAATGACACCGATCAGTTGAGCTGAGACAGAGATCCACAGAGTAGTCCAGGCACCCTGTAAAAAAAACCCGAAAAGAGAAATTGCTGAAAGATATCCCAACGAAACACGGCACTTGTCCTTTCGCATATGAAGAAAAGAAAGAGCAATGAACCACAGATCTAGTTTAACATACCCTTAGACCGGATTCACGCTCTTTC
The DNA here is from genome assembly GCA_034438135.1 of Ktedonobacteraceae bacterium. Taxonomy (GTDB): domain Bacteria; phylum Chloroflexota; class Ktedonobacteria; order Ktedonobacterales; family Ktedonobacteraceae; genus Paraktedonobacter. The sequence continues at coordinate 3,730 of DAOTTL010000458.1, read as the reverse complement.
TTCCTCAGTTCAGAACTTTCCGACGCTCACGAGAGACGCTTTGGCGAAATCGGAAAGCCTGCTCCTTCGATTAAGCCACAATGCTTCGTCGATCAATCACGCTGATCTTCTGTGAATCGCTCAAGTGCCATTTGATAAAGAGAGCATTATAGGTGCCCGCAGCCTTTAACTGGTCGAAAGCCTTCTGGACTGCGTTAAAGACCGATGTATTGCCCTTGCTTACGGCAATTCCCTCAGGGGCGGCGTTCACTACCGAACCGCCAACCTCGAACTGACCGGCATTCTGCGACACATAGTAGTCGGTCACAGGAGAGTCCTGATAGGTCGCATCCACGCGGCCCGTTACCAATAGCTGGATAACATCGGTTTGATTCTGTAAAGCAGTTATCGCAATCGCAGGCTTGCCAGCGCTCTTGCAGGCCGTGTTGGCAGCATTTGTGTCATCCTGCTCGACGGTTCCGGTCTGGACGCCAATCTTCATACCACATGCCCCGGTAATCGACGTAATCTTCTTCGGATTACCCTTCTGTACCAACAGCGACTCACCCGCATTGAAGTAAGGCACGAAATCAACCTTCTTCTCGCGATCAGGATTGATACTCAAGGCAGAAATAACTACATCGAAGCGTTTGGCAGTCAGCGAGTCAATGATGGTTGAAAAGTCAGCGCGAACGATATTCACCTTCAACCCCATACGCTGAGCAATAGCGGTAATGAGGTCAATGTCAAAGCCAGTAGACTGGCCGGTCTGTGTGTTCACGAACTCTTGCGGAGGATAGGTTGTATCACTGCCAACAGTTAACGTTCCTGAAGAAATTAGATCGGTGGGCGCAGCTACAGTTGGCGTTGAAGAGTTCGGTGTGGGGACAGTAGTTGAACCTGTGGATGAGCTGCCGCAGGCAGCCAGCACCAGCATCAGTCCAACCAGGCTTCCTAAAAATAGCATCGATCTGGAAGCTCGTTGCGCCCTCTTGAAGGAGAAAGTCCGCATAGAAGAATACCTCCTCTGAAAATACAAAAATAATGTAACACAGCCTTTAGGGGGTGCCTGGCGACAGTGCCGGCAATGAGTAACTGTTCTGTAATACGTTTCACAACGCCAATGTATCACACAAATTGAAGGGTTCAGTTATGACTTATAGACTAGCACTTTTGCCTCCAGCCCCAGGAGACAAGGAAGAAGCAAGCGTTCTTTCCCAATTGATTGTGATACACTTAGGGGAGAAGAAAGACAAACAAAAAAAAGGTTAGAAGCACCAGACATATTGTTTTCGTATCGCGAACAATAAAATTTCGAGGGGCTTGGAGGGACAGTAATGCCTATTCGATTTGAGCGCGATGTCTGTCGTAATTTGGACGAAACGATCTCACGGGAATGGTTAATCACCAATGGTCTGGGGGGATATGCAGCCGGAACCGCAGCTGGCGTGCTGACGCGTATGCAACATGGATTGCTCATAGCTTCCCTACCCAGTGAAATAGCGCCACAACTTTTACTGGCCAAGATCGACGAAGAAGTCCTTTTCGACCAGCGCACATACTACCTGGGAACAAATGAGTATCAAGATGGTACTCTGAATCCAGCTGGCTTTGTTCATCTGGAAACTTTTCGTCTGGAAGACGGTTTTCCAGTCTTCACCTATCGTCTGGGTGGACTGGATGGTATTATGCTAGAGAAACGCATCTGGATGTCTCAAGGTGAGAATACGACGTATATTCAGTATCGTACACGCCGTACTGCCGCACCAACGCAAGATACTACCCAAACATCCAGTAGACGCTCCAACTCTGGCCGTTCATATAATAACTACCTCACCAGCAATCAACCATCGTTAACACTAACGCTACTACCTTTCACAACATATCGCCCATATAATCAACCCCGCTATGGTCACAACAATGAACACTTTCAGGTTCAGAGTTACCAATCGCCAGATAGACCAGAAGAGGTTGGAGATGGGCAGATACTCTCGGATGGAATGGCAGGATGCACTATTAGCGTCTGGAACCAGGAAACACCGTACCATATCCTGGCTGTTGCACACCCATCCAGTCAAGTGAACTTTATTCCCACAGGTGTATGGTACTGGCATTTTCTGCGACGTCACGAGCGAGCTGCAAACCTGCCAGAGAGTGACGACCTCTACCTTCCCGGGGTGATTCGAGCGAAACTCTGGCTCAATCGGGACGCAGAGTTGACCATCATTGTAAGCACAGAAGAACTGCATTCGCAGCTACTTAACCAGAAACAGCTCCATCAAGCCTACGATCAGGCACGCAACTATCACCGAGGTCTGCTAGCGACTCAGAGCTATTTCGGTGAAGGTGGAAGATCTGTTCAGACCCTCCCAGTTCTGCCTTTTACTGAGACTTCTTCTGCTTCTTCTTCTATAGGAAACGAAGAATTCCTCCAACTGCTTCATCAGGCCAGCGACCGCTTCCTGGGCAGACGCCCTCTCTCGGAAAAAGATGGCACTGGCAGTCCATCTTTCTTTTTCCGCTCCTCAGAGCGTACTATAGATGTCACCTCTGGCTACTATGACATCAACGAGGATATGCGTAAAACTCTGATCGCGTTACCGGGACTGACGGTGGCTACGCGCCGCTTTAGTGAGGCGCAGCATACTCTGCGTTATACGGCTCGTTACTTCCGTCAGGGCTTGCTGCCGGATCATCTACCTGGTGCTCACCATCCACAACTGCAAGATACGGACTACAATAACGCTGATATAACACTATGGTACTTCCACGCTATGGATAAGTACCTCAGTGCCACCGGCGATTATGAGCTGCTCGACGAGATCTACCTGCGATTGGTGGACAGTCTTACTTATTATAGAAGAGGAACGACCCATGGCATTCAGGTTGATCCCAGGGATGGTCTCCTGAAAACCGGTTCATCAGAAGAGCAAACACTTACCTGGATGAATGCACGTCATCATGGGAAACCAGTCACCCCACGAACCGGCAAAGCGGTCGAACTCAATGCCCTGTGGTACAACGCACTCGCTCTTATGCATAAATGGTCGCTGATCCTTTATCAGAATGGACGCATTAACTACAACGTAAACCAGTACGAAGAAGCGAGCGAATTGTGCAAAAAGAGTTTTAATGAGCTGTTTTACTACTGGGAAGGAAAATACCTCTACGACGTGATTGAAGGTCCGGCTGGAAATGACAGAAGTCTGCGCCCTAACCAGCTACTAGCTATCTCACTCAGCCATGCCGTTCTGGAACCAGAGAAACAGATAGCAATTCTGGACACCATTACGCAACAGTTGGTCACGCCTTACGGTCTGCGCACGCTGGCACCGGACGATCCCGCCTACCAGGGACGTTTGCCAGAAAACCATGTAGAGCAGTCACTCGTGCTCCACCAGGGCAGCGTATGGCCCTGGTTAGTGGGACCATATATTGATGCATTGATCCGTATTGGAAATCAAAGAGCAGGCTCTGAGCGTCCTTACAGAAATTCATCCTCAGATTTCTACCGGGATCGCGCCTGGCATCAGGGTCTTGAAACGCTGGAGCCATTCCGTCAGCACATGCAATATGAAATGCTTGGTACCATTGGAGAAGTTTATAGCGGAGACCTACCACATACAAGTGGTTCTCAGATTGCCAGCGCTATCAGCATTGGCGAAATATTACGTGCGTATAGAGCATTAGCTCACATGGGCGTTCAATATAGTGGACAGGCTATACCAGCCTAAAAAACCCTTTCTGACAT
>DAOTTL010000457.1:0-17381 GCA_034438135.1 Ktedonobacteraceae bacterium | reverse complement strand
TTCACTGGGGGAGGAGCAGCCTGGCAAGTCGCTGAAAAATCAGCCTGGCATCTGTCGCAAAAAGAACCGTTCAACCCTCTTTCTGTATGCTGATCACAGATGGTGACCAACTGGCACATTCTTTCCTCAGAGAAAGAAAAGAAAAAGAGAAGAAGCATATGGCAAAAAGATATCAGGCCCCGCTGTTTGTACGTGTGGCAAATATCCTGACACTGGCCCTGCTACGTATGGGCGTCAAACTCGTAGGAACCGGAAACTATCCGATGTACCTGCTCACCGTACGTGGACGCAAAAGTGGGCTACCACGTACAATACCCATAGTGATTATCGAACGCAATGGGCAACGCTATGTAGGTTCTGTCTATGGAATAGTAGACTGGGTGCGCAATCTGCGGGCGGCGGGAGAGGCCGTCCTCACACGTGGGCGTCGCTCCGAAACAGTCAAGGTCAGAGAACTACCCAGAGGCGAGGCGGCCCTCGTTTTGCAAGAAGATGTCAAGGGTGGCAACCCCTTCGCTCGCTCCTACGGTGTCACTGTGGACTCTTCCTTCGAGGAATTTGAGCGTGCGGTGCTTACCCATCCACTATTTTTATTGCAGAGCGTCGTGTAGTTGGAGAAAACAGAGTGGAATCCTTTGAAAACTATCGCAGCTACCTCTTTGCCATCGCCTATCGGATACTCGGTAGTGCGATGGATGCCGAGGATATGGTACAGGAAGCATATCTGCGCTCCCAGGCCGTTCCTCCGCAGACCATTCACTCGCTCAAAGCCTATCTCACCACGATCCTGGTGCGCTTATGTATGGATCAACTCCAGCTTGCACGTAGGAAGCGAGAACTATACGTGGGTCCCTGGTTACCGGAACCGATCCTTACAGAAGAGACACCAGATGCAGCCAACCCTGAAAAGCGTGTCGAGACAGAGGAGTCGATCTCACTGGCCTTCCTGGTCCTGCTGGAACATCTCCAACCGTTTGAACGAGCGGTCTTCCTGCTACACGAAGTCTTCGAATACGAGTTTCTTGAGATTGCCTGTATGCTTGAGAAGAGCGAAGCCGCCTGTCGCCGCTCCTTCAGCCGGGCAAAGAAGCATCTGATCGATCGACGGCCACGCTTCCCACCAGTTCCCGAAACGCATCAACAACTGCTTTCTACCTTCCTGGAGGCAGTACAGAACGGAGATATGACGACCTTGACAGAACTGCTCTCCGAAAAGGTGATTCTGTGGACGGATGGAGGTGGGAGAACGCGAACTGCCGCGCTGCGTCCAATTCACGGGCGCAAGGCGGTGGCACGCCTGAGCCTGAAAACGAGGCGCTTCTGGCCCGAGAACCCTCGTTTTGAGTTCAGAGAAGTCAATGGTCAAACTACACTGGTTGCCCGGGATGACGAGCAAGCCTGGATTGTCCTGTCTATAGATGCGGAGCAAGGGCAGATTCAGGTGATTCGCATCATTATCAACCCGGAAAAACTTACACGAGTCTGAAGAGACCAACGTCTGCCCCCACCAGGTCGCAGGAAACTCTCAGAGGCAATATCCACTTCGGCGGCTTTACAAGCCTCAGAAAATAACTTATATTTTCGAGGGGGAGGAGTGGTCTTTGAGTTCTCAGGAAAACCAGGAATGGCTTATACCTGAGGCAGAGATGGCTTGAAAAAGAGGAGCCAGGAGGAGTATGATTCAAGCGATAAACGAAGAAATATAGCCACCTGTGTACGTTTCTCTCTTCTGCCTTCAGAAAGATGAGGAGAATAGATATCCGGGTGAAATTTACCTTGGAGAAAACATTTTATGCCTCAACTCGACCTTACTCCTGATCAACTGTTGACGACGACCCGTACCGTTCGTAAACGTCTTGATCTCACTCGACCGGTGGAGCTAGAAATTGTGCGCGAATGTATTGAGATCGCCATGCAAGCCCCAACGGGAGGTAATAATCAGCGCTGGCATTTCGTGGTGGTGACCGATTCCGAAAAGAAAATGAAGATTGCTGATCTATATCGGCAAGTATTTCAGGGATATATTGCTCAGGCCACCGCGAACCTGCAAAACGCCTCCACACCTGACTCGGCACATGTTCGAACAATGCAACGCGTCGGAGAGTCATCTATCTATCTGGCTGAACACCTGCATGAAGTTCCAGTACTTGTACTTCCTTGCATAAAAGGACGCTCGGAGCAAATACCAGCAGATCTTCAGGCAGGCTGGTGGGGTTCGATTTTGCCAGCGGTATGGAGCTTCATGCTGGCGGCTCGTACCCGTGCTCTGGGAACTGCCTGGACGACGATGCACCTTCCGCATGAAAAAGAGGCCGCTGAAATCCTTGGTATTCCATTCGAGCAGTTCACTCAGGCTGCCCTTATCCCGGTTGCGTATACCATTGGCACCGAGTTCAAGCCTGTCGCTCGTAAATCACTAGATGATGTCATTCACATGAATGGCTGGTAAGAACCCCCGATCGCACCTGTACTATGGGTTTCCCTGGATATCACTCTGCCTCCAAGGCCTGGAATGCTCCAGGGAGACCATTTAACACAAAAACTACTAATCTGTGACGCGGAGCACGATACGCCCACGTCTGTGACCGCTCTGACCGAGTTCATTGGCCTCGTGCTAACGGCCTGAACGGTACCGTTGCTGTATAATGGGAACGTGCTGGAATAAAGGAAAGTTGCCCCTCTTTGCTGCATGAATGTTAGAGACAAAAATTACTAATCCTTGTACTAAAGGAACCAGATGGGAAAGCAGAGTTACAAGTATATCAAAGAAAAAAGAGATGATTCAACACCCAGCATCAACTTCACATGGACTCGTGGAATTTCTCAATCCAGATCATCTGCACAAAAATAGAGCATTTACACAGCAATAAACAAGGAAGTACTTCATGGAGAAAGTAAAACAGCAGCAAGTTAAGCCTGGAGATCCGGTTCCTGCACGTATCCTGTTTCTCTGTGCACGTGAATCTGGCCGTGCCTTTCTGGCGGCCAGTCTTCTCCAGGCGGTGACAGGAAACCGCTTTGAGATTTGGAGCACGCCATCTCAGCATGATCAGGAACATTCTCTGGTTGAGCAAATCTTGCAGGAGCAAGCGATTTCACATCTCTCTCCGAACCGCTTCATTCGGCCAACGTTTGGCCTGCGGTGGGATGAGGGCATTATCCTCTGCAGCGGAATGGCGGATACCTGACCCATCATTCCCGGTGCCAGTCGGCATCGTCTCTGGTCTCTCGAAGATTCCCCGGCAATCGAGTTGTCGCAAGAGCAACAACTGGTAGGCTATCGTCGGATTCGCGATGCCCTCTCGACACGTATTACCCAGGAATTTCGCTTTCCCACCAGAATGCTCAATACTGTTGCACAACGAAAGTAAGTTTTGCCCTCGGCAACCGGGCGTTCAGACTTATCGTGTCTCCATGCGCAGCACATTTTGCTGTAACCCACAAGCCTGGCTATGGAACTGTTACGGCGACAAGCAGACCAGCCAGCAGGGCGGTACGCTGTGGAACAGGTGATAGTACGACGTACTCCTCAGATGTGTGTGCACCTCCGCCGATCGCGCCAAGGGCATCAATCGAGGGGTTGCCCACAGCCGAAGTGTTGCAACAATCCGAGCCTCCCCCTCTGGTCTCAGGATCAAAGGGAGTCTTGAGTATCTGTTCCGAGATCAACCGAACCTGTTGAGCCATGGACAGACTCTTATCATTCGCAACCATCGGCTGCATCCAGTTCGGCTCCGGTAACAGGGTCAGTTTAACTCCTGGTACCAGTTGATTGGTCAGGTACTCGTGCCATTGGGCTTCAGCATCAAGACGATCCTGTGGGTGCAAAAAGCGCATATCAAAGACGATCTCGGCAAAGTCTGAGACAATATTCGCTCTCGATCCTCCCTGGATAGGGCCTGCGTTGATAGTCATACCTTCTCGCCAGCCCATCAGTTGGTGCGCCTGCACGATCTGATGGGCCAATTCCACGACGGCGTTGCGTCCCCGTTCGGGAGCACTGCCCGCGTGAGACGCCACGCCCTCTGCCGTCAGGCGATACTGGATACATCCCTTACGCCTGAGCACAACATTCCCTACAGATCTCGCCCCTTCCAGTCCAAAGACATAGGGATTCTCGCGGGCCACCTGTTCAATCAGGTCAAGATGATAGCGCGAGGCAATCTCTTCGTCCGATACTGACAGAAAAAGAAGCTTTCCAAAATCTGTATAGCCCTGCTGCCTCAATATCGCCAGAGCATAAATACCCTGGAGCAGTCCAGCCTTCATATCCACCGTTCCAGGACCATAAAATCTGTCCGGCTCGGTGCGCACACGCGACCGGGCCACGCCCACTGGATGAACGGTATCGTGATGTCCAATCAACAAACACGTCGGCGCGTCCGACCTCGTTCCCATAAAGGTTCCCAGAACCGCGTTGCCGCGTGGATGTTCGGCAATCTTAGTCTGCATTCCGACCTGTTGCAGCAAACCGGCAAGCAGGTCCGCCATACGGTCAAGGCCCGCCTTATCCTCCGAGGGCGACTCAGTCAGACTGAGCACCTCCAAATCCTGGAGGAAACGCGGCATCTCCTGTTCCATCCAGTTAACACCATCATTCACAATGGTAGATATAAGACTGAGACGCTGATCTTCTTTAGAAGCAACCATATAAAAACCTTCCTTTCACAGCATATGTACCAGTACACGAATGTAAATCACAATCCGGCGATCCTCGCAAAAGATCGCCGGACCAGAGAATGAGCAAAAGAAAATCGAGTCGAAACATGCTGAAAAGCCAGGGCACAGAAAATGAGATCATCTCGCATGTCCGCGAATTCCAGCAGTTCGGAATGACCTCAGTAATGTTTGTGAGACGATTACATGATACGATATCAGGGAAGAAATCTAAGCCTGCCTGGACAGATAGCTCTCACGCAAACAATCAGCAGGAGCATAGATGAAATGGCTTTCGATCTCCTGCCTCAACTCTTTCGCACTGGCATTTGCCATCTTGCGCTATCGTCTATGGGACATAGGTGTACTGATCAATCGTGTACTGGTTTATAGTACCCTGACCCTCTCCAGGACGAACTGCACCTGTCTATGTCTCTTCTCCAACATCTGATAAGCGGCTCCAGCGGCCTTGAGAAATAAAATAGTGGAGACCTGTGCTGTCACTGTGCCTTCGACAGCATAAGCGACGAAGAATTCCAGCCCCTCGCGCATGAGATCTGATCTTACATAGAATACCAGGATGTAAATCTCCTTCAGCGCTTGAGACTTCTGCATCAGTTTTTCTGGCTCCAGCGACGTACTGGGGCCGCGAGTGGACCTGAAGATGATATAGAAAATAATGCTATATTCATGAATAAATCTCGTATACGAAAAACATATGAGTATTCGTATTGACGAATAACTCGTTTTATGGTACATTGACATGAGAATCGTGAGTGAACGAGAAGCCGCTCTGTTCATCACAATCGAGTCGTAAGTGAGGTAAAGTGTATGGCTGGTCCATGGGACCACTTTTGGAAACAGTTAGTAGAAGTCTGTCCGAACGAGTATGTTGCGTGGGTCGAGAAGGATGCCACATTTGTACGTGAACGCAACAGTGAGTTACATATCAAACATCGATATACGGATGCGTTGCTGGAAGTGAGCTTGAAAGGGCGACGGGCACTGTTACACCTGGAATTTCAAGTGATGAAAGACACCAAGATGAGCGATCGCATGTTACAATATAACGTGATGGCGTCGCTTCAGCACAAGCTGCCGGTGTATTCGTATGTGATCTATGTACACAGAGAAAAGAAAGGTAGGGTTGCCACCTCGCCCTATATCAGGTACTTTGTCGATGGGAAAGAGATATTGCACTTTCATTTCGGTGTGATCAAGATGTGGGAGATCTCGGCGCAACAGCTTCTGGCACAGAGATCAGAAGCGTTACTGCCACTCTTGCCACTCACGCAGGGAGGTAAAGAGCTTCGGCTTGTCCAATCGATGATTGAACAGCTTGCCCACAGGGAGAAGGCAGATTTGCTGGCCTCCTCTTATCTGTTGGGAAGCCTGGTTTTTACAGAACCACAAGAGCGCGAGTGGTTTTTCGGGAGGTTTTTTGTGCACCAAGACATTTTACGCAAAACCTGGGCCTACCAGATGATTAGCGAACAGCTTCGGGATGAAGCATTGAAAGAGGGCCTTGAACAAGGCCTTGAACAGGGTCGCGAGCAAGGCCGCGAACAGGGCGTTCAGCGAGGTCTTAAACAGGGCCTCGAACAGGGCGTTCAGCGAGGTCTTGAACAGGGTATTCAGCAAGTGTTGCAAGAGATGCGACAGGGCATTCAGGAGGTTGTACAGGTGCGTTTTCCAGAGATTGCTGCTCTAGTAAAAGAGCAGTTGGAGACCGTACAAAACGCTTCAACGCTGCTCAAAATCAATCTTAAAGTGAGTACTGCCCAGAGCGAACAAGAAATGTGCGAGTTCCTGGCGGAACTCTCGCAGGTTGGGGTTGAACCTGTTCAACAAAAATAGTAAGACAGTAGAGAAGAGAGCATGTTGGCGGGGCTGAAGCTCCGCCAACATGCTCTCTTTTCGAGATGACTCATATACACGATGTTCCCTACTTCTGGGAGCGAATAAAATTCGCATACCAGAGTCCACTGTCCTTAATAATCCGGCTCTGCGTGGGATAATCCACATAGACCAGTCCAAAACGCTTCTGATATCCCTGTGACCACTCAAAATTGTCCAGCAGAGACCAGACAAAATAGCCCTTAACCGGTACTTGCTGATCCACAACCTGACCAAGCGATTGAATATGTCTGCGCAGATAATCGACGCGCTGCTGATCGTGAATACCGCCGTTACTATCCTGCTGATCCGCAAAGGCCGCACCACTTTCAGTCACAACTAGCGCCTTTGGACTGTACTCATCGTGAATGCGCTTCAGAATAGTCGCCAGCCCATCAGGAAAGATCTCCCAACCCATTTCCGTGTAAGAAGAGCCAGGAATGCGCTCAACGGCCTCATAACTGGTATCTTCCCCAGGTACTGCTTCCTCCGCGACCATCACAGGATTAGCTCTTCCCCGCACCAGCATACGCGAGTAATAGTTCACCCCCAGAAAATCAATAGGAGTCGAAATGATCGAAAAATCACCCTCTTGAATAGGAGGAGGAGATACACCCAACAGAGTAAAAAGATCCTCCGGGTAACTTCCACGGAAAACTGGATCAAGGAACCAACGATTGCGAAAACTATCAGCCTGTTTGACCGCCAATAGCGTCTCCGGTCGGTTATCAGCCGGATAGACTGGATAGAAGTCAATAGCAATTCCGACCTGGGCTTGAAGCGAGAGATGGGCACGCAGACGCGGAACAGCCAGTCCATGCGCGAGCATAATATGATGACCCGCAATTACCGCAGACTGCTTATCATGCAGGCCGGGCGCATGGATGCCCATCGCATAGCCCAGGTAAGAAGAACACCATGGCTCATTCTGAGTGAGCCACCAGTTCACACGATCTCCCAGACGGCGCACTACCACCTCCGCATAGTCAGCAAACGCATACGCCGTATCTCGTGCCAGCCAGCCACCACGATCCAACAACGCCAGAGGAAGATCCCAGTGATGGAGCGTAGCGAGTGGACTGATCCCTCGCGCAAGTAAGGCATCCACTAAACGATCGTAAAAATCCAGCCCTCGTTCGTTCACGGCACCTGTACCCTGCGGTAGAATACGCGGCCAGGCGATCGAGAAACGATAAGCGCCCAGATTGAGCGCAGCCATCAGTTCAACATCTTTTTCCATGTGATGATAGTGGTCCGCGGCAACCTCACCAGTCTCTCCCTGATAAGTCTTGCCTGGCATCGCTGCGAAACGATCCCATATAGAAGGGCCACGCCCATCCTCATGCACTGCACCCTCTATCTGATACGCCGAAGTACCGGCCCCCCAGAGAAAATTAGGTGGAAAGGTAGCAGCCACTGGTTCTGCCAGCGTCTCCCGCTGAAGCTTTTCAACGGATGCCTCATCATTCGTAATACTCATGAAGTCTCCTCTGCCAGGCACCATATATAGCCTGTCACTAGTGCTTTCCTGGTAACGGTCCGGCTGACTGCCGGTCAATGTTCATCCGGGCTACGCACAAAGATATTCTTTGCTCATCTACTAAAACCTTTGTTAAACAACATCAGAGTAATACAGAAGATGCCCTACTTCATTTCTTCCTCCTCTCCAGACATCTCCTCTTTTTTCCCATAGAGAAAGCAGTGCGTCCAATGTCCATCGCCCAGCTCGGTCCGGGGGGGATAAGACTGACGACAGACTGGCATAGCATGGGGACAGCGTAGATGAAAACGGCAACCGGTCGGTGGGTTGATCAAACTCGGCGGCTCTCCCCGCAGGTCAAAAACGGTCTCAACCGCATGCGTCTCTACCTCTCCGTTATCTTTAACCTGCATCGATGATTGCGCTGCCTGCCTGTGTCCCATTGTATCGGGATCGGGCGCGGCTGAGAGCAACAGTTGCGTATAAGGATGCTTAGGACGCTGGATTACCTCTTCCGTCGGTCCACCCTCAACCATCTGTCCCGCGTACATCACTAATACATCCTCAGCAAAGTAGCGAGCGCTGGCAATATCATGTGTGATAAAAAGAAAAGCCAGCCCATCCTCCTCTTTGAGACGCAGCAGCAAATTCAGCACCTCCAGCCGAATCGAGACATCCAGCATCGAGACCGGCTCATCTGCCAGAATAATCGAGGGCCGAACCGCCAGCGCTCGGGCAATGGCAATGCGCTGACGCTGTCCCCCGCTGAGTTGATGGGGAAATTTATCGATAAACTGTTCAGCAGGAACCAGATTGACTCGTTCAAGCAGGGCAAGAACTTGCTCACGCTCTTCTCTCGCGTTATGGACATAGCCGTGGATGTGCAGGGGACGACCCAGATGATAGCGCACACTATGTACCGGGTTCAGCGATGAAAAAGGATCCTGAAAGATGTATTGGACCTGACGACGATAGCTTCGTAACGCGCGTCTTCCCTTCTTGACAGGCACCCCTTTGAAACGAAGAATCCCACTCGTCGGCTGATGCAGACAAGCCAGCAGCCTGGCTACAGTCGTCTTCCCGCTGCCACTCTCGCCCACCAGGGCCGTGGTTCTTCCGGCGTACAAACCCAGCGTTGTATCCTCTACCGCGTGTACAGCCCGCGCCGGTCCAAACCACTTGATCCCGCGCAGAGGAAAGTCTTTCCTCAGGTGGATCACCTCCAAAACTGGCTCGGCCTGGACCTGCGCTCCCGCTTCCGGCTCAGACGTTTGCTGTTCGTAGATGGGAACCTCGGACTGTCTATCTCCTGTTGAACTATCATCCAGGGCATGCTCAGCCGGATGCATGTTCAGTTCATCTGCTCTTTCCACGTTGGCTGGCAGATCTTGCCGTTCCTTTGCCGCGCTAGCTGGCAAATCTTGTCGTTCCTCAATATGCTTGCCGCTCATTGATCGCTTTGCCTTTCCCAAAGAGGGGCTTGATCCACAATCTGTCCCTCATCCGCACTCAAACGTTCAGCATCATACAAATGGCATGCCACCTGAATTCGCTGAGATCGAAGCGAGAGCCTCTCGGAACCCAGCTTACCGTCCTGCTCCAGTCCTCCCGCACCAATATGCACACCCTTCCTCTGAGGTACCTCCAGATGGGGTAAACGTGCGGAACACATATCAAACACATGTGGACAACGTGGATGAAAAGCACAGCCAGATGGAATATTGCGCAGATCGGGAGGAGAGCCAGGAATGCCACGCATCCTCTCTCTCGGACCATGCAGCGAAGGAAACGAGTGTAACAATCCATACGTATATGGATGATGTGGATGACGATAGAGCTCCTCACACGAGGCACTCTCCACAATGCGGCCCGCGTACATAATCGATACTTGATCAGCAATCTCCAGCAACAGCGAGAGATCATGCGTGATAAAGATCACCGAAAAGTTTAGCAGTTCTCGCAATCTCATCAGTTCCACCAGAATATCGCGCTGTACAACCACATCCAGAGCCGTCGTCGGCTCATCCATAATAATGACCTCTGGCTGAAGAGCCAGCGCAATCGCAATCACAGCTCGCTGACGCATGCCACCGCTCAATTCATGGGGATAGCTGCGCAAACGGTCAGGAGCAATACCCACCAGACGGAATAGTTCCAGGGCGCGTTGATGACGCTCGTCATGACTCATCAACGGATTATGCGCCTGCAAGACATCCACGATCTGCGCCTCAATACGCAGCGCCGGGTTCAAAGCGTTCATAGCACTCTGAAAAACAATCGCCAGTTCCCGCCAGCGAAATACCCGCAACTCATCGGGCGAGAGTTCAAGGACGTTAAGTGGCGCATCCGCTGCGATCCCCTCTACCTGTTTGCCCTTCCTGCGCAAAGGGCGCACCTGTTCACCCTCAAGAGACCGATCAAGCCTTGGATAGTACCAGATCTCGCCTCCGCTAATTGTGGCAGGAGACTGCAACAGACGGGTGATGGCGTGAGAGAGGGTCGATTTGCCACTGCCACTCTCACCTGCCAGACCCAGGATCTGTCCACGATGAAGCGTAAAACTCACATCATTCACTGCATGGACAATCGTGTCACCCGTTATATAGTCCACATTGAGGTGTTTCACCTCCAATAAGGCACTGCTCTTCTCCTCAGAGATCCTTGCAAATCCACCAATGTCGGTCGTATCCGGTACCATCACGCCGCCACCTTTCTCCTTCCCGTCAACCGTCGTCTGCGCAGGGGACGCTCCGTCCTCAAGCGAGGATTCGCTAACTCATCGATCCCAAAATTGATAAATGTCAAGCCAGCGCAGAGAAACGCGATACACAGGCCCGCAGGCACAAATTGCCACCACTTACCCGTAATCAACGCCGCATTGATCTGCGCCCAATAGAGAATCACTCCCCAGGTCGCTTTCGAGATATCTCCAAGTCCCAGAAACTCCAGAGCCACCTCGGAAAGAATTGCATACACAAAGGTTCCGATAAATGTCGAAGCCACCAGCGCGATCTCGTTCGGCAAAATCTCCGAGAAAATGATCCGCAACGGCGACTCACCCGTCACAACAGAGGCAGCTACAAACTCACGTTCCTTCAACGAAAGCGTCTGTGCCCGCAACACGCGTGCCCCATAGCTCCAGGAAGTAACGATCAAAACGAGCGCAATCAACGTCTCATTCTTGCTGGCCGCACCAGCAAGAGAGGCCAGCACAATCGTCAGAGGCAGACTCGGCAGAACCAGGAAGATGTTCATGAGCAGCGAGAGCACCTCATCTACCAGACCACCAAAGTAGGCAGAGGTCAGACCAAAAAAAACCTGTAAAATGGTAGAGCCAATCGCAACGCTAAATCCGATCAACAGCGAAACTCGCGCACCGTAGACCAGTTGCGCAAACATATCCTGACCCAGACCCGTTGTGCCCAGAATATGAGCAGCAGACGGAGCGAGCGATCCCCTTACCACCGTCGCATCGGGGTTATAGGGCGTAAGCAGCGGTGCGGCAATCGCCACCAACACAAACAGCGCGACCGTCCCAGCTCCCACAGCGATTTTGGGATTTGAGGTCAACACACGAATGAGACTGCTTCCTCGACCCTTCATGCGATCCAACAAAGTCGAGGACTCGATATGCTGATCGGTTAAACTGGTCACTTGCATCAGTTACTCCCTCCCTGACGTACGCGCGGATCGAGAAATGTATAGACCAGTTCGGACATAAAATTCGCAATCAAGACAGCCAATGCCAGAACCAGAAAACAGCCCTCAATCAGAGCATAATCGTCTCCCTGCACCGCCTTATACAGCGCAAACCCAATTCCAGGATAGTTGAACACAATCTCCGTCAACAACGAACCACTGACAACCAGGCCCAGTGAGATAGAGAAACTTGTCACACTCGGCAAAATCGCATTTCTAGCCGCATAAAAAAACATGGTACGCCTTTCCGAGAGTCCCTTGGCTCGCGCCATCAGCACATAATCCTCCGAAAGAGTCGTCACCATCGCATTGCGCATCGTCAGCACCCAGCCAGCCAGCGAACCAACCACCAGCGTAATCACTGGCAGGATAGCATGCTGCACCACGCTCCCAATGAAATCCATGTTCCAGCCGGGAGTAGCATTGAACACATCATAACCGCTATCTGTAGGAAACCAGTTCAAACCAACAGCGAAAACATAGATAGTACCCAATCCCATCCAGAAATAAGGCACAGCAGAGAAAAACGTCAGGATGGGAGGGATAACCGTATCAGGCCAGGAACCACGTCTCCAGGCAATTCCAATCCCGACCAACGTCCCAATCAAAAAACTGATAATCAACGAGGCTCCCACAAGACCAGCGGTCCAGGGCAAACTCTCAGCGAGAATGGTTGAGACCTGCGAAGGAAATTGCGAGGTCGCAATCCCCAGATTTCCATGCAAAATGGCACTCAAGTAATCAAAATACTGTTGCCAGATAGGAACCCCAGGATTTACTCCAAACTCCGCCTGGATCGCAGCGATTTGCGTCTGTGACAAAACCTGCGATTGAAGTTTAGCGATATACGCCTCAGCCGGATCACCTGGCATCAACCGCGGAAGAATGAAATTTACCGTAACCGCGGCCCATAATGCCACCAGATAGAAACTCAGACGCCTCAAAAGGTAGCGCATGCATCGTCTCCTTTGCAACAAACGTGTCCATGGAGGAAAGGTAAGGTAACCGTAGCACTCCTCTCTGTGCTTCTGTCTCCTACAGTAACGATAGTTTATCAGACTTCCTGTAGCAAGCGGGGATGTAAGGGGGATTGCATCCATCCCTTGACCGGAGTCCAGGAACTATGCCCTGGTTATCCCCCTCTCTCTGAGGAGAGAGAGGGAGATAACCATCAAGCGATTGAGAAACGAGTAGGAAACAAAGCACAGGAGAAAGCTCACATTGAGCAGAATGCACTACAATCAAGCTGCCGGTTTCAGATGGAGAATAACATTCTCGGCATCAGGCTGATTATAAGGAGCACCTGAATCGTAGGGGGTTGCAGCAGTTGGCCAACCAGTCCAGTTCTTCGTCGAGTACTCATCCCAGTACACATTGACCGTCAAAGGTAGGACGGGTAACTGGCTCACCATAATCGCCTCAATGCCCTGAATAGCTTGCTTCTGAGCATTGGGATCACTGGCCGCCTCATACTGAGCAAGTAACGCATCCGTCTGAGCTGAGAAGCCATTGCTGGTGGTCTTATCCCAACGTTCGAAGTTAGTTCCAACTACGGCTTGACCAGCAGGAGCAGAATTAGCACTGCTGAGCAGAGCCTGGAAAGGATAATACGGGGTGGGGCCAGAATTTGTCCCGTAGATAGCAGCGTCATAATCGCCAGTTGAAATGGCCTTATAGAGCGGTGCATAGTCACTCTGCATACTGACCGAGGCTTTAATGCCTGCCTGAGTCAGATCATTGACCATGAACTGTACGTCCTGATCGAAATCGCTCCAACCGTTGACTACATCGATCGCCATCGTGAAAGTTTTACCGCTGGCATCCTGATAGAAACCATCGCTACCCTTCTTGAAGCCCGCCTGTTGCATATAACTGGCAACTTTATCTTTGCCAGTATCAAAGGCCATGCTTTGATATTGCGAGCTAATCCAACTGCTCAGCAGTGGCACAATCACCCCGGTTGGGTTGGCAACTCCCGCATACTTCGCCACGCCCTGGGGCAACTGAGTACGATCAATCGCGGCGTTAATAGCTTTACGAACCAGCAGGTTATTGAAAGGAGCTTTGCTCAGATTCAAGTACAGCATGACAGTATTGCTTGCGGAGAACCAGGTATGATTGTGGGCCGGGTCCTTATCCGTATACAAACTATCATAGTCAGGATTCCAACCAGTCCCCATCCAGTCCAGTTGTCCTTTAATCATCGCAGTAATTGCGGTCGAATTATCCTTGATCGAAGGAATCTGAATCTTCTTCACCTGTGGCTTGGTGCCCCAGTAATTAGGGTTAGCATCGTAGGTGACCAGGTCAGAGCTATGATTTGTAAGCGTATAGGGACCAGTACCAACGGGGTTCGTATCATTGGCATACTTGGTGGGATCGCCCTGGACCTTGGACCAGATATGCTGAGGCACAATAAAGACTTGATCGCCCACTCGGAAAAGTCCCGTACTGTCCGGGTGTACCAGCGTAAAGACAACTGTATTGGCATCGGGAGCCCCAACACTCTTGAGTATCGACCAGACCCCAGTCTGATCAAGCGCTGGATACTGTTTCATCAGATTAAAGGTATACGTTACATCGGCGCTCGTGAGGCTCGTATTATCGTTCCATTTCACATCAGTGCGCAGATGAAAGGTCAGCTGGGTCAAATCGCTGGAGTATTGATAGCTAGAGGCTAACCAGGGCTGGGTAGAACCATCGTACTGATTTGTAAAGTATAGCGATTCGTAGAGCAACCCCTGAGAGCCGAAATCGCTGCCCTGGTTGGTATTGAAGTACGGATTAAAAAAATCAGGATTGCCCTGCCCAGGAGCAGATAGAACGTGCAGCGTTGACGCACGATTGGTGGCTGTAGAGCTTGTGCTACCACAGGCAACAAGCAAAGTACCCAGTACAACCAGGAGCGAGCAGACTGTCACGGCGAAATTTGGACGGACTCTCTGACGATAGAGAGCAAAAGAGGGAGTCATGTTGAACCTCCTAAAAATTGGAAAAACATGTCGTTGGTGATCCACGCACAGCGAGATCGCTTGACTCCTACAGTGTTGCAAAAAGACAACAGGAAAACCGGACAACGTTACGACAAGATGTACGTACCGATCTAAACCGTTGCAAGATGAAACCACAAAAACAAGTGATAAATGGGTGTTCGTTAGCCCCTGTCACCTCTTTTCAAGGGTAGAGAGGCACCTGAAGACAGTAAAGGTAGAAACCTCCTTTTATTTATCAATAGAAACCCCCTGGGATGCTCCGCAGGATGAGCGCACGATGAGATTGGCTGGCATTTTAAAGTGCACTGCCCGAGAGGTTAACGAAGAAGGCTCAGCCATTCGACCGTTATAATTTGGACCATTGACAGGGTGAGGAGCCTCAACAAGTGACAGGAGAAGCTCACTGGCGCGACGGCCCATCTCATAAAATGGTTGGTGGACGGTAGTGAGTGCGGGTTCCATATGAGCGGAGGTGACGTTATCGTCAAAACCGACGATTGCCAGATCCTCTGGAACGCGCATTCCATGTTGCTTCGCTGCCGAAATAGCGCCATAGGCCATATAATCGCTCGCGGCAAAGATGGCCGTTGGACGCTGCCAGGCGGGAAGTTCAAGTAACGTATTTGTACAGATACGTGCTATGGGAGGTCTGAAGTCCGCCTCCAGCACAAGCGCTGGATCGAGAGGAACACCCCTCTCACGCAGAGCATCGCAGTAACCCTGATAGCGATCACGCGACACCAGATACTTCAGAGGTCCCTGAATATGCGCAATGCGACTATGCCCCAGACGAATCAGGTGGAGCGTTGCGTCATACGCGCCCTTCCAATTATCAACACTTATCCAGGGCACCCCCTGGACTGGTTCTACCTGGTCATCAACCATCACAACTGGAAAGTCGGGCGAGTGAAGCTTGATCAGGTAACTGGTTGAGAGTCCTGGAAACACACCGAGCAAACCAGAAACCAGCTTGTTTCCAATGATGCGATCGATGATGGCACTATGATCTTTCTCGTGATTATCATCGGTAATACTGTACAGGATAAGCTCATAAGAAGTACTCCCGATAGACTCTCCAACCCCTCGAACCAGTTCTGGAACGAGTGGCCACGAGAGAGAGGGGACCAGTGCACCGAGCAGTCGATTGCGCCCCCCTGCCAGACCTGATGCGGCAATGCTGGGCACAAAACTCTGATCCTCCATAATGCGCAAAATACGCTCACGAGTCTCCGAGTCCACATCTGGCTTCTGATTCAATACTCGTGAGACGGTCGCCTTTGAAACCCCTGCCAACCTCGCAATGTCTTTAATCGTCAATTTCTCAACCATCGCCCATACCTTTTCAAAACGGTTTACTCACCGAACTATTTCCCGTAACTGGTACCGTGATCGGTTACGTAACCGGTTACGAGAAGTATAACTGACAGAACAGCTCTCTGTCAACTGTTCTATGCCTAGCTTTTTGCCAGCATTATAAAAACTGGCATTCTCCATAAAACGCCTAAGAAGCTGGTAACAAGTAACAATTCTTGAGAGGCACGTACTGATACTCCAAAAAAGATATCGCACGCATACTCCTCTTTTTTTGCCTGCTGAACAATATGCTCTCCATTCTTTTTTGAGGCATTTCGGGCGTCGCGCATGGCGCGACGCCCGAAATGCCTCTTTTCTTCCTTAAGTGAACGGGAAAAGAACAACTTTGCGAAACCCTGGTTACTCCTGAGCGATAGATTGAATCATCTTCAAAGCCTCTGCTACATGTTGTCCAGGAGTAATTGCAGAGAAAATCTGCCGAATAATACCCTGTTTATCAATCACATATGTTACACGTCCAGGGATAACTCCCAGAAAGGTTGGAACCCCATAGAGTTTGCGCAAAGTGCCACGGCCATCGCTTAAAAGAACGAACGGCAGGCTGTGACGAGAAGCAAAACCCTCGTGAGAAGTCGCCGAGTCTCCACTGACGCCAATCACTTCGGCTCCCGCCTCTTTAAAAACCTCGTAGTTATCGCGAAAACTGCATGCTTCCGCAGTGCAACCACTGGTATTGTCTTTAGGATAAAAGTAGAGCACAATTGCGCTCTTCCCAAGAAAATCTTTCAGACTCACCATATTCCCATTAGTTCCCGGGAGCGAAAAGACAGGAGCATTATCACCTACTTGAACTTTTCCTTTTTTTACTTGCGTTATCTCAGCATCCATTGCCGCAATCTCCTTTCGATCAGATATGACGACTGTTGCTCTTGCTCATACCTTTCGACATAGTACAGCAACATGATACAATATCGTGACTTGCTAGTCAAATTTCAACTTGAACGTCATAAAAAGAGATCGATAGCAATGGTATGTTATATTTATCAAGGAGGGTTTTTATATTGACACGCACAGAAATTCAAGATGCACTTGCACATTCGCAAGAGCAAATCAGCGCTTATTTCCAGGAACTCTCACCAGCAGACTTTGTGCGACCCTGTACAGAGAGTGGCGTATCCGGCGCATCCGCCTGGAGTCCTAAAGACCACCTGGCTCACCTTACCGCCAATGAGCAGGGCATCCAATGGTTGATCAAAGCCAGACTTTCAGGAAACACGGACCTGGCCAATAGCCTGAGCAAAATGAACCCCGCAGAGATGCAAGACCGATCAAACCAACGAAAC
>DAOTTL010000456.1:0-11424 GCA_034438135.1 Ktedonobacteraceae bacterium | reverse complement strand
ATTCTAACTATTATGATATGACTATATTGGCAAATACTATTCAAAACAGTTTTCCGCATCCAGATGCGATTTTCTATAGTGGATTGGTCAGCAACACGTTATCTGAAAATGTGAGTCAACTTCGTCATGGATTGACAAACCCAATCGATCCACAGACAAATCCATTGATTCCGTTGTTTGTGCCGAGTGCTATCTATGAGGAGGGGGCGGGCTTTTTTACTGATGTGGGTGCTAACTTTGCTAACATCACGGCTACATTTCCGGCTGTCCCCCTTCCATCGGCTTTGCTCAAGAAATATCACGAAAGCTTCAATAGTGAAATGCCAGGACCTTATAGTGGGAATGCCTACGATGCGGCCAATATCGTTATCACAACCCTTAAAGAAGTGATTGGAGGTGGAGGCCTTCAGCCCCTCAGTGAAGATGATCTTGTGGCAGGGGTTTCTTCACAGGTCTTTAATCAACCTTTCACGAGCATAACAGGAGACACAATTGATCTCAATTCGGATGGTGATAATATAGAGACTCATCACTACTCTGTTTACACCAGTTCATCTTCAGGATGGCTCTTAGATAAGACGCACAGTCAGTGAAGGAAGATTGGCAATAAAGCTTGCTCAGCCATATATAGACAGCTTAAATACCAGCAGGGCTTGCCCTGGCAGAGAGGGCTTCGCAATACAAGGATTATATCCTCGTCCTGCTGTTCGTGAAGTATGTCTCAGATAAGTTCGCGGGCCAGCCGCAGCCGATGATTCTGGTTCCGGCAGGTGGCAGCTTCGCCGATATTCATCGAGTTCCTTTCCTGGAGTGATATCTATATCAGCTTTTACAGCAATCAATCCTTCACGTTCTAAAGACTTCAGGCTCGTCTTCAGATCTTGAAGATACCTTTGATCCTTACGTGCATAGCAACAAAAGACAAGATAAGGTGTTTCCATGAGTGCCCTCTACTTGACTATTTCTTCGTGTCTCCTGGACGCCTGCACAGGATTTTTTTGCTAACCTCTCTGCCTTCCCCTGTAATTCAGGTTAGCCCGAAGTAAGTAATGGTAGCGCTCCTGTAAAAGAGGCTTGAAATGGCTGTGATAATTGTTGTTTTTATATTGTAACAGAAAAATGTAGAAATGTATAGAGTATATTACTTTGATAAGATAATTAAATTTGACATAAATAAACTTTGAGAGAAGAGAACTCTATCGAGCATGGAACATTCTGGGCAGCCCTCGTTTCAATGGTACCTGGCTGATCCTGATGGCGGGCTGCTCTGTATGAGACGCGAGTGGCGCAGTCATCCCTGACGCGAGCTGCGTGCTCTGGCTGAGTAATGCCTCCCTCCTGTTTAACGCTTTTTGCGCCAGGAGCGAGCGAGATCGGCTCCTGGCAGTTTTGTTATACGCTGGTCCAAACATCAGGGTGACAGATGTATGGGGTCAGGCAGAATAAAAAAAGTATCGAGACTGTTATTGATGTATATGTCACCTGTGTGCCTGCCATTTAGAGGCAGAGCTCAAAGAAGGTCAGATGTTGGATGGTTGCTGGCAGAAGTACCTTCCAACGATTGTGCCATTTCATCCTTCTAAAGCACAGGGATCAGAAGAATATCAAAGCATACGAAGAATAGAAGGAGCATCAGAGAGAATGAAAACACTTTATACAGCAGAAGTAACTGTTCAAGGAGGCAGAGGTGGTCATGCGCAGTCGTCGGACGGACATCTCGATGTCAAGTTGAGTCCACCTGCCGAGATGGGCGGCGATGGTGGTGAGGGTACCAACCCTGAGCAGCTCTTTGCCGCTGGCTACGCGGCCTGCTTTCAGTCAGCCCTGATTCAAGTTGCGCGTCGTCAACATGTAGAGGCTGGCCTTTCGACCATTCATTCCCAGGTTGAGATTGGACCCAACGGAAAAGGCGGCTTTGAGCTGGCCGTGACCTTACGTATTAGCATCCCAGGGGTGGATAAAGAGACCGCTGAAAAGCTGGTCGAGGTCGCTCATCAGGTCTGTCCTTATTCCAACGCCACACGTGGCAATATTCCGGTCACCTTGATTGTCGAGTAAAGCGTACCGCTACCGCTACAAGAGATAGGCTTGCTCTTAGATCTCGAATATATGGAATGTTTCGCTGGCGAGGAGCTTCTTGATCGCTGGCATAAAGCGGTCCGAGGCGACAAAAGACGGATGACTCCGAAAGATGGCGGCGATCTGTTCCAGATGGCCAAACTCATGGGCCTCTGCCCGCAAGCCCGCATCTGGCTGGAAGGCACTGGCCCCTAGCGGATGCGTGGCGAGCAGGGTAGCGAGCCTGCGTTTCTCGCTTGAGGAACTCTGCTTGAATTGGCGAACGCAACTGCACTCTGTTGACTCATTGACCAGACTACAGTTCGGCTGCATAAACCTCTGAAGTCGTGCTCGTGCTCGCGAGACGCGTTTACGAAAGGCCGCCTCGCTGATGGCGAGAATGGCAGCCCCCTGAGCGCCACTGACCTCAAAGATCTCGCCCAGGATATAGGCGAGTCGGTGCTCGCGGTCCAGACAAAGCAGCATTCCCAGGGTACAGCGGAGCTGGAGTTCTTTGACAAGCAATTCTTGCTCAACTCCCTCCTGGCTCTCAAGAACGTGATTGGAGCGGACATTTTCAGCTTCGATCGCTTCAAGTTCATCCCCGATGAACGCGAACGTGATGGGGTTCGTTTCGGTTCGGCGTTTCCGCGTCGTGAGCAAGTGATTCTTCGCGATCTGGTAGACCCATGTCGTGAAAGCACTTTCCTGGCGAAACTGGTCCAGACGGGTAATTACCTTCATCAAAATCTCTTGCGTGGCATCCTCAGCATCGGCGGGGTTCCACAGCATGCGCACGGCCAGGTTGTAGATACGACCCTGAATGCCTTGCACGACTGCTTCAAGCGCCTCTTCATCCCCCTCACGCGCCTGTGCTACTACCTTGTCCAGGCTAAACTCTACACTCATAACGACCTTTCAAAAGAGAACTTTTACTGCGTATCGTGGTCAGTATCGCACATTTTTGGATGCGTGATGGCAGCGCGAATAAGCTGCCATCACGCATCTTTTTAGAGAAAAGAAGCAGCGAGGTTGCGTAGTGGGACGCATGCGACCCCTCACGCAGCCTCGCTGCTTCTTAAAAAAGGGGGTGGAGCCAGAAGACTTTTGAGCAATCCTTGACCTTGACCCTGCTGGAAGGTTGTACTATTGCTTTTAGTGAGGAAAGGAACAAGAGCGTCATGAGAGAGTTGTTACAGATTGGTGAAGTTGCGCAACTGGTCGGGGTGTCAACCAAAACTATTCGTTATTATCACGAGATAGATCTGCTCCCTGAACCGGAGCGCACGGCCAGCCGTTATCGTCTCTATACGGTCCAGCATCTACAGCGTTTACGGCGTATCTGTCGTCTGCGTGCCCTGGGACTGCCGCTTGGGCGTATTCGCGAGGTTTTGGACGAGTCTCCCGAGAGTAACGAGAGCACCTTGCGAGCGGCTCTGCATTCGCTGGTCGAGGAGATCTCGGCTCAGATGCTTGAGCTGGAGCAGCGCCGTACCCTTTTGCAGCAGCTTCTGAGTGGCAAGCAGCTTGAGTCTGTTGACGAAAACGCCTATTTCTTCTACTCGCCAGAGCTAAAAACACAGCTTATGCCTCACCTTGCTCATCTGAGCGCCGAATCGTTGGAGTGGGGACAGCGGATCGATGCCATGCTTGGCTCGTTCAACTGGCCCACCGAGTATCGACAGGGCTTCCAGAACTCGCTTCAGCACGTTGTTGACCACGCGGAACACTATCGCCATCTTTTCGCTCTCGAAGAACGTCTCGCGGCTCTGGTCAATTTGGCGGCAGACGATCCCGAAATTGAGCAACTGGCCGATGAGTATGTCCAGAGTCAGGAGCTAGCGTCCCTCTACCAGCAACTCTTACAGGCCGGTATCGGCGAGGAGAGTCCCTTCGCCAGTGCGCTCAGCGGGCTGATGTCCGGCATGGTTGCACCAGCGCAGCAGCGTTTTTTTGACCTGCTCCGCCAGAAAGCATCTGCGCTGGCTGTGGACCGCTCATCCAGCACTGTCACGTCCAAAACTGAACAGGAGCAATGACTATGTCACCCTCCCCCACTCCAACTTCGGCCCGCGTCTTCCCCTATGCCACGCAGAGGGGTCAGTATCTCAGCCTCTGGGGCGCATGCCTCTTTCTCTCACTGAGCGAGGGGATGCTGATCGTCTTTCTCGTGCTGCACTTTCTCCCCACTGCTCTCCTGCAAGTGCTGATCCTGGCTCTGCTCGGCTGTTTACTGGCGGCAATGTTCGGCAAGCTTCTCTGTCCGCTCTGGACCGCTCACCGTCTTTCGGCGACCGAATTGGAACTTCACTATGGCCTTGATCTCCATGCCAGACTGCCACTCTCGCAGATTGTCTCCGCACAGTCTATAGAAGAAAAGCCAGGACCCTTGATGGTTCCACGCTATGATGCAGCCACACAGCGCATCATGCTGGCTTTCTCCGAGCGTGGTCAGGTCGTGCTACGTCTGAAACAGTCCGTCGCCTTGCGCCTGCGCCTGCATACTCGCCTGGTCGAGCAGATTATCATCAGTCTCGATGACAGTGCAGCATTTCTGTCCATGCTCAATCTGCTCCAGGCGGAGCAGACAGAACAACTCGTCGCCAGTGAGCGGGAAGAACTCAGACACACTGATGGGAAGTTGTGCGAACTACTCCCGGTTGCGCGGCGTGAACTTCCGCGGGTTTCTGCTGATGCTCCGCTATCTTTGCGGACAGAGGGTCTCACTCGACTCTATGCAGGCTTCGCCGCCGTTAACGATCTCAAGCTTGCTGTACGTCAGGGTGAGATCTATGGCTTTCTCGGTCCCAACGGAGCCGGTAAATCGACCACGATCAAAATGCTGGTGGGTTTGCTGCAACCAACTACCGGTCAGGTCTGGCTGGCTGGTCACGATGTCTGGCGGGAGCCGCTACAGGCAAAGAGGGCGCTGGGATATATGGCCGATCGGGCGCTGCTCTACGAGCGCCTGAGTGGACACGAATTTCTGGCCTTTCTGGGTCAGTTTCGGGGCTTGCCGCTCAGGAAGACCGAGGAAAGGATTGCCACTTTGCTCGATCTGCTTGAACTGACGGACTTTGCCGAACGACTCTGTGGTTCCTACTCTTTCGGGATGAAGCGCAAGCTGGCCCTGGCCGGGGCGCTTCTACACGAGCCGGAGGTACTGATCCTGGATGAGCCATTCAGTGGACTTGATCCACTTAGTGCGCGTCGGTTGAAAGATCTGTTTGCGCGGCTGGCGGCTGGCGGCACGACAATCTTTCTCTCCACACACGATCTGGCCACTGCCGAGGAGATTTGTCAGCGCCTCGGTATCCTGCACCGGGGCCATTTGCTGGCTGAGGGGAGTCCCGCCGAACTGCGTACTCTAGCCTCCGCTGAAGATCTGGAGAGCGTTTTTCTCAGTCTGACCGCTCAACAATCTCAGGAGGTGTCCGCATGAACTCGCTGCAAGCTATCTGGCGAGCCTCGCTGCGTTCCACGTTTAATACTGTGCGCTTTGATAGGCGTATGCGCGTCGGTTTGACTTTCGCTCTGCTGGTTCAGCTTGTTCTGTCGATCTGGGCCTTGAGCCGTCTCATACCCATGGTTGCCCGATGGCAGAGTCAGGGGAGCGTTACTCTGAGTGTCCATCTCTGGTTCATCTGTCTGGCTGCCTGGGCGGTCATTGCGCTGTTTGCCGTTAGTGCCACGCTGATATATGGTCTCGGCGGCGACGAAGTCCTGCTCCTTACATTTCAGCCAATCGAGCCAGCAACGCGTCTGCGTGCACTCTACGGTCATGTGCTCTGGCGAGGCGTAGGCAACTGGTTGTTATGCGAGGTCAGCGTCATTGGACTTGCTCTGAGCCTCACTCTCGGCTGGTCCGCGCTATCCTGGCTGCTGCTGCTAGTACTCAACGCGTTTTGTGTGGTCTGGCTGAGCATGTTTGCTACCCTGCTGGTGGTACGCTATGTTTTGCCGCATCCTGGTCGGACGCTGCTCTACGGTGCGATCTTCGTGGTCAGCGATACATTGGTTTATCTGTTGGTTCAGTACATCCACCGGGTCACGGCAGACACCTTGCTTCCCTTTGGGCTAGCTAGCCCGAAAGTAGCAGCCTTCTTGATTAACGTTTTATCTGGTGGAGCCGCTTCGTTTACCGGGATTATGGTCAGTTGCGCACTGCTGCTGATTCAGTGGCTGAGCTGGTTTCCTCTGGCCAGGCGCACTGGTCTGCTCTATCTCGCGGCCTTACAGCGGCGACAGGGACGCGATAGCTCGCCTCGTGCCTTTATCTGGCCTGCGCCTGGAGTTCCGCTGATTTTGCTCAAACGCTGGCGCACACCTCTCAACGCTCTCCTCTTTAAGGGTCTGCTTCAACAGAGCCGTCATCTTTTCACCTGGGTACGCCTGTTTCTGCTAATCGCAATGCTTTTGCTCTTCCCGCTGCTGCGTCCCTCGCTGGCTGCTTTGTCCTTAAACGACATCTTGCAAATCACCTTTTATGCTACAGGCATAGCCTTTCTGGCCTTGCTTGAATATGCACCCTACGCCATCGGCGGCGAGGGAGCGCGTCTGGCGCTCTATCTGGTCGCTCCATGTGATCTCATGACGTTCTTGCGTGCTCGTCTCTGCTCCTACCTGCTGCCCGCTCTCCTGATCGGCTGGCTCTCAACTCTGGTGTTGGGCATCTGGACTGGTTTGAGCTTTTTCTCATTTTTGTTGGCGCTGGCGCTGCTCACTCTAATAATCAGCGGCTATATCGTCCTGGCCGTTCTGGGTAGCTCGCTGGACGCTGATCTTACCCAGGTAGCCGAGGACAAAATGCAAACCCTGCTCCTGGAAGAGTTTCCCGGCACTACGCGCCGCTTGCAACTGCTTGGCCTGACGGTGCTGTTCTGGGGGACCATGCTTCTGCTCTGCTGGAAACTTCCCATGTTCGTTGCGCTATCCACCCTGCTCTGCCTGAATGCGGCGCTGTTTGTCGTCGGCGAGCGCTTCTCCCAGAGATATCTTGCCAATTTGTAAATGGGAAGATTGGATGCAGATCTTGGATGGACGGTGGCAGCGCGATCGCGCTGCCATCGTCCATCTTTTTCTCTATGAGTCATCCCTCGTTTTTGTAATATGCGTCATGAGTAGAAATTGGCGAATTTATGGGTCAACCCCTTTTACATCCATGTCCTCGGCTGGTTCAGGCAAGATCCATGTGAAATCGCGGCGACTCAGC
Source organism: Ktedonobacteraceae bacterium (assembly GCA_034438135.1). GTDB lineage: Bacteria > Chloroflexota > Ktedonobacteria > Ktedonobacterales > Ktedonobacteraceae > Paraktedonobacter. The sequence continues at coordinate 4,154 of DAOTTL010000456.1, read as the reverse complement.
CGAGTTCTTGGGCCAGCCCGATGATAAGTCCTTCAGGGCCGCGGATGTAGCAGAGCCGATATACGTCTTGGTACTGGACCACTTCGCTGCTGACAAGCTCTGCGCCGTGCTTGCGGAGCCGGGCAAGCGTATCGTCGATGTCGTCCACGGCAAACATGACGCGTAGATAGCCCAGAGCGTTAACTGGGGCCTTCCGGTGATCAGCGGCCACAGGAGGCGCGATAAATCGCGAGAGTTCGATCCGGCTGTGGCCGTCTGGCGTGCGCATCATGGCGATCTCAACGTGCTGGTCGCCCAGTCCAGTGACGCGCCCTGCCCACTCGCCTTCTAGCATGGCTCGCCCTTCGAGTTCGAGTCCGAGTTCAGCGAAAAAAGAGATAGCAGCATCGAGGGACTCCACTACGATGCCGATGTTGTCCATTCGTTTAAGTGCCATGTGTCCATTCTATAATGTTGTCGTCCGTTCTGTCAACGAACGCAGACCAGGACGCAGGGTCACTCAAAAGACTTTCTTTCCCCGCCCACCCACCTGTTTTGGAGGATCGGAGGCAGTGCGACTGCGCTGCCTCCGATCCTCTTTTTTCCTGGGGAGAGGTTTGGCACTTACAAGTAGAGGTTTCTTCGCGCTTTTCCCTCTGTCGCCTCTGGCGACAGAGGACAACAAGAGCAACTGGTGTGGAGTGTGGCGCATTCGCGCCACACTCCACACCAGTTGCTCTTGTTTACATGGGGTGGGGTGGCCTGCCAGGGCGACGCAGCAGATCGGCAAGAAACCTCTACGTGTAAGGGGGTTTGGCAACGGCTGAAATGCGACTATTGAGAAATCCTGAGTGAGGCATGACTCATATTTGAAGAAACACGTCTCGACGTGTTATACTCTTTGAGAATGTAGGCCAGCCAGACAATGGAGTGCATCGGGCGAACATCTTGTGGTGACAAGCCAGCCATAAAGCTCCAAAGGTGGAGTCAAGCACAACTGACTGAGAGTCGTGGAGTGAGCTGAGCGAGAGGATCGTAGAACGGTAAGTGGGCAGGCGACAGAGGACAATACCTCCCTATCCTTCTTACTCTGAAAGAAATAACGTCACGTGTTCGGGCAGTTTCCCGAGCAACCAGAGTTCGTCGAGGGGACATTCTCATGGATGAAAAACAAGGGGCTGAACAAAAGCTCAAACAGACTCGGCCTGTTCCTCGTATTATCAAAGAGCATCCCAGTACGTATTTTGTCCAGGACCGCTCTAATCTCTCAGAGATGGAGCGTTTAGAGGGACAGGATCGCCTGTTTACCCAACAAATGGGAGGCGTGCTTCCAGAGCAGGCCGACCCGGCGCGTCTCCAGCACATCCTTGATGTCGGGTGTGGGACCGGAGGCTGGTTGATTGAAGTTGCACAAACTTATCCAACCATTCCGTTGCTGATCGGAGTGGATATCAGTCCTACCATGGTGAATCACGCACGAGCGCAGGCGGAGTCTCATCACCTCAGTGAGCGGGTCCAGTTCCAGACCATGGATGCCCTGCGTATGCTCGAATTTCCGGCGAGATATTTTGATCTGGTCAATCAACGTTTAGGGGTAAGCTATTTGCGAACCTGGGACTGGCCCAAACTGCTTCAGGAATACCGACGTGTGTGCAAGCGTAAAGGAACGATTCGGATTACTGAAGCGGGCGTTTCGCGAGGACCTGGCCATTATAACGAATTTTGCCAGAAGGTTGCCATTGTTTTGCATAGAGCAGGAAATCATCCGACAGAAGCAGTCGATAGTCTGATAGATCAGTTACCAGAATGGATGTCTCGTAGTTTGACGAATGTGCAATCAAGGCTCACCGAGATGGTCTATCGGAGTGGAACACCAGAACATGCGCTCTTCCTGGAAGATTTCAGGCGTCTTCTGCCACTGTCAGAGCAATTTATACGAAAATGGGACAGTATCACAAAAGAAGAGTATCAGATTTTGATTCAAGGTGCCCTGGCTGAAATACAGAGTCCAGATTTTGTCGCCTTATGGCCATTAAAGACCGTCTGGGGAACGGTGTAGCACGAGGTTTGGCGAGTCTCAATGCAACATCCACTCTTGGATAAACGCGTCAGAACATGTTATACTCATTAAGTACGTTCTATGGATAAAGGGCTAAAAGGTAGCGAAGGTCCTGATGAAACAGATCAGAGGGTGCCAGACATGGGTTGAGTAATATGCAACTGACTGAGGAGCGTCCGGGTGTGAGAAAGATAGTCGATCGCAGAAACGTGGGAAGACGGAACGACAACAACACCCTATCCATCTCATCAACCAAATTAATGTCACGTGTTTGGGGGATAACCCGAACAGTCAGGATGCGTCGAGGGGTTTCTCATGGTTGAAAAACCAGGGGTTGAACAAACGCTCAGACAAACTCAGCCTGTTCCTGTTGGAAGATTCCAGACGGCTTCTGCCACTGTCGGAACCCTTTATCCGTAAATGGGATAAAATCACATCGGACGAGTATCAGGCCTTGATTCGGGATGCCCTGGCAGAAATGCAAGCGCCAGGTTTTGTCACCACATGGCCGTTTAAAACTGCGTAGGGGAACGGTGTAACAGATATCTTTGAAGCATCTCTCTAAACCGGCTATCTGCCTCATCAACTGAAATGACGTCACGTATCAGAGTATTTTCCCACACAGTCAGGGTTCGTCGAGGGGACTCTTATGGATAATAAACAAGGGCCTGAACAAAGGCCTAATCACACTCAACCTGTTCCTCGTACTGGCAAAGAGCATCCCAGTACCTATTTTATCCAGGACCGCTCTAACCTCTCAGAGATGGAGCGTTTAGAGGGACAGGATCGCCTGTTCACCCAACAAATGGGAGGGGTTCTTTCAGAACAGGCAGACCCAACGCGCTTCCAGCACATCCTCGATGTCGGGTGCGCGACCGGCGGCTGGCTGATTGAGGTGGCAAAAACCTATCCAGACATTCCACTATTGATTGGAGTCGATATCAGCTCCACCATGGTGACCTATGCCCGAGAGCAGGCAGAGGTCCATCATGTCAGTGATCGGGTCCAGTTCCATACTATGGATGCCTTGCGTATGCTCGAATTTCCCAATGAATATTTTGATCTTGTGAACCAGCGTTTAGGGTTAGGCTATTTGCGAACCTGGGACTGGCCCAAGCTGCTCCAGGAATATCGACGGGTCAGTAAGCCTGGCGGAACGATCCGTATTACTGAAGTTAGTTCCTCACATGGCAGTGGACGGCTCGCCGAATACAATCAGATGGCTGCGAACGTTTTACATAGAGCAGGTCATCTCCCTACGGAGGATGCCAATAGCCTGCTAGAGCAGCTTCCAGTATGGATGTCTCGTAGCCTGGAAAACGTACAATCGCGGCTCGTAGAGATGGAGTATCGGCACGGAACACCAGAACATGCCTTTTTCCTGGACGACTCCAGACGGCTTTTGCCACTCTCAGAAGCCTTTGTACGGAAATGGGAGAGGATCTCCAAAGAAGACTATCAGTCCCTGGTTCAAGCGGTTCTGGCTGAAATGCAGGAGCCAGGATTTTCCACCATATGGTTGCTAAAGACCGTGTGGGGAACGGTGTAGCAGGAGTGTTTGAAGCGTAGCTCTCAACCTGATCTTCAGACAAAGCTCTATCCATCTATCCCATCAATTGAAATGATGTTATGTGTTCGGGTCACCCACCGGGGTTTGCAAAAGTCATTGCTCAGTCATTGTCAATCCTCTCTCCCCACAGGAGAACAAGATGGATCTCGGCAGCGCGACTGAACTGCCACCGTCCATCCAAAAAAGGTGGACGAGTGGGGAAAGAAGCAACTTTTGCAACGTCCTGTTACCCACTACCCGAACAGTTAGGACAATGTCGAGGAGACTTTCATGGATGAAAAACAAGAGCTTGAGCAAAGTCTCAAGCAGACTCAACCTGTTCCTCCTCCTATCAAAGAGCATCCCAGTACCTATTTTATCCAGGATCGCTCTAACCTCTCGGAGATGAAGCGTTTAGCAGTGCAGGATCGTTTGCTCACCCAACAAATGGGAGGGGTTCTCTCAGAGCAGACAGACCCGGTGCGCCTCCAGCGTGTCCTTGATGTCGGGTGCGGCACCGGCGGCTGGCTGATTGAGGTGGCAAAAACCTATCCAGACATTCCACAG
>DAOTTL010000455.1:0-22951 GCA_034438135.1 Ktedonobacteraceae bacterium | reverse complement strand
GGATAGGGTATGAGTCATCCCTACCTTTTCTGCGGCTCGCCCAAAAGTATTTTAAAAGAGAGATGTATTTTACATAGACATATAGTCATTAGCGTTTATGTATTTACTCTGAACCAGGATACGAGATAAAATATAAAAGCTTAAATTATTCTACATCCAGCAGGAAAGAGGTAACTGTGACCCTGGTATCAGTGATTATTCCCACCTTTCAGCGCCCCGAACGTCTATGTTTTGCGCTCGAAAGCGTAGCCATGCAAACCTATCCAGACATAGAGATTGTGGTCGTCAACAATGGCGGCATTTCGGTAGAAAACGTCATTGAGCGCTATAAAAAAACGTTTCCTCAAACGGTTCAATTGCTCACACTGACTAAACCTGTGCTCCTTGGGGCAGCACGAAACAGGGCTATTTCAGTTGCACATGGAGAACTGATCGCGTTATTGGATGACGATGATCGTTACCGTTCCGGTCATCTTGAGCAGGTGATTACAGGTCTCAAGAACGCACCCGAGGCAGTTCTGGCGTATGACGATGCTCTTATACTGATAGATCACGCGACCAATACCAGCGAGGAACCGCAGATTGTGGCTACCTGCCGCCTTGGTTTACCTTACGACGCAGTGCGTTTCGAGCAGGACGACCACATTCTGCCCACGTCTATGGTGATACGAGCCAGGGCCTTTAAGGCCGTTGGCGGCTTTGACGAGAAAATGGAGGTATGTGAGGATTGGGATTTTCTTTTAAAGTTACGATCACAGGGAACATTTCTCTATGTGCCCGGTGAAATAGGTTCAGACTATAGTATGCGCATACTCACAAATGATAATATGAGTAGCACGTTTGATAGTAATCGCTATGCTGCTCTGGCTTTGCTTGAGACTCGCTATAACCTTCTCCCTCTTATACCAAAGACGTTTTATGATGTGGCCCGCGATCTTGGTTGCGAAGTTATTCCAAGCAAGAATCCGCTCTAGATATGAGTCATCTCTCTTTTGCCGCTAAAGCGGCAAAAGAGAAGAAAAAGATTTTTTGGGGATACTCCTTCGCCTATAGCAAAGTAGAGTGTTATGCAGTTCCAATCTGTATATGCGTTTCGACTCAGAGCGGACCTGAACGTTTATCTTGATCTACCATAACTCTATCGAGAATGGTCGTAGCCAGCATACGCAATTCCTCTACAAGTTCCGGCGGCTGTAGGACCCGAAAAGGACAGTCAAGACTTACCAGAAAACGCGCGGTATGTCGCAGATCATCATCGTAGGCTCGCAGCAAGATACCCGCAGATGTCTCTTCAAGGGTGGCAAAGGTGGCGGGTACGGCCTCACGGACCTGCTCCAGAGTGGTCTCTAATATTACTTCAGCAAGCCAGCGCGAGGGGATAGCCGCGAATGACTGGATCGTATAAGCCAGACAGTCGAAGTCAGACGGAGGCGTAAAGTACTCATCGCGCGTTTCAAGCGCTTGAATACGATCCAGCCGAAAGACGCGTGTGTCTTGGCGCAGGTGACAGTACCCAACGGCGTACCAGCGTCCGCTATGATAAACCAGTCCATAGCAGTCAAATGCTCGCTCATGCTCTTCGTTTGGACGAGACCGATAGCGCATCCAGACTCTTTTCCTTTGATGAGCTGCCGTACTCAGAGGCAGTACATAGGCGCTCAGTTCAGTAATTGAGCGAGTGCCCAGGTTGAATACCACCGTTTCCTGTAGCGCTTGAACTCGCTCACGCAAAGCTGGTGGCAACACACGCTCAACTTTCGCCAGCGCCCGCACAACGGTCGGAATAGTTTGGGATAATCCTGCCTGTTGTAAGATTTGCAATCCCAGCGTCACCGCCACGGCCTCATCCTCGGTCCACATCAGAGGAGGCAACTTAAAACCTGGACGCAGCCGGTAGCCGCCGTAGCGTCCACGCACGGTCTCAACAGGGATACCAATATCTTGCAACATAGCTATATAGCGCCGCACGCTCCGTGCCTCAACCTCCAATCGTTCCGCCAGTTGAGCAGCGGTTACGCCCGGTCGCGATTGTAACAAATCAAGCATCGTCAAAAGCCGGGCGACTGGTGAATAGGTCATAAAAGAGAGTATTTCCTTCCACAGAGAATATGGTCTGCTAATAGGACCGTTTCCGACCACATTTACCAGTATACTCTCTACAAGAACCAGTTGAAACCGAAAACAGCTCGAAATAGAGGAGAATTTTATCTTATGACAACAGCTACTCTCGCAAAGGCAACCGATTTTATCTGGAGAACGGCTCGACTGCTTGAACGGCGACGTCTTGCTGCTCTCTTTCTGGACGGCGAACGACAGGAAGTAGAGAAAGCTCTGAGTCCCTACCAAAATCCTGATGGCGGCTTTGGCAACGGTCTGGAGCCAGATGTACGTACACCTATGAGTCAGCCGTTACCTACCTGGATAGCGCTCTCTCTTCTGGACGAGGCCGATACGTTTGAGGATCCCATGGTTACACGGTCCTGCGATTATCTGCTGTCCATCACGACGTCAGAAGGGGGCGTACCCTTTGCGCTACCTTCGGTGAACGATTATCCCCATGCTCCCTGGTGGGAGACCGAAGATCAGCCGCCAGCCTCACTCAATCCCACGGCGGCCATCGCTGCCCTCTTATATAAGCACCGCGTCGAGCATCCCTGGCTGGCGGTAGCAACCGAGTACTGCTGGCGTCAACTCGACACGCTGGACCAGACCACACCCTATGAAATGCGTGCCATTCTGCCGTTCCTTGATTTTGTCTCCGATCGTCAGCGTGCGGAGGAAGTCTTTGCCCGTATTGGACCGAAAATCCTGGCACAGAATTTGGTCGCACTTACCCCCACTGAGCAGGAAGACACACATACACCCCTCAACTTCGCCCCTCGTCCACAGAGTCTCGCCCGTCGCTTGTTCTCCGATGAGGTGATCGAAAAGCATCTGAACGTTCTGGCAACGGCCCAGCAAGAAGATGGCGGTTGGCAGTTCAACTGGCTAAACTGGAATCCGGCCACAACCCTCGAATGGCGGGGCATCGTGACCATTGACGCACTTACCACCCTACGAGCATATGGACAACAGATTTAAAATAATCTTCGCGAGTGTGAGTCATCCCACGAGATGCGCCTCGACCAGAAGATGATGACACGCACCCGCAGCCCTTGATCGTCGAGGGCCAGTTCTCCCACATCGAAGAGATCGAGAGGTGAGCGGGAGTCACGCCAGAGACCTGAGCAGTGGAAGGCAACGCCAGGTGGGCTTGCACCGCAGAGAGAGGCAGGAGATGCTAACTGATGCATCTGGTGACAAACGCCAGTTCGACCTGCTGCAAGAGCCACACAAAGGCTGGGAGCCAATTTGGCCTTGCGTCCGGGATAGCTTACTGAGCAGACCTGCGCCATGCGTTGATGAGCGGCGGCCGACTCGGGGAACATAGGCCAGCGGCGGAGTCGAGCTACTTGCCTGGTGCCATCCACATCGAAGATCAGCAGCCGCTTCCTGCTGCGATCGGTGAGGTCTCCCAGCGTCCAGCCAGAGGCAAAGCTGAAGCGCTCAAAGTGCTGACGCAAAGCGTCAATGGTCTCCTGATCCATCGAGGCCAGGAACCGACTCAACGCCGAGCGCGAGGGTAACCCCTGTCGTCCAATAAGAGGAGAAAATGGAAGAGTTCGCAAGCAGCTTTGCCGCTTGCGAACTCTTCCATTTTCTCCCTTTTTTTAGGAGGGAGGAGACGGCGTTGCAAGCCGCTGAGAGCGAACGGCAAGAGAACGACTTTTCGCGCAGATATGGAAGGAGAGTAGGAGGGACTGCCGCCAGGTGCGGGTTCTGTGGTATGATGGGGGCACTAAAAGAGGAGGAGAGGAGAACCATGGAGCTTTCACTACGCTTAGACACATTGGGCATGTTGGAGATGCGCTATTTGCGAGGAAGAGAGCGTTATCGAGATTGGCCTCCATTTCTATTGCTTGCAGCCTCCCGGCAAGCGCGAGTACTGGCTTATTTAAATCGAGAAGCCATTGAAGAATTGCATCAGCAAATACTTGCAGTTGAAGAGGCAGCAGGCCTGGCAATGGACACGCCAGATGAGGACGATGACGATGACGATGAGAGCGATGAAGGAAACGAAGGGGAAGAGAGTAAACACACCGAGTCCGATGGAGGAAATCTCTCACCCGCGTTCGCCCAGGCCCTGGAGAAGCTCAACGATCTGGCACGTCAACGACTCCCCGACGTTGGAGGGAGCGCGAGCAATCCCGTGAGTGAGGAACTCTCGGCGCTGAGGGACGCAGCTCTGAGCGGCGACGAAGATGACGAGGATGCCTTAGAACAACTTCAAGAAGCCTTTGTGCAAATGATGGAGGTTGTACGCGAACTGGCCGAAGAACTCTCTACAGACGCACTTAAGTTAACCGGACGGCTACGCTGTGCCAGAACAGAGGTCTTTTTTACGCAAGCTGAGGCGACCGTTGACAGTGTCGATGAAGAAGATGAGGATGAGGAAGATGAGGAAAGTGACGCGGAGGCTGGACAGATTACATTGGCGCTGATTCTACGGCTGTATGAGGAGAGCCATGCCCGGCCTGACGACCTTCCTGCGGTGGAATTGCAACTGGATGTGGACGACTTTGAACGTTTGCACGAGACGCTAGATGCAGCCCTTGAGAAAGAGCGTCGGAGCAGACGGCGACACTAAGAAGCTTTTATGAGTGCGAAACTCACTATTTGAAGGATTGGCGACTTATGTCCGAACCCATTGTGCATCAGCGCTTTGACCCTGAACGCGGTGTGCTTTCTTACTATACTTATGAGACACTGACTCATATCCTGCACGAACTGGTCGAGGCTTATCCAGACCTCGCGCAAATCGAATCTCTAGGCAAAAGCCTGGAAGGTCGCGAACTGTGGTTAGTGACGTTAACAAACCAGGCAACCGGACCCGCACTGGAGAAGTCCGCTTACTGGATTGATGGCAATACACACGCAGGCGAGGTTACAGGTTCAACGGTTGTGCTCTATACCATCTGGTCCTATCTGTCGCGTTATGGACACGATAAACAGGTTACACGTGTCCTGGATCGGAGCGCGATCTACTTTCTGCCACGCCTGAGTGTAGACGGCGCGGAGAAGTATCTGACGACACCCTACGATCTGCGCAGTAGTACGCGTCTCCACCCCTACACAGAGGAACGCGACGGTCTCTATCCAGAAGACGTTGACGGAGATGGCCTGATCCTGCAAATGCGCTACAAAAATCCCAGTGGGGCCTGGCGATGCTCGGAGAAAGATCCACGTGTGATGCGTCGGCGAGGTATTGACGACGAAGACGGCACATATTATACCGTTCTGCCGGAGGGGCTTATCCGTAACTATGATGGCTTTACGATTCCCGTTGCCCCTGCACGCGAAGGCATGGATATTAACCGTAATTATCCCTATGAGTGGGCACCTGAAGGAATCGAGCCGGGGTCCGGTCCCTATCCCTTCTCGGAGCCAGAGACACGGGCCGAGGCCGAGTTTTGGCGAACACATACGAACATTTCCGGTGTTGTCACTTATCATACCTATTCGGGTGTATTGTTGCGTCCCTATGGTACCCAGTCAGACGATGCTCTACCCACTGAGGATCTGGATATCTATAAGCTGATGGGCCAGCGTGGGACTGAGATAACAGGCTATCCAAGCGTCTCTGTCTTTCACGGCTTCCGCTATCATCCTAAGAAAATCATGCACGGTGCAATGGATGATTTTGGCTATGATCATCATGGCTGGTTTAGTTTTACACCGGAACTGTGGGACATGGGTACCGCGTCCGGCGTTGAGCCGCATGATTTCATCAGTTGGGTACGCTGGCATCCAGAAGAGGATGATCTCAAGATTATGCGCTGGAATGACGAGGTAATGCAAGGTGAGGCTTTTGTCAACTGGCATTCCTTTGAGCATCCACAGTTGGGAGAGGTCGAAATTGGGGGCTGGAAAGTCAAGCTGTACGAAGAAAATGCCCCGCTACAGTACCTGGAGAAGATCTGCGAAACCCATAGTCAGTGGACACTCTCCAATGCCTCACTCTGTCCTTACCTCATGACACCTCACATCCTGGTCGAGTCCCAGGGAGAGGAGATCTACCGTGTCAACGTGGTAATTGAAAATGGAGGCTTTCTTCCTACATATACCAGCCAGCGAGCGCTGGAACGTCAGGATGTAAGACCAATAGAGGCGGAGTTGATTGTACCTGAGCAGGTAACGCTTATCGGTGGTAGACCCTGGCAGGAGATGGGTCAACTGGAAGGTCGCTCCAACAAGGTTTGGGACTGGTGGACTGCGGCCTCTCCTACAGATAATCGCTGCAAGCTTGAGTGGGTAGTCAAGGGACCAGTTAATGCGGTCCTCACGCTCCATGTGCGCTCTCCCCGTGCGGGAACACTCCATAGAGAGATCGTGCTGGCTCCATCTCCAGACAACCAATAATTTCGCTCAATTAGCATGTAGAAGGGAAAACAGCATGTCGAGACCCATTACTATTGAGGATCTTTACTCGTTCAAATTTCTCAGTGCGCCACGCATCTCGCCTGATGGGAACCGCGTAGCTTATGTTGTGTCTGAAATCGATGCGCGTAAGCATGCCTATCGCTCCGCAATCTGGACAACGCCTTCGGAAGGAGGCGAGGCCCGACGCTTAACAACCGAACCATCCAATGCCAGCAGTCCCACGTGGTCCCCCGATGGACGGTGGTTGACCTTTCTTTCTGATCGACCTGGTGTGGCCAGTCGAGCGGCGGCAGAAGAGCAGAGAAAGTTAGGGAAGGATCAGCCTCAGATCTGGCTCCTGCCAACCGATGGAGGTGAGGCCCGACAGATTACATCTCTCCCCTATGGGGCGTCCACACCTGTCTGGTCTCCTGATGGTCAATGGCTGGCATTTACCGCTTCCGTCGGACCGTTGGAGGAGGTGCAGGAGGATGGAAAGCCACTGCCAAAAGTACACGTCATTGATCGTCTCTGGTATCGCCTGGATGGGGCCGGGTATATCTACGAGAAGCGCAGCCATATTTTCCTGATCAATATCAATGGAGGAGAACCAGTTCAAATCACAGATGGAGATTGGGACGACGGAGATATGACCTGGTCGCCCGATGGGACACACCTGGCCTTTGTTTCCAGTCGAGAAGAGGATCGCTGGCGCACGCCGCTACCAGATGTCTACACACTAAAGATTGAGCAGAGTCGGGCAAGCGAATTGCAATGTCTGACTGACGGAACGCTGGGTTGTGCATCCCCCTCCTGGTCGCCCGATGGTCAAACGATCGCATTTCTGGGTGCGCTTAAACGTCGCTCAGGAGGACATGTCGATCTCTATACGATTTCCGCCAACGCAGTGGAAGATAGCCCGGCTCTCCTGACTCAGCATTTCCTGGGGAGCTTCCAGGATTGGACCAATACTGATGCCGATGCAAAAGATGAACATCTGGCCCCCAAACCGGCCTGGTCACCTGATGGTCAGACTCTTTACGCCCTGGCCTCATTGCGTGGTGCCACGCGTGTTTTTGCCATCTCCATCGAAGGCGACGATCACAACCTGTCTCCTCTGACGCCAGCAGACGCCCATGTGCGCGATTTCTCAGCCGATGGATCTGCTAAACATATTGCCGCGCTTATCGGCAATCCCAGCCGACCGCCAGAGATTTTCACGTTTTCAACGGCAAGTTCAGACGAACTGCAACAATTAACGAGTTTCAATCAGGAACTCTTTAGTCAGCTCAAAGTGGGTGAGATCGAGCATATGCCGTATATGGGGGCCGAGGATTGGCCAATGGATGGCTGGATTCTCAAGCCACCGGACTTTGACGCGTCGCAGAAGTATCCACTGATCCTGCAAATCCATGGCGGACCCCACACTCAGTTCGGGTATGGCTTCTTCCATGAAATGCAGGTCCAGGCGGCAAACGGCTACGTTGTGCTCTTCACCAACCCACGCGGTAGTAGCGGCTATGGACGCGATTTCTCCATTGCGGTTCGTGGGGTCTGGGGTGCTGTGGACTCGCTGGATATCATGGCCGGCGTGGATGCGGTGATCGCCAAAGGATACATCGACGAGACCCGTCTGGGCGTCACTGGTGGCAGCTATGGCGGCTTTATGACAAACTGGCTGATTGGACATCACGATCGCTTCAAAGCTGCCGTGACCGATCGCTGTGTCAGCAATATGGCCTCGGAGTTTGGGTCCAGTGACTTCGGCTGGGAGTTCGGCGACGATGATCTTGAGGGAGTTCCCTGGGAGGAACTGGATCGCTTCATGGAACGTTCGCCCATTAAATTTGTGAAGGACATGCATACTCCACTGCTGATCATTCACAGTGAGCAAGATCTACGCTGTAGTATTGAACAGTCCGAGCAGCTCTTTACTGCACTCAAGTATCTGGGACGTGAGGTTCTCTTTGTGCGCTTCGAGGGGCAGAGCCATGGACTCTCACGCGGCGGACATCCCCATTCACGCCTTGAACGTCTGCGTCACGGACTGAAGTGGTTTCAGACGCACCTTTAAATAAACACAGGGCGTGTGGGAAAGTGAGACAGAGGGTGTTCCCACACAGGGTTGTTTGATACAGAGAGAACAAACGAGGGAACATGCGACGCATGCTCCCTCGTTTGTTCTCTCTGTATCAAACAGTCAGGCAGGTTTTTGGCCGTATCTTTGGAGCAAGTGCCTCACCTCAGGCTCATTTTAATGCAGAACTATCCAGATTATGGGAAGTATGACACATTATCCTTGATTTGCGCCGTTAAGAAATCCTCTCTGGCGCGTTTTTATTGTAGTGAATGAACCTGATAACCGTTTTTCCCGGCGCGTTTCCCGCTCCGTGATTGCTTATTGATCTGTAACACTATCCTTACTATGAAGGAGAAACCGTATCTATGGATGCTCTATATGGAGCAATGGTCGCTCCAGATTTCCTGGCATTGGGACTTGGCGGGACCAATATGATGTCCATGTTATGGACCATAGCAATGGGCTATCGGGCAGTGGGAGTCGAGATGCGTGGTGATCCTTTTCTCGGAGTCCATTGGAACATTCGTGAAGATTTCTATCACCAACTCGGCTTGATCGATCAAATGATGCTTGAGCGGTACGGCGAGGAGAGACTGCCACGCCGTGGTGATGGACGAATATTCCGTCTCGCAGACTGTTTTTACAGTTCAGAGACCATTGCTGGAGATATTGTCGCAGACGAGATTATCGATGGGTTTGACACAGATCAGCATATTGTAGGAACTATCCAAAACGTCGAATTCATTGATGACCGATGGCGGGATGGCCTGCCGAACCGGGTTATTACGCTGTTAGATCCACCCACACCACCCGACAAGCCGAAGGCACAAAAGATCCGCAGCACGATAATAGATGTGCTCGACGGCCCGTCTACGTTTCAAGCAGAGGCAGCATCCATCCAGAAACTACTGCGGCGTTACCTGGAACTCATCGAGAAGCAAGATCAAGAAAACAACCGCACACCTAGAGTTCAACTGTTCACTCACCATCGTGTGCTTACGGCTAAAGGCGAAGGCTTCATCAAAGGTTCAGACGGTCGTATGCAGATTCGCATTGAGGCGCTCCAGGAATTCGACTTTAAAGGCCAGTTTGTGCGGGTGCGAGAACCTGGTAGCCAGATCATTGACATCGGCGTGCCTGAACTGTTCATGATAGCCCAGGGGTTTAGTAGTAGTGATGCGAGACATCTAGGTTTCGAGCAACACGATGTCAAAGTCGATCATAAGGATGGCCGTGGCCTGGTGGTGGCGCAAGCCGACTTCCTGGCTGGTCTGGTCGAGGTGCTCGTCGGGGGCCGCCTGCGCAGGCGTATCTCCTCAGAGTTCGACCAGGATGGCAAAGAATACTGGGTACGCCAAATCGCTGTGGGCCATGAGAATGATCCAGAGGTAGGTTGGGTTCTAGTTCAAGTTCCAGACTTTAAAACCTTCGATCCAATTGAGTCAGGACTCCTCCCAGAGGGGACCGATCCCAACTCTCCTGAATTTTTCGCCTCCTACCAACACCTGATCTATGACTATTATATGGAGCAGGCCGCAGATATCCTTGAGATTTCCAGGCAAGAGCTTATGAAAGTTCAGATGATCTATGGACCGACACTGTTCAGTCTCATCGAGCGAGTCGGAGACGATCCTCTGATCGCCGCCAACGGCGTGGTCGCTGGCGATTCCTTTGGCAATGGTCATTTTCTGACCAGCGGCGGTGCTATGGCCGGGATGATTGGACATAGCGCTCGTGTCCTCACATATTGGCAGTCGCGGGACGCAGGTACCTCACAGCCTGAGGCTATCCGCCGACTCGCAGATAGCATTCGAGAAGACACTCATGCCTGGCTCCAGGTAAGCGCGAAAGAATATAGCCAGGCGGCTCCAATCAATTTTGGCGCAGAACGCATTGAACAGATTAGCAAGGCCAGCGGCATCGACACAAGTGTACGGGCAAATGCTATTGATGCCGCCCGCCGACAGCGACACGCGCTCATGCCACTGGATCCATCCAACTGGCGAAGGCTATTTGTGCGCAACGGGAGGGTACTCTCGTCGCTGCCAGAACTTGATGCCGTTCACCCCAGACAGCGCTCTTCACAGGCGGCACCTCTCCTGGAGTCATTGAAATCTTTACCATTTATGCCCAGACGAGTGAGTGCAAGGCTGCTCATTGATGAGGGCGATCAAACTGTGTATAAGCCTGAGCTTCCGCCAGACCAGGAGCCGCCGAATGAAGGGGACAAGACTATAATCAGGCGAAAACTCTTGCTTCCTAGAAAGGAAGACGACAAGAGTCAGCCCACATCCTCATTGGAGAGCAAAAAGAGCGCCTCACTTATCATCCACTCTCTGGTACCTGAGTCCGCGATAACCTATGCATTTCTGGATATCGAACAGAATGAGAAAGTCGTAGAAAGCATAGCGATTAGAGAGCACTATACGATTATCGGACGAATCGATCCCATGCGTGGCATTAAGCCAGAGATCGATCTCACCCGCTTCGATCCAGCATCTACGGTCTCGCGCCAGCACGCACGTATTCGCATTGAAAAAGCCTCTTTCTCAATCGAAGATCTCAAGAGTCGCAATAAGACGCATGTGGGAGAGATAGCGTTAGACCCACTTATGCCAGAAGCCCTTCACGATGGAGACATAATGAGCTTTGGTTCAGTGAAGGCCACCTTTCGGCTGCTTGGCACGAGCCAGTTACCTGCCCCCTGGTCGCAGTCATAACCATGTTCATATCCCAATCAGAAAAAGAGAAGCTGGCCTGTTTCGCTGAGCGAAAGCCCAGCGAAACAGGCCAGCTTCTCTTTTTCTGATTTTGTCACCTCCGAGGAAAGATCGCGAAAAATGTGACTTTTGCGAACCGCTAGAGTCTCATTAAGGGATACTATACAAGCACCCCACTGATCAGCTATACTACAGGGGATGAGAGTATCTGCTTTTCTCACGGGAGAATGGATCCTCTATAAAAGAGTGCACGGTCTGATATCTGTGCATTTAAAGAGGATAGGACTCCCAGAACGACTTCCGACCATCGGTCTCGCTTGAGGCTAGAACCTGTTTTATCCCTATGCTCCCCCACAAGGCCAGAAAAAACATGTATAGATGAGGAAATGTATGGACCAGAAGCATGAGTTGCAATCTCACGCGCAACATAAACCGCCGCTACAATCAATTTTTTCTGATCCTCTAGCCCAAATGATTATTGAAGGGAGTCAGGATTGCATTAAAGTGCTGGACGTGGAGGGGCAGCTTCTCTATATGAATCGTGGTGGTCAGCGCACAATGGAGATTGAGGACTTCTCGCAATGTCATATGAGTGAATGGATCTCATTCTGGACCGATGGTGGGCGGGAACAGGCAAAAGAGGCACTCGCAGTAGCTCAGTCAGGGCAGGAAGTTCTCTTTGAAGGTCCATGCAGAACGGCAAAGGGAACCCTCAAATGGTGGGAAGTCACTATTACCCCCTTTTGGGATGAGCAGCATGTGATGCACTTTCTGGCTATTTCACGCGATATTACGGATCGCCATCAACTCGAACAGCAGCGCACCAGGACATTGCAAACACTTAGCCAGGAGTTCAATCGTCTCTCAGAGATTTTCAACACCCTTCCTATCGGTGTTCTCCTGGTCGAAGCACCTGGGGGCACCGTGCTCCTGAGCAATCATCAGATGGAAGTAATTGTTGGACATCCTCTTGAACCATCTGTTCTCTACGCTAACTTCGAGCAAAAAGATGTTCGGCGCTTGGATGGGACATTGCTTCCCCTACAGGACAGGCCGTTAGCTCGTGCGTTGCGGGGAGAGCACGTAGACGAAATCGTCACCTATCATCGTGCCAATGGAACAATGGTCTTCCTGCAACAGATGAGCACACCGCTGCGCGATGACCGGGGAACCGTAATCGCCGGGATGATTGCCGTCACGGATATCACCGAGCAGCGGGAAATGGAACACCAGAAAGAGGCCTTCCTCGGTCTGGCAAGTCATGAGCTAAAAGCACCATTGACAGCCCTGCAAGGGATGCTCCAGCTTGCCCAACTGCGCCTGCACCGGGTCGCTACACAGGAAGATCTGACACTATCTGAGAAACAGAGCATCATTGAGAACGTCCAGGGATTCATAGCCCGCTGTCAGCAACATATCCGTTTACAAAACAGGCTGATTGATGACCTGCTCGATATGTCGCGTCTCCAACAAGATCAGCTTGTGTTGCACTTTGCTCCATGCGATGTGTCGAAGCTGGTTGAAGAAATGGTGCTGGACCAACAAACAGCCAATCCTCAGAGAACCATCCTTTTTGAAAAGTTAGAGCGCACATCTGTGGTTACACTTGCCGATTCAGATCGCCTGGGACAGGTTCTCAATAACTATTTAAATAATGCGCTCAAGTATGCACCAGCCGAGCAGCCAGTGACGATTAATATCACGACAGACGAGAATAAAGTGTGTGTTCGTGTCAAAGATCATGGACCGGGCCTGGCAAAAGTAGAGCAGGAGCGCATCTGGCAACGTTTTTATCAAGTTCCCACGATCGACATACTATCGCCGGTTGCTGGATCACGAGGCGTTGGCCTGGGTCTGGGCCTCTACATCTGTCAAAAAATCATTCATGGACACGGGGGTCAGGTAGGCATTGAGAGTCAACCAGGACATGGATCGACATTCTGGTTTACCTTGCCAATAGTAACTACCGTGCCCTGAAAGTAGCTCTGAGACTCCTTTTTCGTCAAAAGATTATTCAGATACTACTGGTTTTTCGACAAAAGCATGTACTGCGTTTAACTCTGTTCATTTTTCTCTTCGACAGGAGCCAGAAGAAAGTCGTAGTTCATGGAGTAGAAGGACACACCTACGTCCTGACCATCCGGGGCTGGACCTGACTCGTGGAACTTGAAGTCGGTGATTAGTGAGCCTCTGACTCCGAATACGGCATCTGAGTCGAGATAGGGGTCATCCTCTTTGAAGACGTGCGTGATGAGGGTTCTATAGCCCGCCATGGTAATCATAAAATGGACATGGGCCGGGCGCATGGGACTGCGGTTAGCGGCGTTCAGTAGTTCTCCTACTGGTCCATCATAGGGAATAGGATACGCTTCCGGCCTCACTGACCAGAAGGAGTAGCGCCCCTCCTCATCTGTGTAGAGGTGACCTCGCCCATGGAACTCTGTAGAATCTTTGTATTGTACATCGTAGAAGCCGTTGTCGTCGGCCTGCCAGATCTCGATACGCGCACCCGCTAGCGGTTCACCTGTTGTGGAACAGACCTGACCGCCGACAAAACACATCTCACCGGGAGCGCCATTCGCAATATCATCTCCGTTCTCGAAACGGGGCGAACCCTCGAAGAAGAAGGGACCAAAGACTGTAGAGGCTGTTTCTTTGCCAGATATCTTGTGGTTGAGATCGATTACTAGCATCGATGCGCCCAGGACATCCGAGAGCAGAATAAACTCCTGACGTTTCTCATCGGTAATATGGCCGGTACGAGTCAGATAATCTATCCCCTTTAACCATTCCTCTTCGGTCAATTCAACCTCTTTGATGAAGGCGTGCAGATGTCCGACCAGGCTCTGCATGATTTGCTGAAAACGCTCTGATTTTGTGTTCTCAAAGGTTGCCAATACTGCCCGCGTGAGATCCTCGTCGGCAAGGTTACGCGTTCCACTAATGAGTGGGTTCTCTTGTTCCTGGTCCATCTGCTCTCCTGATTTCTCGACAAAAACACTATGCTATTTTTCACATCATAAAGAAGCTGGCAGCTTTTCGTCAAGTCCCAATTATCTGATCAGAGGAACAGGCCTGTTCCTCTTTTTAACCTCTGTCGTCAAAGGGGCGACAGGATACTTTATGGCTTCAACTACTCGCTAGCAAGGTCCTTTATATAGACAATCTTTGTCGGTGTAAGCCGCACAAGCAATTCTCCGCGCACCGCATTGCGTGCGCCATAAGCCTCAGCCCGAGCATCCCCCATATAACGTGCGGCGATCTTCGTTGCCCACTGTTTCATCTCATCCAGGTCGTCAGAGATAGTCACGGTTCCATCGACTAGCATGAATGAATAAGGAGGATTTTCATCATCAACACTTACGCAAGCCTGACCTGTACGGCGCAAATTTTTACCCTTTACCGTCGCCTCGCCAGTATTAAAAACCAGCGTATCGCCATCCAAAATAAACCAGATTGGCACAACATGCGGACGACCATCGGCACGCACAGTTGCCAGCTTGCCTGTACGTGTACCTGTCAAGATAAATTCTCGGCTTTCAGGCGTAAACGATGCCATAATAACTTCCTCTCTCTAGATCAAACAAACCAACGCGATCCTCATGTATCATGTACGAGCACTCAGTTCAGTTGAGCGCTCGTACATGACGCTCGGTAGCTTCTTCCTATTAGATTCTCTATAATACGACAAACAGGCAAACATGAAGTTTTTCAGTGATGGTATGGATAGTCGCAGGAGGGGTTTTCGCGTTCTTGCTCGTGGGCTGGATGGACTGGCGCTATCCTGACCTGCGTGAGTAGAAGTATTGCGCCTCTCTTTATCAGCCAGCAGAATCAGACACGTGACGAGTCTGTCAGAAAGTGATTAAGGTTCGCTTTCTATCCATACTATGTGAGAGAATAGAGCCAGAGAGGAGACTATTTAGTGAAAGCAACTGAGATTCTGAGTGAGGTTCAACAGCGACCCTATCCGTTACCGCGAGGTCCCTGGATCATGCATCAGACCTGGCACGAGGTGCTCTTCGCTCATTGGCCGCTTCAGTCAAAGATTCTGCGTCCACTTATTCCAGATGCACTGGAAATCGATACCTTCGAGGGAGACGCGTGGGTTGGAGTCGTGCCATTTCGGATGAGCGGAGTCCGACCACGAACCGTTCCGGCTCTGCCTACCCTTTCCGCCTTCCCTGAACTGAACGTTAGAACCTATGTAACCATCAACAAGGTGCCTGGTGTCTACTTCTTCAGTCTGGATGCAGGCAATCCCATCGCCGTCGCCATTGCACGTATAGCCTTTCACCTCCCCTATTTTTATGCACGCATGGAGAGCCGTCGTCAGAAGGAAACCATCGCTTATACCAGCACTCGCATCCATAGAGGAGCACCATCAGCCGAGTATCGAACCCACTACCGTCCCATCGCCCCCATCGTCTACGCTCAGTCCGGTTCACTGGAAGCATGGCTCACGGAGCGCTATGCACTCTATACCACCGCAGGATCACATCTCTACCGTGGCGATATTCACCACGTTCGCTGGCCTCTACAGAAAGCTGAACAGGAGACTGAACGCGACACAATGGCCTTATCACACGGCATTCACCTGCCCACCACTGATCCTCTGCTCTACTATGCCAGTCGTCAGGATGTTCTGGTCTGGCCGCTGCATCGTCTTCTGAGCTAGGACTGCAAAAGTCAGAACTTGACAAGCCATCCTCTTCGCGGGTAGTCTCATAGACATAGAGCACATTAGCCTCTCCATTTTTAGAGCAACGAGAAAGTATCATACTATGACATGGAAAACTTATTTGGCAGAGCAACAAGCTCGCTATCAGGACGAACTCCTCCAACTACTCAGCATTCCCAGCATCTCCTCCCTCCCGGCGCACGCGGAGGATGTTCATCAGGCAGCTCAGTGGGTTGAGCAGCGTCTCTCTAACGCTGGCTTAGAGCATGTACAGATCATGCCAACCGCTGGCCATCCCGTTGTTTATGGGGACTGGCTGCACGCTCCTGACAAGCCCACTGTGATGATCTACGGACATTTCGATACACAGCCAGCCGATCCATTAGAGCTGTGGACCAACCCGCCATTTGAGCCATTTATCCGCGATGGACGAGTCTATGCTCGCGGTGCGTCCGACGACAAGGGCAATATGCTTATCCCCATCCTGGCAGTCGAGGCCCTGTTACAGGCCGAACAGGGACTGCCAGTCAACGTCAAATTCTTCCTGGAAGGACAAGAAGAGATAGGCAGCCCACAATTGCTGGACCTGATTGCCAGTCAGCGAGAACTGCTTGCCTGTGGTCTTGTGCTCAGTGCAGATGCCTGGCAATATGATGAAGACCATCCTGCGTTACTGCTCGCCTGTAAAGGACTTGCAGGCATACAGATCGACGTACGTGGGGCCAGAACAGATCTACACTCCGGGGCTTATGGCGGAGCAGTTGCTAACCCTATCCATGCGCTTGTACATATACTCGACTCCCTGCGCAGCCCCGATGGGAAAATCCTGGTTGAAGGTTTCTACGATTCAGTCTTGCCGCTTTCGCCAGAAGATCGAGCAGCAATTGCAGCGGTTCCCTTTGACGAAAAAGCCTATAGAGAAGCCATCGGGGTCGATGCACTACTGGCCGAACCAGGCTATACACCTCAAGAACATCTCGCAGCCCGTCCCACATTGGAGATAAACGGCATCTGGGGCGGCTTCCAGGGCGAGGGAGTGAAAACAGTTCTGCCGGGCGAGGCCCATGCAAAAATTACCTGCCGTCTGGTAGCCGACCAACGACCCGCGAAAATTATCGAACTTCTTACCGCGCATATTCAACAGATCTCCTCGCCCGGAGTGCATGTAGAAGTCCATCCACTCCCGGGTACAGCAAAGCCCTATCAGATCGAGTCTAACCACTGGGGGAATCAGGCCGCAACGACGGTCCTGAAAGAACTCTACGGTACCGCTCCCTACCTGCTGCGCATGGGCGCAAGCATTCCCGTCTGTGAGATGTTTCAGAGTATTTTGGGAGCCTACACAGTCAGTTTCGGCTTCGGACTTATAGACGAACAAATCCACGCCCCGGACGAATTCTTTCGTCTGAGCAGCTTCCAACGCGGTCCCATCGCCTACTGTCAACTGCTCCATGAACTGTCCTCAGTTACCTTAAAGGACGAAGAAAAAAACTGAGCAAACGAGAAAAAGTGCCATGCAATTGCCCTGCATGGCACTTTTTCTCGTTTGCTTCGTGAAGAAAGAAATAGCCCATCAGGAAAAACTTGCAAAAATAGCGTTAGAGGAAGATAATCAGCCATATTGAGTAACATCACTCTACTACAATTAACAGGAGGATCTCCATGTCACATATCTGTCCACAGTGTTCTCATATCATTCCTGCATCATCCGCATTCTGTACGCAATGTGGATATCGCCTGCAAGGAAATGAGCAAGTAGCAAACGGTGAAGGACCTATGCGTCGCTCAGAAAGTCTGGCCAATCTCCCTCCCCAGGCAGACCCGTCGGCAACGTTTACTCCGGGGGGCCAGTATATGCAACCCGGACAGTTTGTTTCCGAAGCACCATCTCAGTCTGAAACACCCCCACTCGTTGAGACATCCCAACCCCAGGCGAATCAAGCCTCCTATGCACCGGTCGCTGCCCCTCAGAAACCAGCAGCGTCAGCACCTCCTCCCTTCTTTGGCACAAATCCACCACAGGACCCACACCAGAGCTTCTATGCACAAGGAGGCTATCAACCACAGCCTATGCAGCAACAAGGAGGCTATCAACCACAGCCTATGCAGCAACCTGGCGGTTATCCACCGGCACATCCAGGAGGACCTGGACCGTATATGTATCCACAATATACACAACCACCCGCCCAGACCAATTCAGGCACAATGTTCGCACGAGCATATGCAGGCCAGGGAACACCTATCCATCACCAGTCCTGGTTATTCCAGCGAACAGAAACAGATCCAATCACCTTACTCACATCACTCACCGAGAACGTCCAGAAACAGGGAGTCGTGGGTCTTGCTGCTCAACCGGAACATTTGCGCGAACAGGGGAACGCAACCACAGAAGAACGAGATGTCGTCAAACTTCAATATGGTCCTTCATCTATATTTGTCTACATAACACCAATTGGTCAAAATCTCTACGTTTCACGCACCTCAACCATCCAACAGCCTTTGAGCCAGCTACGCATATTCGTCCTGGGAGGACTGGCCGTGCTCATGCTAATCTGCTTCCTCATCTACGCGTTAATCAATCCAGATCTGAGCGCCCCTGGTATTGTCTTTAGCATCAAAGACTTTTTCTTCTATGCATCATTTGGATTGCTCTTCTTCTTCCTTTTCCTGTTGATACGCTCAGCTATCCTCTGGATAACTGAAAAAGATTTCCTTGTCTATCTTCGTTCAAATATCCTGAGCGATTTTACCCTCGATACCCTTATGTCCGCAGAGCAAATCACAGATAAATGTGTTCGCGAAACCCTGAGCAATGCCGGGATAAAAACAGAGGATATGAACGTCTTCTCACAAAGCAGTTCACCCCGCCAGGCCTTTCATCGCATATAATAAGCACTTACTGGCGGCTGCGCCACCAGATTTTCAGGGAGAGGCGGCTTTGTAAGCCATAGAAAAGGTAGGGATCGTAACTACTCAGGTGCCCTCTGTTCGCCGCCTGCGGCGGCGAACAGAGGGCACCTGAGTAGTTACTAGAGATCACTCATACATTAAGTTAAGCATTTGACGATTGTGTAGTCCCAACAGGATACCAGCAATAATTGCAGGGAGGATTAAAGCCCAAAACGGAGAAAGGTACTTCCGGCTGGCGTTTGCTGAGCAGGTAATGGAGGACTTGCTCATTCCGTGCGTAAAAACGATGAGCGCAGCGCAATGCGTTCGGAAGAGAAGAGAAATGAACTTTCATCTGTGATCCGCCGGGCAAGACAACATATTGGAAACCATGTTCGACCAGCCAGGAATGATCCTGGAAGCGCGGCCAGATAAGAACCAGGCGGCCACCTCTGCGCGTGACACGAAGCAGTTCCGCCAGACCCGGCTCACCGCCCTGCTCATCTTTTGCCGTGAATGCGGCGCAAGAAATGGTAATGTCAACGCTTTGATCTGGCAGAGGGAGATGCGCAAAATCGCCCTGTAGAATTTGAATACGCTCGGAGGAGCTATTCTGCTCGGACACTTTCTGCTCAAGCAAGTGCATTAGACCTGGCGAAGGCTCGACTGCATAAACTATCTCTGCTCCATGTCGAATTGCCTCCAGAGAGGCTCGTCCACTGCCAGCGCCCGCATCAAGTACGACCTTGCCGCGTACAAATGGCTCCAGCTGCTCAAAAATGCCAGGGTGAAGCCGCTCACCCCGGGTCAATTCCTCATATAAATCAGGCGTCTTCCAGTAGGTCAATTCCCAGAAAAGGCTATCAAGGAAAACGCGACGTACCTTTGCTCGTGTCACCGGATCAAGAGGAAAATGCAAGCCCTGTAAAAAAGCGTCCAGCCTGGTCGCTGATAGAGTTCGCTGTATACGTTGGACTAACTGCGGATCTGCATCCTGCATACACTCACCTAAACCCTCAGCAGTTATCTTCTGAAAAGCTATCTCCAGGATTCTACCCATATTTGCCTCATCAAAAATAAGGAGATCTGCAAGTTGAAACGGATTAAAAAACGCTTGCGACGAATCTCCTGGCTCTTCCGTGCCAGGCAGGATCAGAGATATCTGGTGTTCCATTTCTACCTCAGTTTCGGGTATCCAATCAAAAGAGGACTGTCTTCTTAAGACACGTGTCACACTTCATAAAAAGTGACCTTCTTTTTAAGAGAACTCAAAGACCTCCGCGATGCCTGCGGCATAGTTCAGCAACAACTCATCTTGTTGAAAACGCCCGACACATTGCAGCCCCATTGGCAGACCACTGGCAGACGTTCCAAGCGGGAGCGTCAGAGCAGGCAGGCCAGCATGAGTCCAGGGAATATTCATAGCAGGACTTCCAGTCGTATCAATTCCCTCAGGGGCAGCCCCGGTGGCTGCTGGACAGACCCAGAGATCGATCTCGTTCACATCCATCAGCGTCTCCACTTCTATACGGAGGGCCGCTGGACTGGAACGATAGAGATCATATGTGGGATAACTGATCCTTTGTCCCTCACGAATAGCCTGAGCCGTCAGTGTGCGGTAAAGTATCTCATACTCTCCAAACCACCGCTTGTGAGCGCTAGCCATCTCAGCAAGAACAAGACGATTGTGTCTGTTCACGATAGCCTCGATATCCTGAAACATCGGAACTCGCTTGAGCGTATATCCGGCCTGCTCTAGAGCCATCAATTGCTGCTCAAACACCGTCAGCGCCTCATCCGTCGCCAGGGCCAGATAAGGTCCCTCCGGCACAGCCAGTACCGGCTTTGTAGCACACTCGGGCACCGATTTCCAATCATTACAGAGCAAAGGAGCAACCAGCCGGGCACCGCTCAGATCCTGAGTCAGATAGCCAATCGTGTCCAGCGACTCCGCACAGTAGATCAATCCATCTGTCGCGATACGACCATAGCCGGGCTTGAAACCAAACAAACCACAATAGGCTGCCGGTCGAATCGTCGAACCGCTCGTCTGTGTTCCCAATGCCAGTTGACAATAACCCGCAGCTACAGCCGCAGCAGAGCCACTGCTGGAACCACCGGGAGTGTGGCTGGTCTGATACGGATTGCGAGTGGAACCTGGCGCGAAGTAAGCAAACTCGGTCGAGACAGTCTTGCCCAGAACGAGCGCACCGGCTGCACGCAACTTGCTGACACAGGAAGCTTCGGGTCCCGCAAAGATCTCTGAAGGTAGCTGCGAACCTGCACGTGTCAGAAAACCGTCCGCACGCAAGACATCCTTCACACCCAACAAAATCCCATACAGTGATGGGCGGTCAGCAGGATCAGAAAAACGTTCCTGCAACTCCTGTGCTTCCCTCAAGAGACGCTCTCGACGGCCAGTTTCTGGTAATAACGCCTCGATCTCTGGCTCAATTGTTTCAATACGATCACAAATAGCGTTTAGATATGTTGACAGATCGACCTGCCCGGTCTTTAATGCCTCAACTGTTGTATTCAGTGGAAATGACTTGCTATACATGGTCTCTGCTCTCTTTCTTTCCAGAACCTCCCCCCTCGCATCATTGTACTCACTCCCAGATAGCTTTAGTCAACAGACACCATGTATCATTTTCTAAAAAGGGCAACCGCCCTTTTCTGGCGGCGCAGCCGCCAGAACTTTAGAAGAAAAGGATGAGATTGCTAGCAGCTTCGCTGTTAACAATCTCATCCTTTTCTTCCTTTCATATTTCATCATGAAAAACGTTGAGTACTAGAGAAGAACTTTGGAGTAGAACAAAACGTTAAGAAGATAGACAAAGCTCTTGATCTATGTAGTACACTGATAGCGTCAAAGATTAGGAGAAAAAAGATCACGAAAGAGTCATTTGAGCTTACTAAAAACAAGTTGGGAGATCTATATCAACTCGCAAACAAGGTTGCAAAGAACTATGATACAGAAAACTTCTAAAAAATCTTCCTGGCACAACAGAGCAGCATTTGTACCGGCACTCATTGTCCTGGGAGCCATGCTCCTTAGTGCATGCAGTTCAACCAGCACAGGACAGACAGTGGCAATTAATGGGACACCCACCGCAACGCCAACGCCGTCCATCAGTCAATCGCTCCAGAGTCAGGGAGATACGGCCCTTAAGGCCTTTCAACAGTGGATCACATTAGTGCAGCAAAGTGGAGGGGATATTACGACCTATCAACAGCAGTATACAAACGATCAGCAGGCACTTATCGCTGCCAGATCGGCCAATCAATATACATCAGCGCTTCAAGCCCTACAACAGCACACCAAAGCTATTCAGATCCCTGCCATGAAGCAAGAAGTTCAGCATCTTCAACAAGATCTGCAACAGCAAGTAAACGATTGGGGCAAACAACACAAATATCATGATGCGTACAACAGCCAGACCTACACTCAAGACTATGAATACGACAACGTGAATGTGATTGGAGGCCCCCTCTGGCTGCAAGAAGAACTCAAAACCGATCAGACTCTGAGTGACTACCAGCAGACGATCGAGGACCTGAATATGTGGCTATACGACTTCCAGGCCATGAAAACCGACTTCAGCGACAAGACCCCCTCTAATCAGGCCCATCAGTCAGACAAAGACCTCCTACAGCACTACAACTTTATGGATCAACGAGTCGTTATCGTCTCACTGGACGAGCAGGCACTCCGTGTCTACGATCATGGTAAGCTCGTTCACTCGTTTCTGGTAACTACTGGTCAGCCAGATCTGCCCTCACCGCCGGGCACATGGTGGGTCGAGGGGAAAAAGCATCCAACCGTTTTTAAATCGGATGAACCAAAGGGTTCTCCCCACTGGTATCCTCCAACAAATATTACCTATGCTATGCAGTATCATAGCAACGGCTACTTCTTTCATGACGCCTGGTGGCGCACAGAATTCGGACCAGGTAGCAATTACCCCCATCAGGATCCCGACGGTGATCCATTTGCTGGTCAGGGTTCACATGGCTGTGTAAACATGTCTACCAGCGACTCGGCATGGTTGTACAACTTTGTCTCAGTGTACACACGCATCATCATCTACTAGATGCACAGTTTATGAGTCATCTCTGATT
>DAOTTL010000454.1:0-10258 GCA_034438135.1 Ktedonobacteraceae bacterium | reverse complement strand
TTTGGAAAAAGAAGTTGTTCCTTACAATGAGCAATGGGAGAAAGAAGGCGTTGTTTCGCGTGAACTATGGTTGAAGGCGGGTCAGCAGGGTTTTCTGGGAATGTCGGTGCCAGAGGCATATGGAGGCGTGGATACCAGCGATTTTACCTATAGCTCGATCATTTCGGAGGAAACGGCGCGGATTGGGGCGATGAGTGCCGGTCAGGGTATCTCTCTGCATAATGATATTGTTATTCCCTACTTTCTGGTCTACGCCAGTGAGGAGCAGAAGAGTCGCTGGCTGCCGCGCATGTGTTCGGGGGAGATAATTACAGCGATCGCCATGAGCGAGCCTAATACGGGCAGTGATCTCGCTTCGATCAGTACACACGCCGTTCGCCAGGACAATGGATATCTGCTCAACGGCCAGAAAACGTTTATTACAAACGGCATTTTGAGTGATCTGGTAATTGTAGTGACGAAGACTGATCCCGGTCTACGCCATAAAGGGATCAGTTTGCTGATTGTTGAACGAGGTATGGATGGTTTTCAACGCGGTCGCAAGCTGAACAAGATGGGGCTGAAAGCCCAGGATACAGCGGAACTCTCTTTTGAAGATGTCGTTGTGCCATTTTCCCATCTGCTTGGTGTAGAGGGAGAGGGCTTTTCATATCTTATGCGACAACTTGCTCAAGAGCGTCTGAGTATCGCTGTTCAGGCCGTGGCGGCGAGTGAAGTGGCTCTTGAGTGGACCCTGGAATATTGCAAGGATCGCCATGCTTTCGGCCAGGCTATCGGGAAGTTTCAACACTCCCGTATCAAGCTGGCGGAGATGAGGACAGAGATTGAGATTGGCCGTGTCTTTGTCGATCGTTGTATTGAAGAGCTTAATGATAGCGCATTGACGGCTGAGACGGCAGCAATGGCCAAATGGTGGACCAGTGATCTGCAAAAACGAGTGCTTGATCAATGTGTTCAACTGCATGGCGGCTATGGATATATGTTGGAGTATCCAATTGCACGCGCCTATCTGGATGCTCGTGCGGCGAGTATCTATGGGGGAACAAATGAGATCATGAAGGAGATCATTGGGCGCTCAATGGGATTATAAGAGGTTATAGGACGCTCACTAAGACTGAGGCTATACCAGGAAAATGTTTACAATGTTTACAAGGAGTAGTGGATTATGTCAGATGCACGAGCAGAGCTACCGATCGAGCAACAGTTGCGCAAAGATATTCATGAGGCACAGAGATCACGTGACCAGTTGCGACTTGATACCCTGCGCATGGCTCTGGGAGCCATTCATAATCTCGAAGTGGCGCGTACAGACCGTAGCAGTGCTCAATACGGGCATCCACTGACTGAGGAGGATGGTCTGCATGTGCTGGAGCAGGAGATTAAGAAGCGCAATCAGGCGATCGGTTTCTATGAAAAAGGTGGGAGACAGGATCTTGTTCAGAAGGAGCAGCAGGAGCTGGATATTATTCAAAGTTACTTGCAGACTTCACGCATGAGCGAGGCAGAGATTCGAGGAATTATTGCTAGCCTTATTGAGCAACATGGGAAAGAGTTTCGGACAATTATGCCTCTCAGTATGAAAGAGCTCAAAGGGAAGGTTGATGGCGGGAGCGTCCAACGAATTGTGCGCGAAATGACGGCGCAGTAAGCTGGATTTTCTGGCGGCTGTGCCGCCCTTCCACAGAAAAAATGGCAAACTCAGCCATTTTTTCTGGGGAAGGGCGGCTTTGCAAGCCGCTAAAACAGTAGAGATGACTTATATGTTACCACTGCTGTGGTTGGTTTGGTGGTGATCCTGATCCCTGGTATGTCTGGCCGTAAGGGTTATCTGGCTGTTGGGACTGACCATAGGGAGGTGGCTGAGTGCCATAAGGTTGCTGAGACGGATCATAGGGAGGCTGACCATAGGGAGGTTGAGGGGTTCCATAAGGTTGCTGAGACGGATCATAGGGAGGCTGACCGTAGGGTTGTTGGGGCTGACCATAAGGTTGCTGAGACGGATCATAGGGGGGTGGAGGAGTTCCATAGGGAGGAATATTACCAGAAGCGAAACCAGCGGGAGCCGGTTTGCGGCGAGCGCTTGCAACGATCACGATTAGCAACAGTATCGCTCCGCCGATGACAAGCCAGATGGACTTTAACCACTCATTATCATAGAAGCCATTGGGATTCGCCTTATATTCGTCTGTTGTATACGTTGCCATGGTCGCGCCGGTTTTGTCATAGAAGACCAGCTTCACGACTTTATGCGCTTCGCTGATCGTCCCGCCTGAACTCAGTTGCAGGGCTGGATCAAGGCTACTTGTATCCGTATGAGCGACAAAGCTGATCTCTTGCGAATTATCGATATCGCTCTGTGAGATTGCGGGATGGAAATCTGCGCTAAAGGCCACAAAATAGTCTGATGAACCATCGGCATTGATATAGACGTTATTTGTTTGATCGCCTGTTCCAATGTGATAATTGCCAGTTGAAGAGCTATTTTGATAGGCTACCTGGTGTGAGCCTGCTACTCCCCAGACAACACCAGCAATAATTAGACCAATTCCGAGAATAATCAGGCCTGGACGTTTGGTCACTAGAAATAGAAGTAATCGAGCCATAAGATTTGTGCTCCTCCTGTTGGGAATAACGGAACCAGAACAGCCACTTTTGTCACTAGTGAATGTGCTACTGTTTTGTTGAGGATATATTACTATATTTCTCTGGGCACGGCTATGAATTGGTTCATATTTCCCAGCACGTTTGTGCATAAACTTATCGCGTGAGCCGGAGAGTGTGTTAAACTATAGCTCTGGAATGCGATTCGCGGTTACCAGATTTACTGTCCCTGAGTGGAATAGTGTCTGTAGAGAATTATCACCGCCTGTCAAAAACATATCCGCTTTTGAAGGGATAAGCTGTGCAGTGTATCTGAAACGTCTCGAAATGTTAGGCTTTAAGAGCTTTGCCAATAAAACGCTCCTGGAGTATAGTACCGGGATTACAGCAGTTGTGGGGCCAAATGGTGCGGGAAAATCGAATGTTGCGGATGCCGTGCGCTGGGTGTTGGGTGAGCAGAGTATGCGCCAGTTGCGCGGTAAGAAGAGTGACGACATTATTTTTGTTGGTGGCCATGGTCGTTCAGCTCAGGGCATGGCAGAGGTCTCTCTAACAATTGATAATAGTACTGGTTGGGTGCCCTCTGAGTATAGCGAAATTACAGTGACGCGTCGCTCTTATCGGTCTGGTGAGAACGAATATCTTATTAATAAGCAGAAAGTTCGTCTAAAGGATGTTCTCCTCTTGCTGGCACAGGCGCGTATAGGTCATGATTCTTACACGGTTGTGGGTCAGGGTATGATCGATGCGGCGCTCAGTCAGCGTGCGGAAGAGAGGAGGGGATTGTTTGAGGATGCCGCGGGTATTCGTCCTTATCAGGTGCAGCGCACTGAGGCAGATAATCGCTTGCGCTCTACCGAGCAGAATATCGCGCGGTTGCGCGATATCGTCAGTGAAATTGAACCTCGCCTGGAGCCGCTTTCTGAACAGGCTCGGCGTGCAATCGAGTTTAAAGAACTCAACGGCGAATTGCAAAAAGTTTTACGCACCTGGTACGCTTTGCAATGGAGACGCCTGCAAATCAATTGTGAGCGAACCGACCAGGCTGAGGAGCAGCAGACGCGCCTGGTTCAGCAAAAAGAGCAGGATTTGCGCGACTCCGAGGAGCGTCGTCAGCGTTTGCGGGCGAGCCGTCAGCGGGCTCAGGCGAAGATTGCCGAGGCACGGGATCTTCTTGATGAGTTGAGCGATTCCGTGAAGCGGATGGAGCGCGATCTGGCAGTGAATCAGGAACGCATTGTGGGTTTGGAACGTTTACGGGGCGAACAGCAGCAGGAAGAGAAACGTTTGCGCGAACGTTTGATTGTACTCAAGCAGCATATGATAGATCTGGAAGAGCAGTGCGATCTTGCTGATGAGGTTATTGATGAAGATGCGAGTGCTCTGGCGACACGTGAGAGCGACGTAGCGCGTGCACAAAAAGAGTTTGAGATGGATGAGCGGCGTCTGCGCTCTGTTCAGAGTGATTTGATTCAAGTTCAGGCTCGCCTGGGGGCTAATCAGTCTGATCTGGGTCGTCAGCAAAAGCATCTTGGTGAGCGTAATCGCCTGCTTGCGGCGCGTCGAGATACCATAGCACAGGCCCAACAAACGATCCGTACCCTGGAAACACGGCTGGTGGATGAGCGTGCCCAGTTGGCGACTGCGCGGAATGAGGAGCAGCAGATAGTTGCGCGTAAGCAGACCATCAGTCGAGCCATTGCGGATGCGCAAGCTGAGATAGAGCGTCTGAAATCCTCACTGGCCGAGGTAGAGCGGCAGCATCGAACGGTCGCGGATCGTCTCAGCATGCTCAAGAACTGGCGTCAGAGCCTCAGTGGGTACAGTGATGGTGTGCGGACGCTTTTGCGTGCTCCCGCAGGTAAGGTACAGGGTTTACTGGGTCCCGTTCCACAGCTAGGTGTAGCAGTGGAGGGAGAAGAGATAGCGCTGGAGGCCGCTCTAGGTCCCTATTTGCAGGCTGTGGTGGTTGAGACTATGGCACAGGCCCGAAGCAGTCTGGACTATTTGCAAACGGTTAAAGCTGGGAAGGCTATGATGGCCTGGCTAGAGTGCAGCGGTTCCACGAGTGAGCGCCTGGATGAACAGCTTGAGCAGGAAGAGGCTGTTTTACGCCGTCTACTCGAAGAACATCCTGATTTGACGGAGAGGGTGATAGGGTTGGCTTATCGCAATATTACCTGCGAGGAGCGCTACGTTGCTCTTTTTCGGAGTATTCTGCATGGAGTTCTGATTGTCAAAGACCTTGATACGGCCCTGCATGTCTTTGCTCTACTGGTTCATGGTTCCGTTGGGGAAGGATATCCGCGCCTGGAGCGTCTCGTTACCCGGCAAGGGGAAGTATTGCATATTGAAGGATATTTGACCGGTGGCAACAGTAAGGACAGTAGTGGACAGCAAGGCTTACTGGCCTATGAGCGCGAGCTGCGCGAACTTCCTCGCCAGTTAGACGAACATATGGATCTGATTGCTCAGGTCAACGACCTGTTAAGCGTTGTTCAGCGTTCTCAAGAGGGACGAAAAGTTGAGCAGAGCGCAATTGAAAAAGAACTACAGAAAGCAGTTGCGCTTATCAACGAGCGTAACCGGGCAGTAGTGAGCATTCAGCGCGATCAAGATCGTTCCCAGAGTGAAATGCAGGCTGCAATTTCGATAGACCAGCAGTTGACTTCTGAGATCGCTGGTCTTGAGCAAGAGATTCAGATTGTAACAGAGCGGGTTCAGTCACACGAGAAGTCTCAACGCGAGCTAAGTGGTCTGGTGGAAGAATTGCAACAGGAGGTTGAAGAGGGTACCCTGACCTTTCGTCGGCAGCAGGACGAACTGGGAAAGGCTCGTACTGCTCTGGCTGTCAAGCGTCAGGAGGCCAGAACCCTGCGTCAGCAACTTGCTGGACAGCAAAACCAGGCCCAGGAGTTACGGGGTCAAATTGATCAGCGAACAATACGCCTTAAAGAGGCTGAGGAGCGTTGTACTGTGCTGCAACAGACCGTGGAAGGACAGCAGTCCGATATCGTGGAAGGACAGCAGCGTTTTCAGGTCCAGGTCACCACTGTGAAAGAGGCTGAGTCGGCGACTGGCGCACTGGATCAGCAGATAAGTACCCTGGAACATGAGATCTTGCTTCAACGTCAGCAACGCACTGATCTGGAGACGACATACCGTAGATACCTGTTGGATAGTCAGAAGGCCCATGATGCGCTTGAGGTATTCCATGAGCAGCTTCATGAGGAACTGAATATAGTCGATCCACATGAACTGTCTGAGTATACCAGCATTGATTTAGCAATTTCTGAGGGGGAGAGAGAGGAAGGTGGGTCAGTTGGTAACGTGAAAATGGGGGAAGGAGAGTCACTCTCTGAGGAAGAGGAAGCGCAACTACGCAAGTTGCGTCGGAGAGTTGATGTGCTGCGGGGGAAGCTCAAAGCGCTGGGTGGGAGTGATCCAGATGCGCCCAGACAGTATGAGGAGACCCGTACACGCTATGAGTTTCTATCTACACAGATTGCCGACATGGATCAGGCGGCACTTCAGCTGCATACGATCATCATGCAGTTAGATACAACCATGGCCCGTCAGTTTGAGACCACCTTTCAATCCATCAATGCACGCTTCCGCGAAAATTTTGTCACGCTCTTTAAGGGCGGCAATGCACGGCTCGAATTGACCTCTTCTCGCAGCGATGAAGACTCCGCTGAGAGCGTTGCATCCAGAGGGATGCCTGCGGGAGTGGAGGTCATCGTTCAGCCTCCTGGCAAGAAGATCCAGGACCTCTCGCTACTCTCAGGAGGTGAGCGGGCAATGGTTTCGGCGGCTTTACTTTTCTCTTTGCTAGAAATTAACCCACCACCATTTTGTATGCTAGATGAAGTAGACGCAGCTCTTGACGAATCCAATGTCAGCCGTTTTTGTGACATTCTGCGTCGTCTGGCACAACGTACTCAATTTATTGTCGTGACCCATAACCGTTTGACTATGACCTCAGCACAGGCCATCTATGGCGTTTCTATGGGTGGAGATAGCGTTTCACGTCTGCTCTCGCTGAAATTAGAGGAAGCTCATGCGGTTGCCGGAGATCGCTAAATGTGGTTGTGCGATGAGCATTGACGAAGTTAGATTGCTGAGTTTTTTATGAAAGCTGGGATGTAAAGGGGTACATATAACTCCTTGACAGGCTTCCAGGGCTGCTCCCTGACTTCTTTCCGTTTCTGGGGGCGGACCTCCTCAAATGAGGTGGGTCAGAGCAGTAAGATGCTCCAGCAGATGAATTTGAAAGGTAGGAATAACAATGCGTGCCGAAATTCTTTCGTGTGGCACAGAACTACTCTTAGGGCATATTTCCGATACAAATGCGACTTTTCTGGCCCAGAGCCTCTCATCATTAGGGATTGACCTCTATTATGTCTCTCAGGTAGGAGATAACATGGGGCGGATCGTTGAAACCCTGCGCCGTGCCTGGGAGCGCTCTGATCTGGTTATTATGACTGGTGGCCTCGGACCAACCGAGGATGATCTGACTCGCGAGTCGATTAGTGCTTTATTAGATGAGACAATGCAGATTGATCCCGTTCTTGAGGTTGAACTGCGGAACAATTTTTCCTCGCGTAAGTCGCGTATGCCTGATCGAAATCTCAAACAGGCGAACCTGATTCCTTCGGCGCAGACATTGCCGAATCCACGAGGGACCGCACCGGGCTGGTTTGTTGAGAAGGATGGACATATCATTGTTGCTATGCCTGGCGTGCCACGTGAGATGTATCGCATGTGGGAAGAGGAGGCTGTGCCGCGTCTGGCCCGGTACACAGGTGGTACCATTTTCACGCGCATCTTACGCGTCTCTGGCATGGGCGAATCAACAGTTGAAGAAAGGTTGGATGCCCTTCTCCACAGTGACAATCCAACCATTGCTACCTATGCCAAGTCTGATGCAGTGGATGTACGCGTGAGCGCCAAGTCTGAGGTGCGAGCACAGGCTGAGGAGATGGTTGCGGCTACTGAGGCGAAGGTGCGCCAGATTTTAGGTCACCATGTCTTTGGTGCCGACAAGGATACATTGCAAAGTGTAGTTGGTGCCTACCTCGCTAAAAGTGGTCAGTCACTGTCCGTTATGGAATCGCTGACAGGGGGGTTGCTTGCCAGTACTATTACTGACAATCCAGGAAGCTCAAAGTACTTCGTAGGTGGTCTCACCGCCTATAGTACAGAGTTGAAAGTGCAGTGGGGGGTAGCGCGTGAAACGATCGAACAGTACGGCGTTGTCAGCCCAGAAACCGCGCGGGCAATGGCTCAGGCTGCTAGAGAGATGTTGCGAACAGACTATAGTATAGGTTTAACAGGGGTTGCAGGTCCTGACATGCAGGAGCAGAAGGCAGTAGGCACCGTCTATGTAGCTATTGCAGGTCCCGGTGGCTTTATCGATGGACACGGACCTGGTTGGCGCGGCGGTCGTGAGGATCAGAAGCGTCTGGCTGTACTGATCTCGCTTAACCTCCTACGCCTCCATCTCGCAGGTCTTAGCTAAGAAGTGGGTCATCCCTGCTTTTGCAAAAGCAGGAGAAAAGAAAGGCGTTCGGCCTGCTATGCAGGCCGCCTCACCCCTCCCTCCAAAAAAAGAAGCGAGCCTGGTTGGCGGGGTGCACGCCCCGCCAACCAGGCTCGCTTCTTTTTTTGGAGGGAGGGGTGGCTTTGCCAGGCATGGACATGAAGTTAGCAGGGAGACGCCCTCTGCTAGACGTTCCGCTCGCTTTGAGTGCTGGCCAGAGAATTTGTGTGGATACCAGCCTTTTCAATAATAATTCTCGCCAATTGAATGGGAGAACCTCCTGAAGTATCAATTTCTAGATCGTAGAATGCAGAGGATCTATAGTCAGGAATGCCATATAAATGTTTATATTTGTCAACATCCTTACTATCCCTGAATTTGATATCTTCGAGTGCTTTTTCTTGAGAAACATTCTCTCTTTTGATGTATCGCTCGGTGCGTACATTGATAGGGGCGAAACAATAAACCTTGAGAACGCCTTCGAGACCGCCTGCTACCCAGCCAGCCAGGCGTCCTTCCACAAGGATATTTGTTTCGATTTCGAGCATTTTTCTCTGCTGAGTGTCGAAGGCTCTATGTATATCGTCAGGAAGGTAACTTACCTGTTGAATCGATTTGCCTGTAGAGGCGGAAAAATCCCGAAATTGTTGTCCTGTATTGATCCGTTTCCATTCGGGTAACAGAGCTATCAGGGCATCAGCGAGCGAACTTTTACCGGAGGCAATCTCGCCTGAAATTGTAATTGCACGAATCATTGGTTTTCGCTCCTTCACGACGTTGTAAATTCGGCCAGGCTTCTTTCTTCTAGTAGAAAATAAAGAAGATTGAAGTGCACTAATAACCCCCAAATAATGAGATGGAAGTCTCTCTGGCATTATACAACAGAAACGGAAGTGGTGAGCTAACGACTTTTGCGCAGCCCTGAGAAAGCTATCAGGGTTTCTCGGAAGTCGTTTTTTCCCCGCCCACCCACCCGTTTTGGAGCATGGGAGGCAGCGCGACTGCTCTGCCTCCCATGCTCTTTTTTCCTGAGGAGGGGTTTAGCAACGGCTGAAATGCGACTTTGGAGAAACCCTGAGAAAGCTATAAAAAAAGTGTTGACAGGAAATGAAAAGTCTGCTATTATACATCCTGTTAGACGAACCGCTTGTATGTGCAGGCGAACCGGTGGCAATAGCGAAGAGGGTACACCCGTTCCCATCTCGAACACGGTAGTTAAGCTCTTCAGCTCTGATGATACTTTGGGGGCAGCCCCACGGGAAAATAAGAAGTCGCCGTTTCACCCGCCCACACAGGCGGTTTTTTGTGTTTATTTCACTACATTGGTAGAGATTGTATGTGTGTATCAGCCCTTATTTTGAAAAAATGAGGAAACGCCCTTTCGGGACTTGTGCCGCCAACTTTTCAAGAGAGATGGATGAATCTTGGAGAGGTGTCTTGACAAGCCGCAGGAAAATCAGGGATGACTCATGGAGAAATAGAAAAGTTGGTGCGCTTTTAAGGGGCATTGCCCCATAAAAGCGCACCAACTTTTCTATAATGACTTTTGCATGTGAACGAGGTCTATGCCGATAGATATTCTGTCAAAGCATTGATCAGCGTATCTATCTCCTGTTCAGTATTGAAAAAACCGGTGGAAATGCGAAGCGCGTTCAACTGTCCAATCGAGCGAACGGCAATTTTGTGTTGTTCTCGCAGGTATTTCACAACTTCATCTGGCTGAGCATCTGCCACTTTCACTGTGAGCAGGCCGCTATCGCCTGGACGTGGTGAAAGGAGGGTTAGTCCTGGAACTGTCTGTACTACCTGACTGGCATAAATATTGAGTGCGGCGATGTGTTCGAGCATCCACGAGTGCCCAACGGTGTTTTCGAGCCAGTTCAGTACTGCACCCTGACCAGCAATCGCAGCCGTTTGACGACCTCCGACCTCGAAGCGGCGGGCATTTTCTTTGACCTCCCATTTTTCCGCGTGCATATCTTTGGCCGACCAGTAGCCAACAAAGGTTGATGTTGCGTGATGAAGTGCTGCATTGCTTGCATAGAGTGCGCCAGTACCATCAGGACCGCAGAGCCACT
This sequence comes from Ktedonobacteraceae bacterium, assembly GCA_034438135.1. Taxonomy (GTDB): domain Bacteria; phylum Chloroflexota; class Ktedonobacteria; order Ktedonobacterales; family Ktedonobacteraceae; genus Paraktedonobacter. Next base: position 37 of record DAOTTL010000454.1, on the reverse strand, counting down.
TCTGGCCAGGTATGGCATAGAAATCGATGTTGAGCGC
>DAOTTL010000453.1:0-9053 GCA_034438135.1 Ktedonobacteraceae bacterium | reverse complement strand
ATAGTTCATGTTCTATTGCTATGAGAGGTGATGTTACATGAGCACGCGAACGCCTAAAGTTAGCCCCGTGGTTCCCGAAGAATGGCGTCCTAAGCGGCGTGTAGAGGGGGGCCTGCGCCAGGTCCGTCGTAACAAAGAGAGAGAACTGATCTTTAAGGGCCAGGACAAAGGCGAGCAGGTAAAGATGGTTGTGCGCAAGCATCCATTGGTTCTTTTAAGGCCAGCTTTGCCACCCCTGGGTGTTCTGGGACTTCTTATACTGGTTTCGATTATCCCTGCTTTTATCTCGTCACTTGGCTTTGCTCTGGGGGTTCTTGACCTGTTACTGGTGATTGTGTTTCTCGTTACACTTGGCTATTTTCTCTGGAAGCATTTTCTGCTCTGGTGGGTAGAGATTGACATTATTACCACGAAGCGGATCGTTTCCTGCCGGGGATTTCTCCAGGCCAAGCGTCAGAGCATTCCTCTGGAAAATATTGTCCAGGTTTCGCTTTCTCAGGATACTATCCTGGGTACTTTTTTGGGCTTTGGGAATGTTCACATTTACTTGCAAGGGCGTCAGCACGTTTTAAGCCGTGTGCCTCATCCGCGTAAGATCAGGGATGCCCTTCAGGGGATCTATGAGAATATCAAAGCTACCATCAAGCCAGCGCCCGACAAACCACATATCGTAGCCGATGCTGAATTGCAAGAACTCATTGATAAGTTAGGAAAGAAAGAAGTGACGCCTACATTGCCTGATGCAGATGAGCGCTATGCCCATTTGCGCAACCCTGAAAAACTGCGCGGCCCGCTGCGGCGCTTTGGAGGCCCACTACGCATTCCTGCCGAGGTCACCTATGCCTCAGACGAATATACAGTTATGTATATTCAGCGCTCAAAGTGGATCTTGCTCTTTCGGCTCATCGCGCCCGCTGCGGTTGTGCTGGTTTGTCTTATCCTGACCTTCATCTTTACCCTGTTTGCGTTTCTTACACTTACAGTGATCTTCGTTGTGCTGATAATCATGGCTCTGCTCACCGTGAACTACGTCGATGATGTGTTTATTCTGACCAATAAACGAGTCATCGATATTGAACGGAAATTTATCTTTTTCTTTGAAGCGCATGATGAGGCTGAATTCAAGAACATTCGCGACACTCGTGTCAGGATCACCAATATCTTCGAGAATATGTTAGATATTGGGACTGTCATGGTTGAGACACCTGGAAACAATCCAGATATTATTATGTCTCTGGTGGAGCATCCGTTTTTCATTCAGGATAAGATCAATCAGTTGAAGGGTTTCAAAGAGAAGGTTGATAAGGCGAACGACAAAAACACTCGTCAGGCGGAGTTAAGCAAGTGGTTCACTCAGGTAACCGCTGCGCTGGAGAAGAAGATTGCCAATCGTGGAGTGCCGGACCTGCAAAGGATGGATCTCTGGACTGCGGCTGCGATGGCGGCTGAGTTGGGCATGAAGGTTGTGCCAGTTGGTGAGGATGACTCCTACCCGAATATTGAAGCTGGTGCTATTGTCTCACAGAAACCATTGCCAGGCACGTTGATGTCGGTCGGTTCTGACGATGAAAACCCGCGTCCGCAGATCCATGTTGTTTTAAGCAAGAGGGCTTAGGTGTTTTAAATGGCTGAGCTTTCAAGCAGCACAGCTGCTTGAAAGCTCAGCCATTTATCTTGAAAAGCTGGCGGCGCAACCGCCAGAAAAAGGCGTTTGCTCTTTTGCCAAATTGGGAATGACTCATACTATGAGTCATTCCTAACTTTTCAGCGGCTTGTAAAGCCGCCTATCCCCCGCAAAGAGGGAGAAAGGGCTGAGCTTTCAAGCAGCAAAGCTGCTTGAAAGCTCAGCCCTTTCTCCCTGAAAATCTGGCGGCCCAGCCGCCAGCAAGAACGTTTGCTCATTTTGCCAAAATGAGCTATGACTCATATGTTAACGTGCGTTTGTGCGAGCCAGCAGAGCAATGCATTCGATATGATACGTTTGAGGAAACATATCGATTGGTTGGGCGGCGACCAGTCTATACCGTCCGCTGCCGCAGAGGGTGGCGATATCGCGAGCGAGCGTACTGGGATCGCACGATACATAACATATAGCTCGTGGTGCGAGAGATTGCAAGGCCTGGAGTGCCTTGGGGTGGCATCCTGCGCGTGGAGGATCTACTAGAGCCAGGTCAATACGTTCGCGGCGATAGTAGATCTGTCCGAGGAGGCGCTCCAGGGTTCCTTCTAGTGCTGTAATATTATTCTGGTTATTCAGGGTCGAGTTCGCGCGTGCATCCATGACGGCGCTGGGTTGAGACTCGACCGCGACCACGCGGGCCGATCGTGGTGCCAGGAAAGCTGAGAACAGACCTACGCCGCTATAACCATCCAGGATCACGTCTGAGCGTTGGGGTTCCAGGAGGGCTACGGCACGTTCTGCCAGCACAGGTGTTTGGACCATATTCACCTGGAAAAATGAGTCAGCAGAGACGCGAAAGCGGCGGCCAGAGACCATATCAGTGAGGAATTCTTGTCCGGCTACCACACGACCGTAGCGCCCACCAACGCGTTCAATTATAACTCCGACGATGCCAGGAGCGGTCGTAATCAGTTCATGGGCCAGTTGTTGTGGAGTTTCCATAACGGAGCCTGGTCGTGCATGAATGCTCAGGAGCGTTGGAGCAGCTTTGACCGGAGCTGAGCCGGGACTGCTCACAGCGCCGATGGCACCGCGGATGGTGAAGCCCTGGATCATCTCGGCCAGCGACTCGCCAAAATACTTCTGGAGCTTACTTCTCACCCGCTGGTAGACCATATCTAGCGCGGGATGGAGGAGTTCGCAGGATTCCAGATCTTGAACTTCGTGGCTATCAGTCAACTTAAAACCGATCTCTCCACTGGGTCCGACAGAAAATAAAGCAATATTCCGATACTGCCAGGAAGAAACGCCACTAGTCATACCAAGGGTTGGATGGACGAGTGCATCAGGTTGCTTCCCGATACGAACCAGGAGTTGGCGCACGATATGAGCTTTCCATGTCAACTGTGCTGGATAAGCGATGTGCTGCCACTGACAACCACAATCGGTAAGGAGAGGATAGAGAGGTTCGATACGTTCGGGCGCGGGGCGCAGGATCTCTAACAGGGCCGCGCGTGCATGTCCTCTTCTCTCTTCTACAATCTCTACGCGCACCCGTTCACCAGGAATCCCTCCTGGCACAAATAATACGCGTCCCTCGTAGCGGCCTACGGCATCTCCTCCATAGGCAAGGTCTGTTAATTCAACGTCAATGCTCATGTTCACCTCGGCGGCCACCTGCAACCTGAATATCGTTTGCCTTTCGACTACTGGCCAGTGATCGGCAACAACTTCATAGCTGTCGCTAGCGTGTGTCCGTCCCATCTTTCCAACATAACTTAAGTCTGTTCTCAAGAAAGTAATCGTCTGGAGAACTTAAATATCGCAAGCTACATCTCTTCCTGTTACTTTCATCCAAACAGATGGTAGGAATAACCTACAACTTCAGCGGCTGTTTGGGTTGGCTATATAGTCGTGTGCCAAAACGACTTAAAAACACTGCACCCAGTCCAAGTAAACCAATGCCGAGGCTAACAATCCAACCAATATAGGGAAGAGACCCTACCAGGACCAGAATCGCCAGTCCCACAGCAACCTGAACCAGGCGTGTATTATGCTCAGGCGCGAACGCCCGCACAATATACTCTCCCACCAACCAACCAATCGCTATTGTCCCTAACGCCCATGCTGCAATTAGTCCGATGACGAGGATAATCGCCATTGGTATTGGAATAATAAGTGTAATCAAGACAATCAGAACTATCGGTGTCAGTAATAGACTGAGTAGACCAAGAAGGAGACTGCGGCGCGTCTTCGTTGTCACTGTTGTGCGCACGAACATTACATGTTCAGGTAACAGCGAGGTGAGCAGCAGACCCAGGGTAATCCAGATTATGAGTGGCCAGAAGGGAAAAGTGAATCCACCACCAATGCCAGGCAACCAGGGTAGACTATGCTGACTCAGGTTGTTGGTGATCTCATTCATGAGGTCTTTGCCTTCGTGCCACTTACTGTCTCCGAACAGACTGACATTCGTACGTACAGTGAAGCCTTTCTGTACAATGGCAATGCCACTATAGAGATTGATCTCCTCACTGCTATTTCCTGCGTTATCTATGTTAGAGCCAGGTATGAGAGCATCTCTCCGTCCCTGACTGATAACATCTATCATGTCCTCTCGTGATATGTGGTTCTCTCGCTCCACTTTCTTTCCCAGAGATTCCGAACTCACCGCTTCACGTGACGGTTGTTTCCGTGACCTTGAGAGATAGTGAGTGCCGTTTTGCGCTGGATGAGCAGTTGCTGCCGTCCCGAGCAGTTCTCTACTCCCTGACTGAGTGAACAGGCTTATCGCTATGCATAGGAAAAGGCCTGCTAGTACCAGCATGCGCCAATGTTTCCCTCTGGTTTTTTCCATACTGGAACTCCTATCATGAGACATTGATGCAAATCATGCTCATGATCGTTAAACGTTCCTCTTCTCTCTACGCTTCCCTTGGATAACGCATCAAACGCAACCATAGTGCCATCATCAGGACAAAGACCAGGGCTGCGCCAGAAAATATCCAGCCATTTGACGGAATCAGTCTTATAGTTCTACTGGTACTCTCTGCGAGAGCTACGAGCAAAACCGTACCGTCTCTCAATGGAGCCAGGATCTGTGGCTGAATAATGGATAGGATCGTCAATGCAATACTCACTATCCAGATTGAGATCACCAGGCCAACACTCACCTTCAAACCTTTTGTGCGAAGGATGGCCGTGCGTTGAACCTGCTGTATGTGCAAATCTTCAAGCTGCTGTGAGATACGCCGCTGTTGCTCTACTGCTTGCATGATGCGTGCAGTTGAGATGCTGGGGTGGTGAGGCTCAGACTGCTTCTCCTCTTGCGGTGATGGCTCATGCGATCCAGTCGATCGTGTTGTATGATCCTTCTCTGACCGGACAGAATCTGAAGCGTGCCGAACGGTGAGCCATTGCTTAAGGTCGCGGCAACGCATTGATCGGCCCCTCCTCTTGCAACTTGTTCTCTTTCATATAACGAGCCAGTAGCTCACGTGCTCTATGTAAACGGGCTTTTACCAGTGTTGGTGTCAGATCAAGTGCTGCCGCAATTTCGTCATAAGACAGATCGTACCAATAGCGCAGAATGATGACTGCCCGATATTTGCTGTGTAAGCGTCCCAGATAGGCCTGGATTTCGTCTTGTTGTTCACCCACCAGAGCTGATTGTTCGGGACCAACCCCCAGATCGGAGATCCACTCCAGAAAGGGAACATCTTCCAGGGGTAGGGCCAGAAAGCGTCTGCGCCTCAATTGATCAATTGCCAGATGCGAGGCAATTGAGAGGAGCCATGTGCTAAATTTATGTGCTGGTTTATAAGTTGCGAGTTGGGTATAAGCACGCACAAAAACTTCCTGTGTCACATCTTCAGCTTCCGTAACGTTGCTGAGCATGCGATAGGCCAGATTTTGTACGGCATCTTTATAGCGCTCGACGAGCACAGCGAACGCGTCTTGCGTTCCTGCTAGAACTATCTCGACAAGCTTTGGATCGCTTAATGCCTCCACACTCGCCCCTTGTACATGAGTATACGATGTACTATGTTCCCCTACGACGGCCTGGCTACTTGTGCTTTGCGCCTTTTGCCCACTGCCTGAAAGAGTAGTGGCTTTCCGACGCGGCTTGCGAGCTGACGAACTCAGTGCTCCAAGCGTTCCCACAGAACCTGTAGCTCCGATTGTCGATTCCATCTCTTTTTCACCGCTCTTTAATCTGTATTTTTTTTCATAATTTACCAAAAGAAGACTATTCACTACAAAATACGAGCGATGCTCCGAAAAGTTGTAGCCTCTTGCTGCCAAGTGTAACACGAGTGAGACAATCAGGCAAGTATGCGGTACTTCAGGGAGTTTCAGTTTTTCCTATATACAACCATCTTTCTGTCTATTTGTTCATTTTATTCTGAGTGGTAGTGAATAAAGCTTCATATCGTCGTGCGGCTGATGCGCAGGTCCATGGCGGTCAGTCTGGGTACAATATCTCCATAGCCGCGTTCCAGGAAGGACATGCCTGTGACGATTGAGGTTCCTTTGGCGATGGCTGCTGCGATAACGTAGGCCAGGCCAGCACGTAGATCGGGTATGGCTATGGTTTCTTGTTCGCGAGCTTCCAGCGGAGTAGGACCGATGATGATGGCGCTATGTTCATGGCTTGTTTCGCGATAGCGGCAGCTCGTTCCGCCGAGGCAGTGGGTTGTTAACTGGGTTTTGGCTCCGAGTGTATCGAGCGCCTTGAGATAGCCAAAGCGCTTCTCATAGACGGTCTCATGGATGATGGAGATGCCATCGGCCTGGGTGAGCAGGATGGCGAATGGTTGCTGCCAGTCCGTTGAGAAGCCGGGCCATACGTCTGTTTCGATGATGGCGGGTCGGAGCTTTTCTCGCCGGTAGAAGCGGATGCTGGAAGCATCGACGAGTTCGACTCCGCCGCCGGCCTGTTGAAAGTATGAGAGAAAGTTGCCCAGGGTTTCTGGTCGTATGCCATGGACGGTGATGTCGCCATCGGATGCTCCAGCTAACGAGGCCCAGGAAGCTGCTTCGATGCGATCACCCAGAACGGCCATATGACTGCCTGAAAGATGTTTGACGCCCTCGATGCGGATCTCACGTCCCGATGAGGTGAAGATGATGGCTCCCATTGAGCGCAGAAGGGTGATCAATTCGAAGATCTCCGGCTCAATGGCGGCATTTGAGATAATGGTCCGTCCTTCGGCCTGCACTCCGAGATAGAGACAGGTTTCGGTGGCTCCAACGCTGGGATAGGGGAGCTTGACGTGCGTCCCTTTCAGGGGTCCATTGCGTGAGGCTATATAGCCATCGGGAGTCTCTTCGATGGTGCCGCCAAATTGTTCGATGGCTAGAAGATGGAAATCGACTTTGCGTGCACCGATCTGACAGCCACCAACGACTGGAACTATGACACGCTCAAAGCGATGAAGGAGTGTTCCTAGCAGGAGGATGGGAATACGGTTAGCGCCAGTGTGGGGCATCAGGACGTCGGGTCGTTTCAAGGTTGTTGGATCGATGACCAGGACGCCGTTATCCGGCGCTTCGACGCTGACGCCGATGGATTGCAGCATTTCTCGCGTTATATCAACATCTCCAATGGGGGGAACGTTTGTGAGTGTTGTGGGTGTTTCCCCTAGTAACGCTGCTACCATAGCTTTGGTGGCGAAGTTTTTCGCGCCGAGACATTGAATCTCTCCTACTACTGGTTGTCCCCCCTCAATGATGTACGCGTTGCTCGACATGGATGGCCCTTTCTGATGTTTATCTTTGAAGGTTTTTTTTGTTCGTCCACAATTTTTTGTCTGCTTTGTTATTAGTATACATTATGGCGCACACGTAGGTCTGCAAACCCTCTCTTCTCCTTAGTGAAAGAGAGTGGGGCAGCCCTAATTTTTCTGCGGCTTGCAAAGCCGTCCCTCCTCCAAGAAGCGGGAGAAATAGCTGGGATTGCCAGCGGCTTCGCTGCTGACAATCTCAGCTATTTCTCCTGCAAATGTGGCGGCGCAACCGCCAGAAGAGCTGCTTCGAAGAAAGCTCAAGAAGCTATTTTGTGCTTTTAGTCATACTATAGATAAATCAGAGGTATTTCGGGTACGACGTGCAACGTCGTACCCGAAATACCTCTTTTCATTCTCCGTTGAGGCGTTTTCGGGGTCAAATACCCATAGTGCATCTTGGGAAGTCATGCGCGTGTCTCTGCTCAAGCACACTGTCGCCGAGACCGGCGCAAACCTCGGCCTGAGCAATTGGAGCAGCAACTTTCAGCCGCTTGAAAAAACCTGTTGAAAAACCTGCCGTAAAAAAAGATAGCTCTACAATGCGAAATCGCTTGTAGAGCCGTTTAGTAGGGCGAGTGGGACTCGAACCCACACGACCTTGCGGTCCAGAGATTTTAAGTCTCTTATGTCTACCATTCCATCACCGCCCCAGGGGATTGGTGCCATGATAGTAGCATATCAGAGCTGTTCCGTCAATCATTTTCTCTCTTTGCAGAGTTTTATACATCGGTTCTAATGCTTCTTTGCTCTGGCTACCCATTTTTTTTCTGACCAGATTATTCTTATTTATGAGGAAGAAGAAAGAGTAGATTTAGCAAGCAGTATACAAGTAAGATATGCGAAGTAGATACTCTAGAAAAGCTTTACTTTTTTAACAATGTTTCGATAGAGACTTTAAGATGTGGAAGGTCGCGCTCAACAACTTGCCAGACAAGGTCGTGATCAACGCCAAAGTACATATGAATAAGAATATTGCGCATCCCGCTGATTTGTTTCCAGGGAATTTCAGGAGAGGATATTCGGTAACTTTGAGGAATAGCTCTGGCTGCTTCGCCGATAATTTCTAAATGATGGATAACCCAGGTTTGAACGAGTTCATTCTGATCAAAAGAAGCGCGTCCTTGTTGGGTATACTTTTCAATCTGGATAATCGCTTCATGTATATCGCGCAGTCGCTCTACAGGCTCTCTCATAGGGGAATTGCTTCTTGTAAAACACGATTTCTTATACGATCGCGAAGTCCATTCTCTGTGACAACATCTACCGAACAACCTAGCAATGCTTCTAAATCGCTTAATAGTCCTCCGAGATCGAAAAGGCTATGACCCGCTGCCATATCCACCAGCAAGTCGAGATCACTTTGTTCATCTGCTTCATCACGCGCAACTGATCCGAAGATTCTTATGTTAGATGCACCATACTCTGATGCAACCTGTAAGATGTCCTCGCGCCGCATCTGAATCAGCTCTTTTGATAAAGGCATAGTGCTCTCCTTATACGTGCGTAGGCTTATAGAGCAGATGGCATCTGACAACACACGGCCTTGCGGTCCAGAGATTTTAAGTCTCTTATGTCTACTATTCCATCATCGCCCCAGGGGATTGGTGCCATGATAGTAGCATATCAGAGCTGTTCCGTCAATC
>DAOTTL010000452.1:0-4115 GCA_034438135.1 Ktedonobacteraceae bacterium | reverse complement strand
TTGTCCAAGGAGCTATACGCGCTGTCACACCGCCAGCCACCCAGCCACGACCACCGCCAGCCACCCAGCCAGAACCGGAGGCCATCGCCACACGGCCAGCCAGTCCCACTAGCTTTTATTTTCGATTCTTAATACTCCACAGGCCCAGTTAACGCTTCACGCAGGATTATAGCAGACGCCCCTATCTCGTGGGACAATCTGTCTATATATTGCTGTATTCCATAGATGCGATCCATCATTCTGACATTCCCTGACTTCTTCACTAACTCAACACATTCAACTGCTTTTTTTACACCCTCACTTATTTCCCCGCCATGTACAAGTACAATAGCTCTGCTAGAGCTTAATAATAAATCACGTCTCTGAGTCGTCCACGTTGTCTTAAATTCTAGCTCTGCCCGATCAAGATAATCCATGCCTTGCATTGTTTGTCCAATTAACCCTAAACTTCTGCCGTATTCCTCGTAGACGGTCGCGATATTATATTGTCCTCTAGTAGCTTCGACTGATTTTTCTTCTTTCAATGCAAGAGCGAGTTCCTCCGATTCTTTTAATGCACGTTCAAAATCCCCCAAACGACGCGCCTTGAAATATGCTCTGCCAAGAAGCTGGATTCCGTTTCCTCTAGCTGCTATATCGGCTGACGTTATATCACGCGCACTCTCAAGATACATAATTCCATTAGTGAGGTCTCCTTTTCTCTGTAGCATATCCCCCTGGTAAGTTAGCGCAATGTTAAGAAGTGTCTGATCACCTAGCATTCGCGCCATCTGCTCCATTTCATGATAATGAAATATCGCGCTGCCGACCTCATTTATGCGTGAGATCTGACTTTTCACAAATCCTGCTGCATAATGGGCATGAGCTAACCGACGAAAAAGCGCAGTATCGCCATTATGAGCAAGCGATGCAATGTCAACCACCAGTTTATCTACTAATATATTCGCTTCATAGTATTTTCCTCCGTGAATATGCTTCCATACGTTTTGTGTCGTGGAGTCTATTTCTGCTGGAGTAAGAGAAACATGCAGTGAAGCGGTAACGCCAAGCCTTTCCGGCTCTATTTGAAGAATGTCAGCAACACGTCGTAACTCCCTCACATCAGCAATAATCGTTTCACCGCTTAACCATCTTCTGAGTGTACGAACATCAACGCTTAATAAATCAGCTAATTCTTGTTGCTTTAGATTTTTTACCTTGATATACGTCTGTAGTTCGCTACTAAGTGGTGTTTGCTGAGGAGACATTGACATGCTATGGCCTCTTTTTTCTCAAAAAATCTATTACACAACCGGCATTTTCCGACCTTTATACTTTCACGGCATTCATGCAAACTATTATAGAGCCTTGTCCAGCCCTTGGCAATACAGAAAGGAGATATTATGCAAAAGGGTGTTACACAAACAGAAAACAGTGTTTCCCCATTCGAGCACTATATAAACTCTTGCAGCATCAATCCCATGACTGTGGCCGTACTCGCCAACGTAAGGTTTGTAAGCGTGTGGAACATGATGAAGGGTGTACCCATTTCCCGTCAGAAAGCATACAACATCGTCAGCGCAGCGCGTAAGCTCAGTGGGAAAACCTACACTGGAAAAATAGCTCTTTTAGACCAAATACCAATAGAGAACATCACAACGCAGGAGATACCCGTGAGCCATTTCGATTAAAGCAGGCAGGGCAAGCAGATGAAAGATACATGCCATACCAGTGAAGTTGCACGACTTTTAGATCAGATCGAAACAGAATACATCGCGGCCCAACGCGGTTTAGATGGTTTCGCTGAGGTCGCCAGCCATCAACACACGAGCGCGAGAATGGAAAACTTGGGAAGGATTCACCAGCAGTTACAGAGCCTTGCTGGAGAGGAAGGAACTCGGTTATTTATCGAGCGGCTGGAAGGAATACCAGAAGAAACATGTACTGTATCGAGTGCGGAACCCTCTTAACAGAAGAAAATAGGGCAGGAACCGCTTGCATTGATTGTAGGATGGAACGAGTGTATAAACGAGAGCAGTCAAGCGTGGAAAGGAGAGTACCGAAGCTTACGGTTAAGTACTGCTACATATGCGGCCAACCGCATAACCCCCTTGGGGAGATTGTTCTATTCTGCACATGCATTGTTCAAGTCTCTTTATGGGTGAGGGTTCTCTCTCTGTATCGTCGCCAAAATAGAACAGGTGGGAACAGACAAGTTAGAAGGTATTACGACAGGTGGAGAAAGGGAGTATGACGGTACCATCAGCACCGATCACCAAAAATGATCTTGCAAAATTACTTGCAGTGCTCTTTGTCTATAAACAACTGATCCAGAAAGAGCCTGGATCTTCGCCAGAAAAAACATATGAGATGCAGGCACTAGACTCCCTCATTACCAACGTAACACAGGCAATGATGGTACCTCTACAAACAAGAGAATCGCGTCTCTTCTTATCGACACACGACATACACATTCTGAAGAGTGCGCTAGCAACTGAGCTTGATCTGCTTCAGAAAAGACTGTCTTCTCATAAACCACGCAAGGGAAGACAGAGCACACTGAGAAGAGATCTCCAGATGGAAATAAAACATTTAAGCGCACTTATGGTATTGATCACTAGCCACTTCCCCACTACCCAAGATTAAAAGGAACCGCTAACGCGGAGTTTTGAAGAGTACGCAACGGTGATCACCTGCCAGCCATACGGGCAAGGCCACCCTTGCATGTGGGGGTTGAGTGCTCCGCACCGAGAGCGGCGGGTTCTGCATTGATGATGTCTCAGCAGGACAGCCGCTCTCGCTCTCCGAGTCTAACCCCCACATGCAAGGGTGTACATAGTGGCCTTGCTTACTCCGCATGGCTGGCGAGTCCACCGCTTCATTCCCTCATGGTTCCCTCAAGGCGGAAGGGATGCTTGATGAACGCTAACGCGTTGACCATTCCCCCTCTTTTTTGACAAAAATAGCCCTGGTTTCTCTGCATCAAAAACCGCATGAACTGGCCTGTAAAGCGGCCTTGTAGACTTGACAGAGGCTACAAGATAGTATATAATGATACAAGATAGTTGTTTTGCTTATGAAGGCATTTGAGCAATAAAAAATGTGTCTATCACTCAACACTCTATATGCATGTGATAGACACATAGCAGCCACACCGATCATAGGAGACTGACATGACCATCACCAGTATATCACCGAAAGCAGGAATTTTAGTAGGATACGAGCAGATATTCCTACACTTTTATTGGATAAAAAGCAAGCAATATATGAACCCGCTGAAACGTTCTGAGAAGCTTTCTAGGAGCAGGAGAGGCAGGAAAAAACCTACCTAACTAGGTAGGAAAAATAGGAGCTACTCCCGCTCGTTTTTCGCGTAAAAACCTTCGCTCTTTTCCCTGTTTGTTTTCTGCTATGCTCCGGTTCACAAGAAACTGTTTTGCAGAAAGTGAATAAAAAGCAGAGGAGAGCAAATTGACACCTGAAGATAGATTTGTCCTGTACAGAGTCTTACAGGATATAGCCAATGAGCTAAGGAGACTTGAATATGAGCGTCAAAAGTTTCAAAAAGAAGATCGACCAGGCCAACCCCTGGATATACATGCAAGAGGAGTTCCCCAAAGAAGCCAACGGCGTAATTTACGTGAGGCAGTCTAGCGAGTTCCAGGCACAGAACAACATCCACAGCTTTGAAATGCAAACAGAGAAGTTTGTCACGCACTTTCGTAATATGGGATGTACAGGACAAATCGAAATCATAACTGACGATGAGGGTAAGTCAGGAACGCTTGATATACATGAACGTTCTGGCTTATCTCGTACCGTGAGACTAGTTGAAGGCAAAGAGTTACTTGAAGGTAAAAAGATAGGATGGATAGCTGCGGTAGCTGTCAATCGTTTTACAAGAGACCGCTGGTTAATTACCCCTGGTGTTCTTATGAAGACCTGCTATGAACATAATGTTTGGGTTGCTACCTTGCGTATGCATTTCAATTTTAAAGATTCGTACTGTCAACGGGTATTTATGATTGAGGCAGAAGAAGCCGCCAGACATCTTGAATGGATGAAGCTTGTTGTAGGGGGTGCCAGAAGCGCAGCAAGCGACAATGGTTATTATGATGGACGTGTTATCTCTGTCG
>DAOTTL010000451.1:0-27538 GCA_034438135.1 Ktedonobacteraceae bacterium | reverse complement strand
CCTGCGCCAAGATTGAGCGCAGAGGAATCGAGCAGAAGATGAGGCGGACGCGAGGGTCCCTCACCATTGATCAAAAGAGGTCCACTGGCCACGTCACGGGTGGCCACATCTTCTGCCACAATCAAGTGCGAGCCTGGAGCCCAGAGACTACTAATACTAATGAATGCGCTCGCCTCACCCTTCGTATTGATCTGGAGAGAAGAAACATTATTCGTCGTAAATAGAACTTCCTGAATATCGTGAGTAAGCGCAACCTGAGTCAGTGGCGCAAAATTGGTCAAATGGATCGTCACAACCGAGCCAACACTGGTGGAATTCGTCGAAAGTGTGAGAGTTGCAGGTCCTCCATGAGCGCCAACAGAATTGCGACTATGATTAAAGGCAACGGAGAGAAGCAACCCATCAATCGCCAGTGCAACCACAGCCAGCGCAATCATCCCCACGAACACCATCTTCCAGGTACCAGGCAAAGACTTCCGACGTCGAGGTCGCACAACTGGTTGAGGAATAGTTTGATACTCTTCAAAGTGAGTTCTCCATGTGTCGTCGTCCGTACGAGAGGTCTCAGCCACAGTTGGGCGAGAGCGTGCCACAAACGGATCAGTCGCATTGGCCCAGAGATCGCCCTCTTTCTCCTCCTCTTCCTCCTCGCTCAATTCATCAAACCAGGGCCATGCGTCCGGCAGAGCCGACTTTGATGCCCTCTGAGTAGCCTGTTGCTGAGCACCCTCTTGCATCTGCATAGCTTCATCGGCCTTCTCCTCGGGTTGAGTCTCAAAGGAGAGAGGCAAGGAAGCTTTTGCATTGACGGTTGGATAGGGAGTGCTGGCACGATGAATCTCCGCTGAAATATCGCGCAAAGGAGAAAGACGCACGGAACGGCGCAGGCGCTTGCCAGCGGGTTCTTCCTCAGCCTCCTCGATCCAACGTGCCGCAGCACTCAATCGCAGCAAAGCCTGATCAGCAACATTCTCTTCAGCCTCCGGGTTTGATAAGAGAGAAGAAGATGCATTCTGAGCAAGATCAACCTCATCGTGGGAGAAAGTTGCAGCCTGGGGTTCAAAAAGTTTCTCCATAGATGCCTCACTTTGAGAGAAAGTTGCAGCCTGGGGTTCAAAAAGTTTCTCCACAGGTGCCTCATTTGGAACAAAATAAGATACCGGGGCAGGAGAAAAATCAACCCTGTCCTGTAGATTGTCCTCAAGCACATTTCTAGAAGGCATATCTGAGGGCACCTGACATTGCTCACAAAATAGGGTGTTCTCTCCACCAGGGCCACTACAGTTCAGACACTGGTTCATGCATCTCAACTTTTCTGACTAACTGTGATTGTTCACTCAGACTTATTCAGTTCGTCCTTCGTCCAAACAAAAATAACCAATACCTTAAAAGATTAGATAATGAAGAACAAAATAGAAATATGTACGACTATAGAACGCTGAAAATGCGAAATTTGTCACATCGAAGGTTTTACCTACGCCAATAGTCACATACACAAGATATCAAAGCCTGGGAGGATGTGAAGAACCAGACAACAGAGTGAGTCATCCCTAAACCAGATTATACACATTGATCATGGCCGAAAAGAGTTATCCACAATTTATCCACGTGTATCGGACAAAATTGGTCGATAATACCCTTTCCGCATGGATATGGTTAATGCTATAATGGAGTGGGGAGATGTGGGGAATTTTGGGGAACTTATGAGCACAATGGCAGATTTGTCCGGCCTGGCGGGGGCAAAAAACATGGACAAAAATGCAGGAGAACAGTAAGTTTGACCTGTAAAGCCTCAGATGAGGCTTGCTCCCGCGAAAGAAGTGTCAGCGCAATGTTTTTAGGAGAGTATGAGCACACAATCGATGCTAAAGGCCGAGTAGCGGTGCCCGCGAAATTTCGCGGACAGTTAGACCGTGGGGCGGTACTCAGCAAGGGCATGGGAAAGTGTCTCTCGGTCTATACGATGGCAAGATGGGAAGAAAAATCGACAGCGCTGGCGGAAAGTAAAATAGACGAAGACTTGCGAGATTTTGAGCGTCGTATCTATCCAAGCGCCAGTGAGGTAGAGTTAGATGGGCAGGGCCGCATGATCATTCCTGCGAAACTTCGAGCATACGCTGGCCTGACCACCGAGGTAACAATAGCTGGCGTGCGCGATCATATCGAGATATGGGATCGTAAGAACTGGCAGGAATACCAACAACGGCTTGATTCTGAGGATAATGGCGTTCCTTTCTAATTTACTATTCTTTCTAATGTACTATCATTCCATTCTCTAGAGAACATGGGATGTAGAGGGCAGCAATGGTCTGCCTCTCTGCTCAGTATCCCGGTGTAAAGTCAGACAAAAATAACTCAGACCGTCAAGGTTGATGAATATATGCAGACAAAGCATGTGCCAGTAATGATGGCAGAGGTGTTGAAATTTCTTGAACCTGCATCTGGTGCACACTATATCGATGGCACCGCAGGAGGAGGAGGACACATCGCCGCCATTCTCACGCAGTCGGCTCCCGCAGGCCGGATCTTAGGGATTGATATCGATCCTCAAGCCATCAGGCGAATACATGAACGCCTCCCCCAGGAGGTAGATCAGGGTCGCCTTCTTCTGGTACAGGGAACCTATTCAGATATGGCTCAAATAGCCGCACAAGCCAATTTCCTGCCTGTCCATGGCATTTTGCTTGATCTTGGTTTCTCATCGGATCAGATGGATGATCCCGAAAGAGGCTTTGCATTTAGTACAGATGGCCCATTAGATATGCGCTTGAATCAGACGCAAGGACAGAGCGCCGAGGATCTGATAAATACTGCCAGCGAGCAAGAACTGGCAGACATTTTCTGGCGCTACGGCGAGGAGAATCGCTCCCGTCAGATCGCCTGGCGGATTGTACGTGCACGTGAGCGCGGCCCAATCATCAGCACAGCGCAACTGGCACAGCTAGCTGCAACCGGGGTACCGCATAAGCCGGGCATGATCCATCCGGCCACGCGTGTCTTTCAGGCCCTGCGGATTGCCATAAATGATGAATTACAACATCTGGAGGCAGCACTTCCACGTATGTTGGATCTTTTGTCAGACGACCGTCAGGTCAACTATGTGCCAGGTGGCGGAAGAATGATCATTATCTCGTTTCACTCATTAGAAGATCGACTGGTTAAAGTGTTTATGAGACGTGAAGCAAGCGACTGTATTTGCCCACCAGGCATTCCTATCTGTGTCTGTAACCACCGGGCAAGATTGCGATTGCTCACCACGAAGCCAGCGACTCCCACTGCACAGGAGATCGCCGTGAACCCCCGAGCTCGTAGTGCCAAACTACGGGCAGCCGAAACGATTGTGAACTCGTAGTGCGTCACGATGCTTGCTGAAGCCATTTACGCGGACACATAATGTGTGCGACGAGAATGCGTCCCTGCCGGGGTCGCTCCTGCAAACAAACAGAGGAGAGGTGTGAATGCCTCATACCTCATATGCGCGAAGGAACGTAAAATGGACCGCCAGAGAAACCGCCCTCAGAGGCCTCAACGTAAAAGAACGGCTCGCAACGCGTCGCCGGGGATACTTCAGGCTGTCGGACATCGCCAACTCTATCCCCTTTTCTTCCGCATGGGACCAGTTGCGTTGAGCATCTGTAGTGCGCTCTTGATCAGCTTGATGGCTATCCTGTATCTATCACAGTTGGGTCAGGCGGTCACAACAAACCAGCAGATCCAGGATCTACGCACGCAGCAGTCTCGCTTGCAACGCGAAAACAACGATCTGACGAACATTACTGCCAGCGAGCAATCGCCAGGATACATCGCTGAACGAGCAAAAGCAGCAGGCCTTGTGCCAGCCAGCACATCCAATGTACAGGTAATCGTTATTCCGGGTATTAAGGAGCAGGCTAATGGGGATGCACCCACCCCTTAGCCGATCAGAGAAAGGCAGGCAAGTATATGAATACTCCATTACGCCGCGCCCGCAATCGGCAAATGGTCATTTTCTTGCTGGTCTGCTTTGCCATGGTTCTCCTGCTTGGACGGCTCTATTATTGGCAGATTCTTCAAGCCAATAGTGGCTATAACCTGGCTCAACAGGCGAATGAAGAGCATACTCAGGATATTATATTGGACGCGCCGCGCGGCATTATCTATGATAGCCAGGGACGTATCCTGGCCACAAATGTGGTACGCGATGATGTTTATGTGGAGCCACATCAGTTTTCGATTGATCACCAGATTAATTCAGCAGACGATCTCAATACGCTGATTACAGCGCTACGCCAGGTTCTGCCTCAGGTTTCGCTGGATACTTTGCAGCATGACTTCGCTACTGATATGGGAGCTATACGTATCGCGATCAAAATTGATCCCGCTCAAAGTCAGAAATTGCAGGATTTGCGTCTGGGCGATGTTTTTTTAGCTCCTCGTACCTGGCGGGTTTACCCTGGGAATAGTCTGGCCGCTCAGATTCTGGGCTATGTCTCTCAGAGCGATAACAGTGATTCCGGGGTCTATGGTATTGAGGGTCAGTACAACACGTTGTTGGCGGGCCGCGCTGGCAGTTCAGTGGCTGAGACCGATCTACAAGGCAATCCTTTGACCGTGGGGATCAACCATCAGCAACAGCCAGTTCCGGGAGCGGATTTGACCTTGACAATTGATAGCAATGTTGAGTATATGATTGAAAACGACCTGGCGACGACTGTCCAAAGTTTACAGGCCCAGAGCGGAACAGTTGTGGTACTGAATGCTCGTACCGGAGCAATCGTCGCTATGGGAGGCTACCCAACATTCGATCCAAACCAATATAGTAAATACTACAATCAACAGGGATGCTTACACACGGAGCAGGTATACTTTAATCCAGCACTCTATTGTGCTTATGAGCCAGGTTCGACGATGAAAGCCGTAACTATGGCAGCAGCATTGGACCAGGGATTGATCACTCCCACAACAACCCTGCAAGATAACGGCTGCATCAACTATAGCGACGCCCCAATGGTCTGTAACTGGCAGAAGATAGCCTATGGAACCGAGACTATGACCCAGGTGCTTATTAATTCAGCTAACGTGGGTGCCTCTCATGTGGCTCACGATATCCTGGGACCAGGTCGTTATTATCCATATCTAGCCCGTTTCGGTTTTGACCAGCTAACTGATATTGATGGTCCTGAAGAGTCTGGCTACTATCGCATTCCCTGCGAGAAGGGATGGTCCCCTTGCAGCACGGATTGGTCAATGAGCGATCTGACACGCCAGGCCTTTGGACAGGCCATTGAGGCCACACCGCTTCAAATGGCTCAAGCATACCAGACTATCGCCAATGGAGGCGTGATGATGCAGCCCTATCTGATCAAGTCGGTCGATAACAATGGGCATGTCACAACGACACAGCCTGCTGTCAAGCGGCGTGTGATTAGTTCGCAGGCGGCTACGCTGCTGGGAGGTATGCTGACCTCGGCGGCACAATACGGCTCGGCTCAGTCGGCTCTTGACCTTCTACCTGGTTACACTATCGCAGCTAAAACCGGTACAGCAACGACGCAGGGTATCTCGGACGATCAGACTGAGGCATCGGTTGCAGGATTTTTACCTGCCTCAAATCCGCAGTTTGTCATACTTGTGAAGCTGGACCGACCTCAAAAGCATATCTATGGCAGCACTGCCGCCGCCCCCCTTTGGGGAAAGATTGCTCAGCAGTTGATGTGGTACTATGCCGTGCCACCAGACCGTAAACAATAGGCCATTTCAATTTTGTGAGGATAGAAGCTATGCAACCACAAAAAAAACAGGGACAACAGAGTATCACTGAAACAAGTCTGCCAGAGACATCTGAACTGAGCGAGGCCTGGCGCACTTTGCTCGGTCTACAGTCTTCCAAATCTCAAAAGGATCGACCAGAGGTTGACACGACGATCCAGGTACAACCCCTGCCGGGCGATCCCTGGAACCGTCTGTCACACTCAAAGGGGATGGAACCTGTTGACTTGCAAAAAACGCACCTCCATAATCCGCACCTAGTGGAGGATGATGAGGAAGTTGAACACGCCCTCAGTATTATGCGAGAGGCAACCGGTCAACTACCCAGCCTCGATACAAAATAAAAATTAAAAACACTCGCTGCTTGCTGTCCTAAGTATACTTGAAAATTTGTTCTAAATCAAGTCTATAGAGAAAGGATTTTCCCGGATATGCCGTCAGATAACCGCAGACAACCGTATAAGGAGCGCCAGGGAGGCGGCTTACACCCTTTACCGGTGCGCTCGCCTGCGCTGGAATCTGCGGAGAGACGCCGTGAGGAGAGTGGACCTCTGCCCAGAGTATCTCCTGTCAGACGGAGTAGCCTGCGCAAGAAGAACGAGGTCTCGACGAAAAATGAGACGCGCTACGCTGTCTCTGAGGCCGCCAGCATGCGCTCAAGTCGCTCGCTCAAAGCGCTGCCGCGTATGAAATCACGCTCGCTCAATGCGACAGCGGGAGTTCATACTGGTACTCTTACCGGATGGCGATCAAGTAACTCGTTGCGCCGACCTGAGACCAGGCTGGCGCAACCGACACAGGTCATTAGCGCAGAGGAGGAGCAGAAACTGGCGCAGTTGGAGATGAGCCTGCCACGCGTGGCTGGCAAGATAGATCCCTGGCTGCTCATTGTGGTGATGGCTCTGCTCTGTATCGGCGTAGTGATGGTCTATAGTTCCAGCTCATTTCTGGCTGCCAGCTATGAGAATAACGCCAGCTACTACTTTCAACGAGAACTGGTCTGGGTTGGTCTGGGTTTGATAGCCATGATGGTGACAATGCGCGTTGACTATCGCTATTGGCGGCGCATTTCTCTGGCCGGGATGGTTATCATTCTGCCGCTACTGATACTGGTACTGAAGTTCGGGGTGACAGCTAATGGAGCCTCGCGCTGGCTGGCTCTGGGTTCGTTCTTTTCCTTTCAACCGAGCGAGTTGACGAAGCTGGTGCTGGCGCTCTATATTGCTGACTGGCTGGCGCGTAAGGGGAATCAGGTAAGTACATTTCTCTATGGTCTGGCTCCATTTGTCATTCTGGTTGGCGTGGTGCTCGGTCTGGTACTACTAGAAAATGATATGGGAACGGCAATTATTATCGCAGGGATTGCCGTGGCGATGTTCTTTACAGCAGGGGCAAACATTGTACAGTTTTTTCTGGCAATGGCCTGTGGCGGTCTGATCTTTTTAAAAGAGGCGCTCAAAGGCTATCGCTACTATCGTATTGCTGGCTTCCTTAATCCCTTTGCAGATAAAACCGGCATCAATTTACAGCTCTATCAGGCGTTGCTTGCCTTCGGGTCCGGCAATTGGGTAGGTCTGGGTCTGGGCAAGAGCCGGGAGAAGACTGGCTATCTCCCGTTTCCATTTACTGATTCGATCTTTCCGATTATTGGAGAGGAACTGGGCTTTGTAGCCTGTGCACTGATTGTTCTGCTCTTCTTGTTTCTGGCCTTTCGGGGCTTTCGCCTGGCCAGACGCACCCAGGATCTCTACGGAGCGCTTCTGGCAACCGGTCTGACAACCTGGCTGATCTTCCAGGCCTTTATTAACATTGGCGCAAACACGGCAACGGTTCCTTATACAGGTGTACCATTACCTTTTATCAGTTTCGGTGGCTCTTCTATCGTTGTTTCGCTGGCAGCGGTGGGCATTTTGCTCAATATCTCGCGCTATATCCAGGAGCCTGAGATGCCCGCGCTGGTGCGCTATACACTTAGTTTTCGGAAAAAGGCATAGGGGCGCGTCTGGAGGCGTCTCTCAGGAATTGTATGCGAGTAATTGTATCAGGTGGCGGTACCGGAGGGCACATTTATCCAGCCCTGGCGGTGGCAACCCAACTACGTACACAGTATGCAGCCGAGATCCTCTTCCTTGGCAGCGATGATGGTTTGGAGACACAACTTGTCCCTGCCGCTGGCTTTCGCCTGGCGACGGTGAAAGCTGGCAAACTACGCCGCTATGTTTCCTGGAAAACTGTTGAAGGCATTTTGCGTGTACCGGTTGGAATGCTACAGGCGGTGGAAACTGTGCGTGCGTTTCGCGCTGATGCAGCTTTTACCAGCGGTGGCTATGTGGCGGTGCCTGCAGGACTGGCCGCGTACTTGAATCATGTCCCATTGCTGATGCATCAGCAAGACGTGCCTCCAAATCTGTCAAACAAACAGGTGGCACCTCTGGCAACGCGGATCTCGGTAGCTTTTCCTGACTCGCTGGCCTACTTTCCAGCCCACAAGACGAGGCTGCTGGGAAATCCGGTACGCAAGGAACTTCTGGATATACGCCAGGTTGCTCCTATAGTAGCCCGGCAGCAGGTGGGTCTGGTGGGCGATCAGCCGATGCTGCTGGTGACAGGAGGCAGTCAGGGTGCCAGACATCTGAATCAGGTTGTCTGTCAGGCTCTACCAGAGCTGCTCTCTCTCTGCCAGGTGCTCCATATTAGCGGCAAAGATCTCTATCAGGAGACGCTGGAGCAGTCGAATGGAGTGTTGGAGAAGGCGGAGGCTTCGTCGAAGGGACGCTATCGTCTGGTACCCTATCTGAACGAGGAGATGCCTGCGGCATTACAGGCGGCTGACCTGGTGTTGTGCCGCGCGGGAGCTTCGACGCTGAGCGAACTGGCCACGCTGAGCAAGCCTGGCCTGCTGGTTCCGCTGCCACCGGCAATTGGCCGTTCGCCTCAAGAGGCGAACGCGACGATGTTTGAGCGCAGAAACGCTGGGCTGGTGATCAAAGATGGAGAGTTAGATGCAGGCGTACTTGTAAAGCGTGTGAGAGAGATTATGACCTCTTCTGACCTTTTGGCAACGATGAGGGAGGCGGCGAACGCTATGGCACGGCCAACAGCGACTGAGGATATTGTGGAGGAGTTATGTACTATAGCCAGAAGGAAGGTAGTACGATGAGACAAACAGGGTATAGACAACTGAAGA
This sequence comes from Ktedonobacteraceae bacterium, assembly GCA_034438135.1. Lineage (GTDB taxonomy): Bacteria > Chloroflexota > Ktedonobacteria > Ktedonobacterales > Ktedonobacteraceae > Paraktedonobacter. The sequence goes on along the minus strand of DAOTTL010000451.1, from coordinate 18,603 downwards.
AAATGCATCTGCATTTTATGGGTATTGGCGGTCAGGGCATCTCGGCAGTAGCTCAGATGGCGCTCTCGGCTGGTACCACGGTGAGCGGCTGCGATCAGGCCAGTTCAGCCACAACGAAGACGTTGGAGAAGCTGGGGATACCGGTCGAGATCGGACATAGTCCGACTCACCTGACCGGAGAAGATGCACTGATCTATGTACCCGCTGCGGTTGCCTATAACCCGCGCAACCCTGAACTGCTGGCGGCCCGAGAGCAGGGTCTGGTCGTCATGACCTGGCAGGAAATGCTCGGCCAATGGCTGGACGGCTACTGTCTGCTCTCGGTCAGCGGGGTCCACGGCAAGGGCACGACAACAGCGATGCTGGCCCTGGCAATGGTTGAAGCCAGATTGGACCCGACCTGCGAGATTGGCGCAGTCGTGCCAGCCTTTGGAGCAAACTATCGCATCGGTCAGAGTAGCTACTTTGTCAACGAGGCCGATGAGTTTAACAATAATTTCTGGCACTATCACCCACGTCTGGCGGTAGTAACCTCAATTGAATTTGAGCATCCAGAGTTTTTCGCAAACTATGACGAATACCTGGCTTCATTTGAGCAATTCGTGCGTGGTATGGATAGAGAGGGAAATTGGCCGTTGTCACCCACGCTTATCTTAAACGCGAATAGTTCAGGTTGTCAGGATCTGTATGCCAAAATCTCCGATTGGGAGGGACACATTTTGACCTATGGGGTTGAGGAGGAGGGAGAGCGCGTGGAGGCAGATTTTGTCGCGTATGACTTGCAGTTGGATGGCGAGACGAGTTTTCTGGTACGCGCCAGGGAGGGTCTGGAGACGCTGACTGGACGCAGAATTTATCTGCGCATACCTGGAGCATATAACATTGAAAATGCCCTGGCGGCCTTGAGCGCTGCCACACTGGCGGGCATTGATCCGCTGACAACGGTCGGCGTACTTGAAAGTTTTAGTGGCACAAAGCGACGCTTTGAGATCCGCAACGAGGGAACGCTCCAGATCGCGGGAGAGGCGCGTCAAGTCATCCTGATCGATGACTACGCCCACCATCCAACGGCCATTGAGCGAGTCTTGACCTCGGTTAGACGGCGCTATGCCGGTCGGCGACTGGTTGCTGTCTATCAGCCACATATGTATAGTCGAACAAAAACCTTTTTTGCACAGTTCTTAACCGCTTTTGACAGAGCTGATGTGATCATTATTATGGACATCTATCCTGGACGCGAGCATGATACAGGTCTTGTCTCGGCCCAGGAATTAGTCGCGGCGCTGCAAGAGCAGCCGCATTTCAAAGATAAAACTATACCAGTTATGTACGGCGGTAACGTCCGAGAAACTGCCGAACTTTTAAAAGAAACATTGCGATCGGGCGACCTGGCGATCTTAATGGGTGCGGGTGATGTGTACCAGGCGACTGAGCTGCTATTGCAAGAGACCCCTGGGAACCGGAAGGAAGACCAATGAGATTCGATGCAGAGAAAGTTTATCAAGAACTCTCTCCCCGCTATGCGGGACGAGTGCGCCGTGACGAGCCTCTTGCTCGTCATGGAACATTTGGCGTCGGCGGTCCCGCTGATGTGTGGGTAACTCTTGAAACGGCGGAGGAACTTCTGGATCTGGTCGGCCTGTGTGTAGCCAATATCTGGCCGCTGCTCCTGGTGGGCAACGGAACCAATGTACTGTATGCTGATGCCGGTGCGCGGGGCATTGTGGCCCGCATCGCCCTCCAGCAATACAGGATCGAAGAGCAGGAGCACGAAACAGCCTTACTGATAGCAGGTGCAGGGGTCAGCTGGCCACGTCTCCTCAATGAACTGGCCGTACTGGGTTGGGGAGGATTAGAATTTGGACCAGGCATCCCTGGTACATTGGGAGGCGGAGTCATCTCGAACGCAGGTGCTCATTTTGGCAACCTGGGCGAGGTTCTGGCATGGGTGGATGTTGTAGATACGCGTCCAGAGATAGAGGGTTCACCGCTCGTGAGACACTACGAGCACGCTGATCTGCACATGGGTTATCGGCACAGCCGCTTTCGTTCAGAGAGGCGAATCTTCTTTGACGATGAAAACCAGCCAGTCGTCGCGCCGCCGGCCCTGATTGAGCCAGCCGAGATTGTCACACGTCTGGGGGTACGGCTGCATCGAGATGAGCCAGTTCGACTACGTGAAAAAATTGAAGAATTCAAACAACATCGAAAGAGAACGCAGCCGCCTCAACAGAGCGCAGGCTCCGTCTTTAAAAATCCTACGGGAGATTATGCGGCTCGTCTGATAGAACAGGCTGGCTTAAAAGGACAGGCTCATGGCAAAGCATGCATTTCGGAACGCCATGCAAACTTTATAGTCAACACAGGGGGAGCCAGAGCTTCAGATGTAATAGCGCTCATTGTTGAAGCGCGACGAAAAGTGAGAGAGCAGAGCGGCATTGACCTGGAGTTAGAGGTTGAATTACGAGGGACATGGGAGAAACCATTACCATGATCAATAAACAACCGAATGGACAACATACTCAACGCTATAGATATCGTGCGACTGCCTCAGTCTCACGTCCAGTAACTCGTCGTAATCAGCCGGGGAAACAGTTAGATGAGGGGCAGAGAACGCGTCGGGAAGTGCTCGCAGAAGTTGGTTCAACGGGGCGTACCGTTACCATGCCAAGGCAAGCAGTGCAGCCAGTATCCTGGGCAGAGCGCAAAGCACGTTTTCACGACACGCATGGACAGCCAGCCTTACGTGGACGGCTCGTACAGCGCACATTTGAGCAGACAGGTCACCGGGCACCTGTAGGTCAGTTAAGAGCCAGTAGATCGCTGCCGCGTCAGCAAGTCAGAATAACAGTACCAACGCGCCGGAGTCAGCAACGACGAGGGAGCTTCTGGCGAAAGTTATTCGGATTTCTGGCGGTAATAATCGTGCTTAGCGGAGGATTGATCTTTGCCTTCAGGAGTTCCATTTTTCATGTCCAGCAGGTAATCATCAGTGGAACGCAGAATTCAGGCCTTGTGCACTCAATCCAGCACATGGGCATTCAGGGTCAGAACATCTTTCTGTTAAATACAGCGGATCTGATCGGACGTCTGGATGCATCTCCGCTGGTCGCATCGGCCAGCTTGAGCACACAGTTACCAGGCAGTGTAATGATACATATACAGGAGAGAGAGCCAGCGCTGCTCTGGCAGACAGGGCAGAACACCTTTGGTATCGCGCAGGACGGCGTAGTCATCGCCCCACTCAGCGAATTGAGTGGTACTCGTGGTCTGGCCACAGTGATCGATATACGTCAGGAGAAGGGAGCTTCCCAGGTACATCCAGGGACACACTTTGATAACGTAAACATTCGCTTTGCCCAACAGGTCTGGCAACTGTTGCCAGCAGTTCCGGGGATGTCAACCTTTCGGTTACAGTATACAGATGAGCTTATCATCGAAGGGCGAGCAGTGCCAGCCAATCAAGTGGGCAACGCATCTTATATAATTGTAAGTACAGAAGGATGGCAAGCATATCTGGGAGACGGGCAGAACAGCAATTCGCTGGCAAATCGACTCTTAGAATTGCAGCAGATCCTGACAATAGCGCAGGTGAAGCATTTGCATTTGTCTACTATCGATCTACGTTTCGGGTTGCGCCCTACATATACAGTAAAAGCGTAAAGCGACCTGAAGGGAAGGAGAATAATTTCACGCAGGAAAATCAGGCATGGAAGGTTAAAAGAGACCTGATGCTATATATCTTCTAGTAAGTTTCATTTATAATGAAGCAGAAATGTAGTGCAAAAGCGTCCCAAGAGAGACGCCTGAACAGAACCGCCCATAGGAGCGTGCATCGTGCAAGAGCGGGTGATCGTCGGGATCGACGTTGGAACAACAAAAATCTGCGTTCTCGTTGGTGAACTCGATCGCGACGGGAAACTGAATATTGTTGGTGTTGGTACCTGCCCTTCACAGGGTTTGCGCCGTGGGGTAGTGGTGAACATCGAAGAAACTGTCACTTCCATTGCAGCGGCGCTGGATCGTGCTGAACGCCTTTCTGGAAAAACTATTACATCTGCCTACGTAGGTATCGCAGGCAGCCATATTGAATCCGACAATAGCAAAGGTTTTGTCGCAATTTCGCCCAGCCATCGCGATATCGTGCAGAACGATATTAGCCGGGCGATTGAGGTAGCAAGAGCAATTGCCATCCCAGCCAACCGAGAGGTTGTCCATGTTATTCCTCGGGGATATGTTGTAGATGGGCAAGAAGGAATAAAAAATCCGATAGGCATGTCCGGCTTTCGTTTAGAGGTAGAGGCACATATTATTACAGGTGCGGTCTCATCGATCCATAACCTGATCAAATGTGTCCATAAGACGCGTGTGGAGATTGAAGATCTGGTGTTAGAGCCGCTAGCCTCTAGTGAAGCTGTTCTGGCCGAGGGAGAGACCGACCTTGGGGTTGCTCTGGTTGATATCGGGGGGGGAACAACCGATATCGCCGTTTTCACGGATGGTGCTATCTGGCAAACAGTTGTTTTGCCCATTGGGGGAAATTTGATTACCAGTGATATTGCGATCGGTCTGCGTCTACCATTTGGCGTAGCGGAGGAATTAAAAGTGACCTATGGTCACTGCAATCCGACGACGATCAGCGAGGACGATATGATCGATCTCTCGCATTTTATGCCTGATTGCAACGATCTGGTACCACGTAAGTTGCTTGCTGAGATTATTCAAGCGCGTGTTGAGGAACTGTTTGAGCTGGTTCATGAAGAGATCAAAAAATCTGGGTACGACGGGCTGCTTCCGGCAGGAGTGGTGGTTACGGGCGGTACCGCTGAGCTGCCGGGAATTTTAGACACGGCGGGCCAGATATTGGATCTACCAGCTCGTCTGGGGACACCGCTAGGGCTGCATGGATTGGCAGATACGATCAGTCGTCCCGCCTACGCGACTTCGGTAGGACTTTTGCTCTGGGGTCTGCGCCACACTTCGCTCATGCTTGAAGAAGAGGAAATAGAAGAGGAAGCGGCTCCGCGAGGAGCAATGGCACGTCTTGGACGTTGGTTACGTGCGTTTATACCTTAAAATAAGTATACTCTATAGAGTAGCGTAGTTACACTTTTGTAGGGATGCGGTGCATAAAGCCCGCCATGATTGCCATCTCTTGTTTCTTCCTGGAGAGAGTTCAAAGCGGTTGATTTGTGGGCCGGTGGGAGTTCTTTTCAAGAGACAAACAAGCAAAGGAGGCCACATACATGTTACCATTGGGAAATCACCAGGTCGAAGGCTTCGCTCAGATCCGCGTCATCGGTGTAGGCGGCGGAGGAAGTAATGCAGTAAATCGCATGATCCAGGCCAATATGGTGGGGATCGAGTTTATTGCAGTGAACACCGACGCGCAGGCTTTGCTGCACACGCAGGCTCCAACGTTTATTCGGATTGGGGACAAGTTGACACGCGGCCTGGGGGCCGGTGGCACTCCTGGCGTGGGAGCAAAGGCAGCGGAAGAGAACGCTGAAGAATTGTACGAGCGGCTCAAGGGTTCGGATATGGTTTTTATCACCGCCGGCATGGGAGGTGGTACTGGCACGGGTGCGAGTCCAGTGATCGCTCAAATTGCGCGTGAAGTGGGGGCACTGACAGTTGGGGTTGTGACCAAGCCTTTTGCTTTCGAAGGCAACAAGCGTCGTCTTGCTGCTGAAGAGGGCATTGCTAACCTGAAACAGCACGTGGATACGTTGATTACGGTTCCCAACGATCGTTTACTCCAGGTGGCAGATAAAAAGATGCCATTGAAAGAGGCGTTTCGTCTGGCGGACGACGTGCTGCGTCAAGGCATCCAGGGTATCAGCGACTTGATCACCGTACCGGGTCTGATCAATCTGGACTTTGCCGACGTAAAAACCATTATGTCGGCTTCTGGTTCCGCATTGATGGCGATTGGCGAGGCAAGTGGCGAGTCACGAGCCATCGATGCCGCGCATATCGCCATCTCGAGTCCCCTGCTGGACATTGACATCAATGGCGCTCACGGGGTACTGTTTAATATCACTGGTGGCCTGGATCTGACCCTTTACGAGGTCAATGAAGCTGCCGATATTATCAGCAAAGCGGCCCATCCTGATGCCAATATCATTTTCGGAGCTGTCCAGGACCAGGCCTTTGATGGCAAAGTTAAAATTACCGTTATTGCGACCGGTTTTGACGAGCAAGTTCAATCGCAGGGACGCATGCAGCAGCAGCCCGTGGGGGGTCGTCAAGAGTACAATCGCAGCATTTTTTATCAGTCATCGGGCTCCTCACAGGGTACAAACGGCAACATGCCAGCGTATCCATCACGTCAGGCTGCCCCGAATGCCAACCAGCCGTACAATCCATTGCCACTTACGCCTCCGCCTCTGAACGTGGCCCGTCAGCCGACAGATCCACTGCCGACTCCCGGTCCAGGCTCAACGAATCGGATGCCAGCGGTTCCAACTCCTATCTATGCGGATTCTGGACCCTACCGGGGAATGCAGGATGAGTTTGACGAGGAGGAGCAGGAGCAGGAAATGCCAATGCCTGAGCCAATGCCTCCTGCACGCCTACCGGTACCTGAGCCTGAGGCTCAACCGCTTCAGCGTCCAGCAGCAGCGGAGCAGCGTCCACAACGTCCAATCCGTCGGATGGATCCCAAGGCGCTGGACCTGCCACGCAGCAATCGTAATACTCCGCCAGGCGATGTCATCGACATCCCTGCATTCCTGCGCAAGCGATAAGTCTTAAGAAGAAGGAAGAGAATGGATGATGTTGGCAGCAGCAAAGCTACTGCCAACATCATCCATTCTCTTCCTTTTCTCGGAGAGGGGTGGCTTTACAAGCCCATAAGAGGAAAAGAAGTAGGCTGAAGTGGCGCGATGAGCCACTTCAGCCTACTTCTTTTCCTCTTATAAAGAGAGAGCTAGATACGAGCAATTCTGTTGGTCGTTTTACCCAGGTTGCCTGGAATATCCTTATTGAGTCCAATATGGTTAATCACAACGCGAGCGCCTGGAATAGCCGAGATATCGCGTTCCAGCACATACTTCATAGAGATATCTGGAACATTGCCGTATAGACTCACGATACCATTTTCAACCAGAACCGAGAGATCGCTTGCGCCTTCAATTTTGCCGGAAGATCGCAGGTTCTCAATGGCTGTATTGACGGCATTGAGTAGTTCGTCCTCAGCGACCAGGAAGTTCATGACATCGAGCACGCCTGGTACCTGGCGCATCCTGGCTTCGACTTCCTCTTTCTGAGCTTCGAGTTCGACCTTACCATACAGTGAGAGAACCACACCTTCACGCTCCACAAATACCTTGACAGGATGAGCGCTCCAGGCGGTACTACTAATGGTTACGGTCTCTTCTACAGCAGCCTCAGCAGCATCCAAAACCTGGGCTGCAAATAGGGTAGGTTTACCGCTCATAGAGGCATCAGCGAAAGAAGAAGAATAGCGTTTTCCTGTGTCGTGTTCCACATGTGAGGAGGCATTTGGATCCTCCAGAGCCCAACCCATAATGCCGATAAGGACGCAGGGAAGACCAATAAAGATCAGCCAGGGCGCGGCACCCGCAGTGTTCTTGTCACCGGTCATGATAATACCGATCATTACGAGCAGTATCGCGCCACTCAGGAGGAGAGGCCAGAGACTTGGGCCCGGCAAATGAATGTGGGCTTCCTCTTCCTCTAACTGCTCCTCTTCCTCGATATCTATCTCAGAAGCGACGAGTTCTTCCTCGGTAGCATTGGTACTTTTGAGAGGAGTATTCATCAGATCCCGCTTTCGTTCGAGAGTAGTTTACGATCCATAGGAAAACTATTCCGATCAAGAGAGTTTCCCTATGGTAAGCATACCAGGAATATTTTTATTTGACAAGTTTCTGAGCATTGTATGAGTCATACCTCATTTTGGCAAACTCAGCCATTTCTCCCTTTCTCGGAGGTGGGGCGGCTTTTCAAGCCGCAGAAAAGTTTGGGATGACTCATATGTAAAAAGAGCCAGGGAGCCAGAAATGAGCGCTGATGCGCTCATTTCTGGCTCTTTTATTCGCTTAGAAGTGTATTTAGATCTTGAGTAAGTTCGTCTGAAGTAAAATCGGAGCCGAAAAAGACGCGCTCACGGCCCTCTTTATCAATGACATAGACAGCAGAAGTGTGAGTGACCGTGGTAGCATTTGGTTGAGCATAGATAGTATAAGAATCCCAAACAGGTGCCAGTTCGCTTTGCGAGCCGATGAGATAATGCCAGTCTTGATCCAGCTTATGCAAGTGTGAAAAGTTCTGCACAGCCGCCTCAGTATCTCCCTTTGGATCAATACTCACAGCCAGCATCATGACCTTTGAAGAATTTTTTCCCAATTGAGTTTGCACTGCATGGAGTTTCTCCGCAGTTAGAGGACAGACATCAGGACAATGGGTATAGAGAAAAGTCAGGACCACAGGCTGACCGCGAAACTGTGAGAGCGAGATAGGTTTGCCAAACTGATCGTTCAGATGAAAATCTGGAGCTGGTTGGCTTCCCAGATCTGTGCCCTGAAAACTTGATTGATTCGTATTTGTATTGGCCGCAGCACCTCCACCGCTATTGTGAAGTCCCCAGAGCGCGACAACAAGTACGACCAGGAACGCCATAATAATGACCGAGAGACGGGAAGCTAAACGCCAGCTCATTCTCATTGTTTTGACCTTTTAATGAATGACTCTATCCAATACCATAACCGCAAAGATGAGAGTCAGATAGCAATTGGAATACCAGAAAAGTGTACGCGCCCTTTTTTTCGTCTGATCTAAGAAGAGACGAACTGCCATGTAAATAAATACGCCATTCAGGGCCAGTACCCCAAACAGATAGAAGTAGCCCATAGACCGCATCGCAAAGAGGATCAGGGTCACAGCCAGCAGCATCAGAGAATAGAGCAGGATCTGCTTATGCGTCTCACGCTCCCCCATGACAACGGGCAGCATAGGGACGTTTGCTCTGGCGTAGTCTTTTTCGATGAGAAGAGAGAGCGCCCAAAAATGTGGAGGAGTCCAGTAGAACACAATAGCAAACAACCAGATAGCCGAGAGGGTTACTGTGTTAGTGGTTGCAGCCCAACCAATCAGGACAGGAACGGCACCGGCGGCTCCCCCAATGACAATATTTTGAGTTGAGGAACGTTTCAGCCAGAGTGTATACACAAGGACATAGAATAAGATGGCTCCCAGCGCCAGCAGGGCACTGAGCATGTTTACAAAGGCCGCGAATACGACAAATGAGGCACAACCCAGAATGAGACCAAAGATTAACGCCTGCTTTGGTTGAACCTTGCCAGCAGGCAAAGAACGGCGCTGTGTACGTGTCATCATCTGGTCGATATCGCGGTCGATATAACAGTTCAGGCTATTGGCACTTCCGGCTGCCATGGCACCCCCTAGCAGGGTTGCAAGGACCAATCCCAGATTCGGCAAGCCTTGTTTGGCGATGGCCATAGTGGCCACAGTTGTACCTAACAGGAGAACTGTTACGTGAGGCTTCATTAAGTTAATATAGCTAGAGATGACCTGCTTGATCGGTCCTCGCTCTACTTCTGGCTTTTCAGGAACGTTTTCCACCACCTGCTCATCATGTGGAACCCCATTTAATTGCTTTGCCGTAAATATTTTCATGAGATTGCTCAAATCCTTTGCAGCGATCAAAATAATCCACCAGGTAGTATTTTCTGCGAACATCCTGTTATGATCCTTGCAAGCCACCGGCTTGACCTTACAATTGCCTGAACAAGCCTTTTTACTCCTAAATATTGCTCTGTCAAACTTCGTTTGACACATCCGCTCCTCACCCGGGGATTGAGAAGAGAAGCGGGGCTGAACCTCGAACCTCAGGCAAAGGGCTGCCGCCCTCTGCACTCCTTTCTCTTTGGCCACTAAAGCAGCAAAAAAGAAGAAAAGAGAACCTGTTTGGCGGCTTGCGCCTCACCAAACAGGTTCTCTTTTCTTTTACTCAACGAAGCTTAGAAACAACCGGTACCATTGGGAGTACCAAGACCGGTCTGATAGGCATAGGTATGACCACTCACTGTAAAGAGGCAGCCAGTGGTGTAGCTTCCCCAGGGCAGGCTGGCTGGATACTGTGTGGCCGCTACATTACCCGCCAGGGCGTACACGGAGGCGATAATCGGCGAAGAGGCGCTGGTACCGCCGACTTGTATGCCGCCAGATTCGCCATATGTGTCATAGACATAGACTCCGGTGGCAGGATCGGCAACGGCAGAAACGTCCGCAACGGCTTTTCTGCTACAACCGGTTACGCTCGAAGACTGCCAGGAGGGTTTGGCAATGTACGCGCTACAACCGCCGCCCGCACCTTCGGTAGAGCTGGTATTCCAGGCGGTCTCAGTGCCATTGGTTTGCAAAGTCGTACCACCGACGCCTGTGACGTAGGGACAGGCTGCTGGAACTTCTACGCCCAGACCACTATCGCCAGAGCTGGCAGTTACGGCCACGTTGGTGTACTGATAGTAAGTACTACAAGTACTGACCTCACTCGAAGACTCGCTTCCACCGTAGCTATTGCTGATGGCGATTGCACCTAGTGTATGTGCTTCCTGTACCGCTTGACCCAGATTGGCAAAGCTGGATGTTTTGGCCTCAACCAGTAAAATATGGCAGTTCTGACAAATAGCACTTACCATATCCAGATCGAGAGAAATCTCAAGCCCCCAACCGCTATTATTTCTAGGAAGGTTCGTTCCGCCGGTCTGGCTGACCTTCTTGAAACAGCCACTGGCCGAGGTACAGGCAGGGATGCCAAACATTGAGCGATAGGTGTTCATATCGCTTTCGGCGTTTGGATCATTGTAAGCGTCAACGATGGCAACTGTTGGAGTTCCCGCAGCCGTCGTCGGCAAATTATAAGCATTGTGCAGAGCCGCCGGCCCATAGGGTATGGTGCCGCCAGTGGGGTCAGCCGACGGAGTGACTGACAGTGCTTTGGAGCTACCTGTAAGCTGCGCAACAATCGCCATACAACTCGCAAATCCTGGACTCGCCGCACCACACGCGTGTTTATAGCTGATGGAAGGTGCTTTCACTGACGCGGGAAGTGGTGCCGCCAGAGCTGTGCCACCCGTAGTGAAGAGTGCCAGAGCAATGAACAGTATAAATGGACATACGGTCGTCATGATGTGCTTTTTCAAAGTATCCCCCTGATTGTTACGTGCAAATATGCACAAATACAACGTGAGAAGGTAGAATGCTTTTCATTTCCCCAAAAGGAACGCACTAAATGAAGAAGTAACATTGAAGATGGGGAGCGTATTTGCTTGCGGTGCAACACCCCCAAAATGTACAGTACAACGCAAACGCAGCGAGCAAATGGGTGACACCTGTTGGAGAACGAACATCCTTGTGCGTATCCGAATTACAATGTCCTTTTTCTTATGAATTTGGCAAGTTCATAGGAAAAATCTCTATTTCTCACTATACCTAATTTTAGCGAAAAATGCAAGCCTTTAGATGATGCACAATGCATTTCAACTAAAGTCTAGATAACTTCATCGCTTTAGATAACTGTATCCTTATACAGGTATATTGAATTGACTAAACAACACAAGAGGATGGCGGAGGGAAGAAGCATTAGCTTCATCTCCGCTATCCTCTTTTTTACTGGTAAAAGCAGCTATTCTCTTGAGCAGGAGAACTACATCATACCGCCCATGCCACCCATACCACCCATACCACCCATGCCACCAGCAGGAGCAGCCTCATCCTCAGGGGAGTCGGTGATCAGGGCATCGGTAGTGAGGAACATACCAGCGATACTGGCCGCATTTTGCAGCGCAGAACGGGTCACTTTGACGGGATCGATGATGCCAGCTTTAAGCATATCGACATACTCGCCTTTCAACGCATCGAAGCCAGTCCCACGTGGGGAAGAGGCAACACGGTTGACCACGACTGAGCCATCGCTTCCGGCATTCAGAGCAATCTGACGCACTGGCTCTTCAAGAGCGCGGCGCAGGATATTCAGACCAGTCTGCTCATCGCCAGGAGCAACATGGACATTCGCGAGGCAGGCAACGGCTGCTACGAGCGCGGTACCACCGCCAGGTACAATACCCTCTTCGATAGCGGCACGTGTTGCGGAGAGAGCATCCTCAACGCGATGCTTCTTCTCTTTCAATTCAACCTCGGTAGCTGAGCCAACCTTGATTACACCGACACCGCCGGCCAGTTTCGCCAGGCGCTCCTGCAACTTTTCGCGGTCGTAGTCGCTGGTCGTGTCCAGAATCTGGGCACGGATCTGTTTCACACGACCCTGGATATCCTCGGTCGAGCCTGCACCCTCAACAATTGTTGTGGTGTCTTTTGTGGAGCTGACAGTGCGAGCACGGCCAAGGTCGTGCAGGGTGGCATTCTCCAGTTTCAGGCCAGCCTTCTCAGTGATAACGCTTCCACCGGTCAGGACTGCGATATCCTCCAACATGGCCTCACGGCGATCACCAAACCCGGGAGCTTTTACACCCAGTACGTTGAATGTGCCGCGCATCTTGTTGACCACAAGAGTGGCCAGAGCCTCACCATCAATATCTTCAGAGATAATGACCAGCTCTTTGCGTCCAGACTGCATAACCTTCTCTAATATTGGCAAGATATCAGCAATGGCGCTGATTTTCTTGTCAGTGATCAAAATGAAGGGGCTATCCAGATCGGCTTCCATGCGCTCCATATTGGTTGCCATATAGGCCGAGATATAGCCGCGATCGAACTGCATGCCTTCAGTGTACTCGCGCTCGGTTGCCAGGCCGCGTCCCTCTTCAACGGTGATGACACCATCTTTGCCAACCTTCTCCATCACTTCGGCGATAAGATCGCCAATCTCTGGATCTGCGGCTGAAATTGAGGCAACCTGGGCAATCTCTTCCTGGGTCTCAACTTGCTTAGACTGTGCCTGGATGTCGGCAATCACAGCCTCCACGCCTTTTTCAAGTCCCCGACGCAGAATCATGGGGTTCGCACCTGCGGCCAGGTTCTTTAATCCCTCGGTAATGATGGCCTGAGCAAGGACGGTCGCGGTAGTAGTACCATCGCCAGCGACATCATTGGTCTTGGTGGCAACCTCTTTGAGAAGTTGTGCACCCATGTTTTCAAAAGGATCTGGCAAATCAATATCACGTGCAATGGTCACACCATCGTTGGTGATAGTCGGAGCACCAAACTTTTTATCCAACACTACGTTGCGGCCCTTCGGCCCAAGCGTTACTTTTACTGCCTCTGCCAACGTGTCCATGCCCCTCTTTAAGGACTGACGCGCTTGCTCGTCAAACTGCAATCTTTTAGCCACGAAATGTACTCCTACAATCTGTCTAGAAATGAAAGATTAGCTGAAATTTCAACTACTCGACAATACCCATAATGTCGCTTTCGCGCAGGATCAAATATTCTTCGTTGTCCTGCTTGACTTCGGTGCCCGCGTACCTGGCGAAAAGGACTCTCTGACCCACCGTGAGTTCGGATACTACACGTTTGCCATTATCCAGTACTTTGCCTGGCCCCACGGCCAGCACTTCGCCCTCCTGGGGCTTCTCTTTAGCGCTATCTGGCAGAACGATGCCACTCTTTGTGGTTGTCTCGCCGGCCAAGGCTTTTACTACAATGCGGTCGCCTAGCGGTCTGATCTTTACGCTTACTGCGTTCATACACCAATTCTCCAATTTGTTCTTTTTTGCTGTTGAGTTTTCAGGAACCTTGTCCTCTATTAGCACTCTCTCAGAGAGAGTGCAAACCCGCTCTATTCTACACCATCATACAGGGACTCGCAAGAGGTTGTTATAATTGAGCATCTCTGCTTTTGCAAAAGCAGAATAAATGGATGTGTCTTATCTTGTTTTGTGTTACAATGTTCTTTAGAATAAAGAAGTGCGTCTGACTGCAACGCAAACGAGGCTTGATATGCAGGAAAACCGTTGCCCAACTTGTGGCAAGATGCTACCTGAATTCGCCCAGTATTGCGCCCGGTGCGGCGAAACTGCTCCTTCAGAAGAAACGACAATATCTCTGAAGGGAAAATATATTGCGCACCAAATTGCGACGATATCCTCCGAGAAGGCTGCTAGCGAGGATACTTCTCGCATTGAAAAATATTCTACAACCCAGATCTCTTCTTCTTCTTTGAACGCTTCTCCACATGCTCTTCCCTCTGAGGAAGAGAGTAATACCTGGCTACTTAAGTCCATCGAGGGTTCTGTAACGCTCAAACTATTTCGCGCTGATGTGCTCTGGACTGGCCTGATTGATGAGGATTTGCTAGCGTCTTCTGGTCCTGAGTTAGAGGATTTGGAGGATGAGGTGGTTGAGAGACGAGCCACATGGCAGAAGGTTGTTGAAAAAACTCCTCACAAATTGCCTGTTGTTCAGTCATTTCCCCCTTACAAACGATCAGGTTCCCGCTATGGCATGCTGAAAAGACCGTTCCTGCCACAGGTTGTCTTCTGGTTAGGGCTGCTAGCAGCCCTGGCGCTACTGCTTGGAGGAGGATTTGGGATTGCGCTCAGCTTTGGGAAAGTGACTCCTCCGGCCTTGCCAACTACTATCTTGACTCTTCAGGTCACGCCATCCAGGGTCGCGATGGGCGGGATTGTAACGCTACGCGGTACACATGTGACACAGAATGGACAGATCGGACTCAGTCGAGATAAGCAGATTCCGCTGGTAGATACGGGCGGCGTGAGTACGATCAGGGCCGATGCACATGGACTATTTAGCGATACTGTTATCGTTGATCCTTTGTGGCTACCAGGTGACCATTTCTTTAATGTGACAGATTTGCATACAAACCAGCAAGCCATGTTTAAGGTTACGGTTACTGGTCAAAACATTCTGCGAGGACCCCCGCACCTCTTACTCTCTTCCAGTGCTCTCGATCTGGGTACAGGAGATCAGACAACAAACGGGAGTCAATTGCTGGCCCTCTCAAACGCTGGCGGAGGTCAGGTTAACTGGCAAGCGAAGGTCACTCAACCCTGGCTCCAGGTCAGTCCTCAAAGTGGTTCAATCCCCAGTGGAGCTCATATATCAGTAGTTGTCGGGGGAGATCGCTCTCAACTTGATCCCGGCAATTACAGTGGACAAATTATTCTTGTCTCAAACACTGAACAGCTTACACTGACCGTAACCATAGGTGTCACACCCCTTCAAGAGTCTCACGAGGCCATTTTACAAGTTTCCACGGTGACTATGGACTTTAGTGCTACCGCCAATGGACCAGATCCACTGGCCCAGACGCTTACGGTGAGCGATCCAGGTATACAGCCCCTGGATTGGCAGGCTGCGGTTACGGATCAGACTAATGGTCCCTGGCTTTCACTCACCCCAGCCTCAGGAACGATCGATCCACAGGGTCAGCAAGAAATAAGTGTCGGAGTCAATTCGGAGGGTCTCGCACCTGGGGTCTACAGAAATGTCTTGCTTTTCTCTAGTAACAGTGATCAGCCCGTTCAAGATAGCCCGAGACGAGTCTATATAAGTCTGACGATTGCTCCGTTTTGCGCTCTAACATTTACCAAAAATGATCTAACGTTTACCAATATGGTCGGACACGCAGCCCCACCTGCACAGTCGCTCCAGGTTGGAGTCGTACAAGAATGCACACAGCCTCAGCATTGGAGCGCCTCCGTCAGAACAATTAGCGGTGGCCAATGGCTTCAAGTTGCTCAATTCACAGGCTCTACGCCAACATCTTTACAGGTAAGCGTCAATCCAGGAACGCTTGGACCCGGCACGTATCGCGGATCTATTATGTTTACGAGCGATACCGGACAGCAACTCATTCAGATAACCCTGACTATCAATCCCATTCCCTGTTCAGTTAGCGGGTCCACCTCCCCCATAAATCTCCAGGGAACGGCGGGACAGACTGGCCTGAGTTCTCAAAACGCGATTTTGATAACTGGCGGAACCTGTTCACATCCACTCGATTGGCACGGAACGGCCTCTGTCTCGACAACGAGCAGCGGAACGTGGCTGAGCGTCACAGCCTCTGGTACCACATCTGCCTCTCATACTGATATTCTTGTATCCGCCAATCTGGCAGGACTGAGCGCCGCTACCTATACCGGTACAGTGACCATTACTGTCGTAGATAGCTCGACTGGTCAAATGGTAGGTTCCGTGCAGTTTCCTGTACAGTTAACGGTGCTACCTTTATGCCAACTACAGGCTGCTTCCAAGCCTCAACTGGCTTTCTCCAGTAATGTGGGATCTAATCCTGCGGTCGCAACCCTTAGTTTTACTGTGAACGTCACCGGCAATTGTTCAGGAACAGTGACCATTACGCCGTCGATTAACGCCAGTGATATGAGCTGGCTCGCACTGTCAACACCCGTTACATTAAATAGTGGAGATACGGCAACATTCAATGTAACCGTTACTTCTACCACGCTGATCGCTGGACCTTACAGTAGTACAATTCTATTGAGTGCGGCAGATGGTAATGGGGTTATTGCGGGCAGTGCTCAGAAAGTGGTTGTGTCGCTCACTATCTCTTGAAGTTGAGTGCTGCTACCTATCTCTTGAGCTAGCGTATCACTCTCTATTTCCTGGGGCAGAGGAGATAGTGGTATCTGAAAGAGCTGCTGTTTCACCATATCCAGGTGTTGCCTATCGTGCTCCCAATCCTCTTTATCATGGGCCGTCGTTTTGATAGGCGTTTCCAGTAGAACGACGAGATGAGCCAGGCGCGGATCGCAAACAAGCGTCTGTAGACCTTCGATTCCGATGATGCCCTCGCCAATGCGTGCATGTACATCGCGATGACTGCCCAGGGCCTTCTCCGTGTCGTTCAGATGCAAAACGTTGATACGTTCCAGTCCGATGAGACTATCACAGTGGTTCAGAATCTCCAGCGTTGAGGTTGCGGTCGAGATATCATAGCCTGCCCCCCAAAGGTGGGCAGTATCAAGGCACACTCCCAGACGTTGCGCATAGTCCGGCAAAAAGTTCAGCACAGCCGCCAGATCTTCAAGCTTGCCTCCTAACGTATTACCTGCGCCTACGCTGTTTTCTAGTAAAAGAGAGACCGAGGAGGGCGTTTCGGGCAGAAGTCGCGCAATAGACTGCACGACCCGAGAGACACCAGCCTCTGTTCCGGCTCCCTTGTGACTGCCAACGTGCAAAACAACGAACGAGGCTCCCAGTAAAGCTCCGCGCTGCAAGGTCCAACGCAATAGTGTAATGGATTTCTCCCAATTGGCCTCATCCGGCGAAGCGAGGTTGATGAGATAGGGGGCATGGAGAACGACAGGATCGAGATCATATTGAAGTGAAGCTGCTGCAAAGGCAAGGTGTTGCTCAGTAATGTCTTGTGTGGGGGTCCAAGCAGTCGGGTTACTGGCAAAAATCTGAATGGCATTGCAGCCGAGTTTGCAGGCAATCTCGGCAGCTTTAGCGGCGTTTGCATTGAGAGGCATATGGCGTCCAATACGCATTTAACTTCCCGCTATCTGTTGTCCAGAGGAACCCCCCTGCACGGCTTCTGTACGCTGTTTCTCTAAGAGGCTCTGATCAATGTTTGGCAGTTCGTGTAAAGTTGTCAGGCCAAACTGTTGCAAAAACTCAGAGGTAGTGGAAAAAAGCGCAGGACGACCCACGGTCTGAGCACGACCTACCTCTGCGACGAGTCCATGCTGGATTAAACTGGCCAGAGCACGATCGCTGTTGACACCACGCACCGCTTCAATCTGAGCTCGTGTCAAGGGCTGACGATAGGCGATGATTGCGAGAGTCTCCATAGCGGCAGTAGTCAACCTGGCTGTCATTGGCAGACCTAGAAGGGCCGCTATGTAGCGAGCACTTTCCGGCGCTGTGACGAGTTGGATCTGTGTGTCCAGTCGTTGCAAACGTACTCCGCGTCTCTGGCTCTCCAGTTGTTCGGCCAATGAGGCCAGTACAAGCGCCAGGCGCATATCGTCCACATCTAGCAGTTTACGCATTTCGGTATATTCAAGAGGACGACCGGCAACGAAGAGAAGACTTTCCGCCGCCGTAATCAGGCTGGCTATATATTCTTGTTCATTTGCCGATGGAGTACTCTGCGTATTGTGCGTATTGCTTTGTAGCTGTGTCATTTTTGTAAAATCCCTCCAGAATTTTTGCCCTTTCCAACCCAATTTTTCTTGTGCAGAGTCTACCATAGAAAATGGATGCTGTCCAGAAAATCTATGCTCTTTTCAAAGATGGTTGGTGGCAGCGCGGTCGCGCTACGACCAACCATCCAAAACTATAAGCCATGTCTGCTTTTGCAAAAGCGGGACAAAAGGCGTTCGGCCTGCATAGCAGGCCGCCCTACCCTCTTTATTAAGAAGAAGCGGGGCATGTGCCCCGCCACATAGCCCCGCTTCTTCTTGTTTCGGGGGGGAGGAGCGGCTTTGCAAGCCGCAGAGAACTAAGCAATGTCATATATATCGTTAGAGACTGATATGCTACAATAGTTCAGGGCTTAATGCCACAAGAATATAGGATAGATGAGGCATAACACGATGGAATACGCTGTACTGGGTGGAGGAGCATTGGGACTTGGCACCGCCTATCGTCTCTCCAAAAGTGGTCATT
>DAOTTL010000450.1:0-5230 GCA_034438135.1 Ktedonobacteraceae bacterium | reverse complement strand
TTCAGATTACTACATATGTCGAGAGAAGTATGATGGATTTTTTTTATTCATTGGAGTAGGAGAAGTTGCGGTTTGACCCCAGTTCGTAAGCTGTTTTCCAGAAGGTAAGCGCCTCGTTGGTCTGTCCTCTATTTTCAAGTAACCGGGCCTGGTGTACAGAGACCTCAACTATATGGGTTTTAGCTATAGGTATGTCACTATTGGTAAAGATACTTTGGGCCTGTTCATAAAAAGTCATTGCTTCATCGGCCAGGTCAGAGCTTTTTTCGGGATCAGCGCTCCATTCGGCTTCGGCTATTTTCCCGCGTAGAAGAGCAATCTGACCCTGCGACAGAGTATCGTGCGCTGATGTAGAGGCCTGTTCGCAATTCTGCCGTGCAGCATGCCAGTTTCCCTCCTCAAAGAGGAGTTCCGCCTGGGCCAGCAGAGTTCTGGCAATCCGTTCTGCGATTCCAGAGTCGTTGGCGAGGTTGCGGGCTTGCCGTATCCAGGTGTGGGCTTGATCGATATCGTGCAGGGCGCTACTACATCGACTGAGCAAGAGAAGAAGGTGTTCTTTGCGCTCGCCTTTGCAAGCGTTGTCGGATATGAGGAGGCCTTGCTTGCCGTACTCCAGAGCCTGTGAGAAGAGTTTTTGTTGCAGATAGGCCTCGCAGAGTCCCTCGTCTATTGCAGCAAGGAGCGGATTGGTAGGATCCTGGCCGCAGAGTTCCAGAGCTGTTTCATATTGAAGTATCGCCTGATCTGTATCGCCCGTATCAATTGCTAGCATCCCTAGCATGATATGAATCTGTAGACGCACCTCTGGAATATTCATTCGGCGTTCGTCCAGGAGTTTCAGTCCATGCTGGCTGTGCGTAATGGCCTCTTGAGGATAGCCAAGAGTACGTGCAGCTAAAGCTAAGCGAAGGAAATAGCCGGGTCTGCGTCTCCTCACCGAAGTAGCTGTCAGCCAGTCCTCGGTATCAAGAGCTTTCTGGACGAAAAGAGGGGCGTTGGTGAGTTTTCCAACTTCTTCCCAGTCATTTTGTTCAGCGGCGATCCAGGCTAGAAGGTATTCAATCTCAGGTGGTGGTTCAGGTTGATTCTCTATCAGTCTCGTCAGTAGCATTTTACTCTCCTCTGCCTGTCCTTGCGCTAGATTCTCGTGCGCTTGACGAAGCAGAGAAGCGTTTTTGCCCGCGTTGACCATTTCTCTTCTTCCTTCCTCTCTTCCGCTCGTTTCTGTGTAACACAAGTGTGAGCAGAGGTCATATTTTAGTAAAATATCTTAAATGTGGTTATATGTCAACATTTTCGAAGAAGGATCAGCTTTTTGGTTATGATGATAGAGCGCTGCGATGCAGTCAAATCTATCTTTGCAGCGATTTGGATTGACGATAAGGTTCTTTGTATGTTCTTTTCTTGCTTACTTTGCCTGTAATAGTAGCAAAAAGAGTAATAAGATCAAGCAAGAGATCTGGAACGGTTTTCTATAATCATTCTTTTTGGCTAGAGGGGTGAATTAGAGAGAGTGCCTATAATGGTGAATGGCTGTGAGGATTTGAGGCGAGAGCTACCTACAAAAGTACTAGTAAAAGAAGTGTGAGATTTGGAAGAAGAGAGTCTTTTGTCCTAGATTTAGAAAGCTCTGACCGTTGTCAGGATTTCTCAAAAGACGTTCTTTCCCCGCCCACCCACCCGTTTTGGAGAATGGGAGGCAGCGCAGTCGCGCTGTCTCCCATTCTCTGTTTTCCTGGGGAGGGGTTTGGCAACGGCTGAAATGCGCCTTTTGAGAAACCCTTTGACCGTTGTCAGGGGCAGTTATGCTTTTCTCAAGAATATGATATAATGAAGCTGCTAACAATGGAGTAGAAAACGGCAAACAGTTTTTCGGGCTACCGGGCGACTTCAACCGCGCCCGATTTTTTATGTACGCGGGGAGCTATCATAATAGATTATGCAAATTGCAGAAGAGGCTATGACTCAAACAGAACAGCAGACCGAACCATTTATCCAACGGACAGATCTGCGCAACGTCGCCATTATTGCGCACGTAGATCATGGAAAAACTACCCTGGTTGATGGCTTGCTCAAGCAAAGCCATATCTTTCGAGAGAATCAGCAGGTAGGTGAACTGATTATGGACTCTAACGATCAGGAGCGTGAGCGGGGTATCACTATCCTGGCGAAAAATACTGCCATTATCTATCGTGGCGTTAAGATTAATATTATCGATACACCAGGGCATGCAGATTTTGGTGGCGAGGTCGAGCGCGTGTTGAATATGGCCGATGGTTGCATTTTGCTCATTGACGCCGCTGAGGGACCAATGCCTCAGACTCGTTTCGTTTTGCAAAAGGCCCTGGAACTTAATCTGAAACCCATTGTAGTGATTAATAAGATCGATCGTCGTGATGCACGTATCGATCAGGTTGTGGAGTGGACTCAGGATCTTTTCCTGGAACTGGTGACAAGGGACGAGCAACTCGATTTTCCTGTGCTCTATGCGGTTGGACGCAATGGGGTCGCGATGTACCAGCCAGGTGATCCGCAGGAAGATCTGGAACCGCTTTTTGAGACGATTATTAACACCGTGCCTGCTCCCAGGGTACAGGTTAATGCTCCTCTCCAGATGCTGGTGGCAGCTCTTGACTACGATGATTATAAAGGCAAGTACGCGATTGGACGTATTACCCGTGGACGCTTGCTCCCAGCAACCTCTGTCGCGGAGATTACACGTGAGGGTGAGATTTCGCGCCAGAAGGTGAACCTGGTCTTTGCCTATAGAGGTCTACAGCGCTATGAGGTGCAGGAGGCGGTGGCCGGAGATATTATCGCCGTCACAGGGCTTGGGAACGCCAGTATTGGTGAAACAATCGCTGACCTGGATAATCCCGAAGCATTGCCTGTCATCGAGATCTCTGAGCCAACCTTGAAGATGACCTTTGGTGTGAACAGCAGTCCCTTTGCGGGACGTGAAGGAAAATATCCTACCTCGCGCCAGTTGCGTGCCAGACTCTATCGCGAATTGGAGACGAACGTCAGTCTGCATGTTGAAGATGGTAATTCGCCCGATGAGTTTATTGTCTCAGGACGTGGGGAACTGCACCTTTCAGTGCTGATCGAGACGATGCGTCGTGAGGGGTATGAATTTCAGGTCTCTCGTCCTGAGGTAATTACGCGTACAGAGGGCGACGGGGGACATGTGATGGAGCCTGTTGAGCATCTGGTGATCGACACACGCGATAACTATATCGGCGTGTTAACAGAGACGCTGGCGCTTCGCAAGGCTCAACTTGCCAATATGACCAACGATGGCAATGGAAATGTACGCCTGGAGTATCGTATCCCCACACGCGGCCTGATTGGTTTCAGGAACGCATTTCTGACGCTAACTCAGGGCAATGGTGCTCTCAGCAGTCTTCTGATAGGCTTTGAACCCTGGATGGGTAAAATTGGCAGTAATCGCATGGGTGCGTTGATCTCCTCCGATCAGGGTGTTGCGGTGACCTATGGTCTGGCCAATGCTCAGCAGCGCGGCGATACGTTTATTGAGCCGGGTACGCCTGTCTACGAAGGGATGATTGTGGGTCTGAATGCCCGCCCCATGGATATGCAAATTAATCCATGTAAGGAGAAGCAGAAGACCAATATCCGTTCCTCGACCTCTGATATTGCGGTGCGCCTTACTCCACCAATTATTATGAGTCTGGAGCAGTCCCTGGACTTTATCAATAGCGATGAGCTTGTTGAGGTAACTCCTCAGAATATTCGTCTGCGCAAGCGCTATCTGACCCAACAGGAACGCGCCCGCAACCGCGACCAGGGCTAGATAATAAAGATATGAGTCATCCCTGATTTTGCAAGCCGCAGAAAAGTTAAGGATGGTAACTAGTCAGGTGCCCTCTATTCGCCGTCGCAGGCGGCGAATAGAGGGCACCTGACTAGTTACCAGGGATGACCATATCTCAGGGCTTCGCAAAAGTCGTTTCTTTCCCTGTATACCCATCCTTTTTAGCTGAACAGTGGCAGCACGTTCGCGCTGCCACTGTTCAGCTTGTTTTCCTGGAGAAGAGCCTGGCCATTGCTAAGCTGTGACTTTTACGAAACCCTACTCCTCTTCTTTATTATTGATGAGCTTTTCCGCCCGTATGCTATAATGAATGAGAATGTACAATGCTATCTATACAGGCAGAATAGAGGCGCAAGATGTCGCGAAAAGCGGAAGATTTTTCTGATTACAGTCTCTCTGAATATGGTCAGCCGATGAAATCAGATCAGATTGAGTATACCGATCCTCGTTTTTATCAAGCTGAGGTCGGTGAGGATAGAAGGTCTCAGCCAGCTATGTCTAATGACTGGTCTGTTAATGATTATAGCCCTCTTCAGATGCGAGAGTACGCAGGTCATCAGCCTTTAGAATATTCCCCGGTTGACTCCGAAGAGGCACGGCGGATTCTGGCGGGAGAGGCGCATGGAGATGATGTGCCCGCCTCTAAAGTCTCTCCTCCTTCCATGTTTGGTCGGATCAGAGATCTCATGAATATCAAATGGGTGGCGGTCCTGGCGGCGTTTGGTGTGGCTGGAGTGAGCGCTTTGATCTCGGTTGGAGCATATACGCTGCTCTTTGGTTGGGAGGTTGCTCTTGGCCTGGTTGCCCTGCTTTTCATACATGAGATGGGACATGCAGTGGTGATGAAGTTTAAACATGTACCGCTCGGTGGGATGATTTTTATTCCCTTACTTGGTGCGGCAGTTATTATGCGCAATATGCCTAAAAATGCCAGGGATGAGGCTGAAGTAGCTATCGCAGGACCACTGGCGGGGGCGCTGGCCTCTTCTGCCTGCCTCCTACTCGCTCTCCATTTTCCTACTATGCTGGGTTTCTGGTCTCTCCTGGCCTACTTTGGCTTTTTTATGAACCTCCTCAACTTAATCCCAATTGCACCGTTCGATGGCGGACGTGTGCTGGCGGCAATCGATCGGCGCATCTGGTTCTTTGGCTTCCTGGCCCTGGTGGCAGTACAGATCTGGGAATGGGTAAATCACACTTCTTCGATCTGGCTGATCGCTTTCATTGTTATTGCGGCGGTGCAGCTCTGGACCGGGCGTGCATCTTCGGATACGCCTGAGAGACGAGCTTATTATACGGTTCCTCTGAAGGAGCGGATTATTCTGGGTCTGGCCTACTTTGGCCTGGCCGGAGTAATGGTTTTGGGTGTCTCTCTATCACAGGGTATGATGTTTC
>DAOTTL010000449.1:0-4231 GCA_034438135.1 Ktedonobacteraceae bacterium | reverse complement strand
AAAGCGTTTCCAAAGCAAGCTTAGAGTGAACACCTCCGCAATTGGAGCGTGCACTTCCTCTTTTTGGCGATATTCTCTCCTCTCTCTTCCGCATGCGGTACAGAAAGCGGCCATAGACCTGCCAGCTACACTCCTCCATTGACCACTCTTACTCTATAAGCTTCCCTGTTTGAATGGAGTTAGCTACTATGGCTTTCCGTTTTTGGCAACGCAGGAAATCTGCGCCCGTTGCACGTCCCTTCTTGATCAATCATGCCTTTGGTTTGTTGTGGAGTGGACAGACCATTTCGGTACTGGGTTCGCACATCACCGATCTGGGTATTCCACTGATTGCCATCCTCGTCCTGGGAGCCAGTCCGGCCCAGGTCGGTTTACTCGCGGCTTTGGGCGCGTTGCCCGGCTTGTTTTTCAGTCTGCCCATCGGTGTCTGGGTCGATTGGCTGCCGCGTCGTCGGCTGATGTTGCTAACTGATCTGCTCCGCGCCTTGCTGTTGCTTAGTTTGCCTGTTGCCAGTCTGCTTGGAAGACTATATATGGAACAGCTCTATGTGGTGACGGTACTGCTGAGCATCTGTACCATCTGCTTTGACACAGCTTACCAGGCATTTCTGCCGCAGATCGTTACGAGCGAGCAGCTTGTCGAGGGAAACAGCAAGCTTGGCACAAGCAGTTCTCTGGCCGAGACTGGCGGTCCACCGCTGGCTGGCATGCTTATTCAGTCCTTTAGCGCACCGCTGGCCATACTCTTTGATGCACTGTCGTTCCTGGTTTCGGCGCTCAGTATCGGGTTGATACGTTCCCGCGAGATTCGGGTCTTCGCGCATGTTGAGAAGCGAGAGCCTCTCTGGGGCGCGATTAGTGAGGGAGTGCGTACCCTCTTCGGTCATCCGTTGCTGGGCAAGCTGGCCATCTATAGCACGATACGTACCTTTTTTGGGGGAACTTTTGCCGCGCTCTATACCATCTATATCGTCCGCGAACTGAGTCTTGCACCAGTGCTCTATGGGGTGCTGGTGGCGCTGGGTGGTATCGGGGCGTTGGTCGGCTCGCTGCTATTGTCATGGCTCACACGGCGCTTTGGAGTCAGGCAGATACTCCTCGGTGGTGTGCTTCTGCATAGTTTTCTGGCCTTGTTCACTCCGCTGGTGGGTGGACCTGTCTTACTCGTGTTTGGGGTTCTGGGGATCTTACAACTGGTCGGCGATAGCGGGTTTCAACTCTATGCGCTCAATGAGATCAGTCTGCGCCAGCGTGGCATTCCAGTTCATGTACAGGGACGGGTCAACGCTACTGTAGGCTTTCTGGTCGCTGGTATCGCGCCGTTTGGTACACTGCTGGCGGGCATTGTGAGTGAATTTCTGGGCATACGCCTCACTCTGTTTTGTGGGGCAGGCGGGATGTTCCTGATTGCGGTATGGCTGACCTGGGCGCTCACAAAAGTCAGGAATGATTGGGATTAGAGGTTCTTTGAGCGATAACTCTGGAAAGGTGCGCTGGACTGGCTGCATAGGAGCGTCAGGGGCGCATTTTTCCAGGGATGGGGCTTGGAAGCTTCTATTATACTGGTAATAAGATCTGCGTTTCCCCTTTCGCTGAGAAAATATGCATGAACGACAAACAATTCACCTCGTCCCGTTTTTGACCCGAGGAAAACGTCTCCTGAACGACAGCTCAATGATCTCCATTAAGCGGTTCGCAACTGACCTTCAGGTAAAAGGAAAAAGTACCGATGAGCTACAAATCGATGACTCCCATTGAACGGTTCGCGACCTATGTAGTTGGTAAGCCACTCTACCCTTATCAGATCGAGGCTGCGAATGCCATTTTGGATAGTATTGAGCACAATCTGGGCGACATCATAACCGTGATGATGTCGCGTCAAAGCGGGAAGAACCAGCTCTCAGCCATCCTCGAAGCCTTTCTCCTCTTCACATGTCCAGCGGGCATTATTATCAAGGCCGCACCGACCTTTAATCCTCAGATCACGAATTCTCGCAGGCGTTTGCTGGCGATGCTTGAGAACCCTTTTTGTCATAAGCGTATCTGGACCAGCTATGCTCAGGTTGGCCTGGCTGCGGTTGCGGACTCCGCTCTGTTGCGCAGACATGCTGGTCCCTCGGTGATGTTTTTTAGTGCGGACCCCGAGAGTAGCGTTGTGGGGGCGACTGCGGATCTTTTACTTGAAATCGATGAGGCTCAGGATGTTTCGCCGGAGAAGTTTGACAAAGATTTTCGGCCTATGTGCGCCACTACCAGCTCTACTACCGTCATGTACGGTACGGCCTGGTCGGACGAGACGCTGCTGGCGCGTCAACGTGTTCTCAATCTGGAAGAGGAGGCACGCACTGGCGAGCGGCGACACTTTGAGTACGATTGGCATGCCGCGGCCTCGTGCAATCCCCGTTATGGCTCGTTTGTACGCAACGAGATTGCGCGTCTGGGCGAGGAGCATATCGCTGTCCAGACACAATACTATCTACGGGCTATCAGTGGAGCAGGCTTCTTTTTCAACGAACTGCAACGTCAACTCCTGGTCGGCACACATGCCTGGGAGTCGGAACCGCATCCTCAGGCAGATATGTGCTATATTGCGGGACTCGACATCGGGGGCGAGGAACGACCCAATCCGTCCCAACCTGGACGCACGAATATCAAACGCGATAGCACTGTGCTGACCATCGGGCGGGTCTCTTCTAACGATCTCTTGCTTCCACACCTGGAGATCGTTCATCAGGTCTGGTGGACCGGCATGAGCTATCCTGAGCAGTATGCCGCGCTGCTGACGCTCTGTGAGCAGTGGGATCTGCGCCGTCTGGTGATCGATAACACGGGTCAGGGAGCTGGTCTGACCTCGCTGCTGATCGAGAAACTGGGCCATGAACGCGTCGAACCCTTTACGTTTACCAGACCTGGCAAGAGTCGGCTGGGCTATCAACTGCTGGCTCTGGTGAATGGTGGTCGCTTAAAGCTCTATAAGCGCGATGGAGCGATAGAGACGTTTTATGCAGAGTGCTGGTCTCAGATCAAAAAGGCCCGCTATCGACTGCCAGCCGCCGAGGTCATCGATTTCTACGTTGAGCCAGGCGAGGGGCACGATGATTTTCTCATCTCACTGGCTCTCGCGGCCCAGGCTCTCCAATCAATCATTCAGCCAGCGGCGGCCCAGATCATTCCAGCCAGACGAGAGTATCAGGGGGAAAGTCCCTACTAGCATTCTTTTTTAGCGTTTGATCTCGATCAGCAGGACCCAGGTGTCTAGAATGGCTTTGATAAACGAAAAGAGCATGCCAGGCACCAGCCAGTAAAGACCTCCGAAACCGGTGCAGAGGACTACCAAACCGGACACGATATATGGTCGCAGTGCACATGGGGTCAGACTCATATTGATCAGATATTTCGGGCGATACTGCTTTTCAGTTAGCAGGCGCACCTTGATATCGATCACAAGGCCCGTAATCCATGCAGCCAGTCCAATTCCCAGCAATGCCAGTCCGACTATAAGAGGGGTCAGGTCTGGCAGGAGCAACAGAGAGGAGGTAACCAGGATCGTGAGCAAAATAATCAATGTCAGAAGGGCTCGATTTGGTAGCCTGGGGAGAGATAAAATCTGCTCCAGGTTGATAGAGATGCCCACAAAGAGTAGACCAAGCAGGGCCGCAGCAGCCCCGGTCTCTGCGACAAAAAAACTTCCCCAGCCACTCATAGCACTTCTTTCCTACCTTTCGGATGAGTTAAGGCATTGTGAGCGCCGAGAAGTTCCTCTAGCGTGTTACGAAACTGTTGCATGCGCTCTGCTCCGAGAAGATCTGTGTACTCCTGCTCTATTTCCTTTTTCACATGATAGGCATCAACTAAATATTGCCGTCCCGCATCAGTGAAAACAATGATACTAGCACGCTGGTCGGTCGGATCGGGAAGTCTTTGCACATATCCCTCACGCTCCAGATCAGCAATGACCCGTCCCGCCGCCTGTTTGGTGATACCAGCGCGTTCAGCTAACACGGTTGTCTGGGTGCCATTGACATCAAGATGTGGCAGTAGCGTTGTGTGAACCATGCTCAGGCGCGTATGTCCACCTTGCCGCAATTTTTGTAACGCCCGCTCGCTAAAAGCACGCTGAGCACGCAGCAAAAGACGGCCAATATGCTCCTGCCGAAGTTCTTCAAGCTGCTCAACAGTTAATGACTTCACCTGTTTCCTCTTGATATTGTAGTAACCTAAGGTTACCATA
>DAOTTL010000448.1:0-16744 GCA_034438135.1 Ktedonobacteraceae bacterium | reverse complement strand
AGCTCGCCTTGAAGGAGGAAGCGTGCTCGCTCTCTCCTCGGCAGAAGGGTTCGCCAACGGTATCAAAATGAGGGATGACTCATAAAAGAGCGTTTGCCCTTTTCCTGCGGCTTGCAAAGCCGCTTCTTACAAAAAGGGGGTGGGGCGGCCTGCATAGGAGGCCGAACGCCTTTTCTCCTGATTCTCCAAAATCAGGAAGTGATTGTACCCTAGGGTGGAATCCCTTGACCTTTTCGGCTCTGCCGTGTATCCTCTCCCTGAATGAGATATAAAGAGAGGTAGAATCTTCTGCTTTCGATAACCTGCTTCGAGGATACCGCGACAGGACAGAGATCATGATACGTTTACTTCAAAAAACTTTTAGCAAACATCTGGGACTTTCTACTGGCTTTGCACTTCTTTGCACAGTTCTTCTAACTATTCTATTCCCTTCAGTAGCCAGCGCTCATGCTATTTTACTCAGCTCTAATCCAGCGCAAGATGCTGTTTTACATACGGCTCCAACTCAGGTACAGATGTGGTTTAGTGAAGCTTTGAATCCAGGCCTGAGTACTGTCCAGGTGATGAATGGTGCTCAGCGCAGGGTAGATAATCGCGATGTCCATGTCAATTCACTCGATGATAAGGAGATGGACGCAACTTTACAGGCCAATTTGCAGCCAGATGTCTACGTTGTTCT
This sequence comes from Ktedonobacteraceae bacterium, assembly GCA_034438135.1. Classification (GTDB taxonomy): domain Bacteria; phylum Chloroflexota; class Ktedonobacteria; order Ktedonobacterales; family Ktedonobacteraceae; genus Paraktedonobacter. The sequence continues at coordinate 16,065 of DAOTTL010000448.1, read as the reverse complement.
CTGGCGTACCGACTCCGCCGATGATGGATATGTTCTGCTTGGCTCCTTCACCTTTACTATTGCTCGTGCTGACGGCACTATCCCGCAGGCAACTGCTAGCTCGACTGCTGGCAATGCTTATGCAGGTGATGGCGGAACCCTCAATGCACCTTCTATCTTTAATCTGCTGGCTGTGACACTGGTAGAACTGGGTGCTATCTTCTGGGTGGGCGCCCAACTGTGGTGCAATTTTGTGCTTTCCACTTCTGAGGAAACCTCTGATGAGGCGCGGAATGTTAATCAGCGGACCGAACGCCGCTTTGAACGCCGCTTCTCTGTGCCTACACTTATTCTGCTTCTCGTTGCTAACCTGGGAGTGCTTTATGGTCAGTCCCTGGTTCTGACAAGTGGGGACTGGGTCTCTGCTTTCTCACCCTCGCTCCTTATTGGACAGATTACCGGTGGACGCTTCGGTACTTACTGGATAGCACGTATGGTCGTTATCCTGCTGGCTCTGGTTCTGGGACTCTTTATGGCTTTTCGTTCGAATCGTCCACTCTGGCTTAATCAAACTCTTCCATTGATAAATCTTTTCCTGGGCGCTATGCTCTTTATCGCTATTACTATGTCTGGACATGCCGCCGCCGTCAATGCAGTTTTTGTTCCCTATTCTGTGATTGTCGATTGGGTGCATTTGCTAGCGTCAGCCCTCTGGGTAGGAGGAATGATCTACATCCTCCTGATCTATCTACCAGTGCTAAAGCCTCTGCCGGTGGAGAAGCGGGTAAGCTCCTTGCTTACCGTCCTGCCACTCTACTCGCCATTGGCGATTGCTGGTGTCGTGCTGATGGCGATCACGGGACCGCTCAGTACTACATTTCATCTAACATCTATAGATGAGTTTTTCATGACTGCCTATGGACGTACTCTGTTAATCAAAATTCTGCTGGTCGGCGTGTTGCTTATGACCAGTACTTACCATGTTTTCTGGTTGCGTCCCCGCCTGAAGAAAGAGTTTCGGAAGTACAGTTATGCGAAGGGCCAACTCGCAAAGGCTCAAAAGAGTGAAGTGGAGGAAGAAGGTACTCATCAGGGCGAAGTCTTGAGTAGTGATGAAGTCTTGAGTGGTGATCGGGAGCGTCGGGATAAGCAAATTCGACATCAGGTCAAATTGCGCGAGGAACGGATAACCAAAAAGGAGAATCTCCTGACCAGTGTGCTGAGTTGGGAGCCATGGGTAGGTGTTGCTGTGATTGTCTGCGTGGGTTTAATGAATGTCTTCGCTGGTACGTTAACATCTGCCGTTTCCACTCCCGTTCAGACCCAGCAACAGCCTGGTACGACTGCTGCTCAACCTTTTAATGGAACGATAAAAACCACTGACGGGAAGTATTCTGTCACTCTGAATGTTTCGCCGAATCGTTTTGGCACAAACGTGTTTACTGTAAACGTTACAGCGGTTGGCGCGAGCAAGCAACTTGGGCCTGACAAGGTTGGCGTGACCATTTATACCACTATGCTCGATATGAATATGGGTACGGATAGTGTCAATCTCCAATCAAACGGAAAAGGCGGCTTTAGTGCCTCTGGCGATCTGGGTATGGGCGGTCATTGGGGCGTCAGAGTTCAAGTGCGCACCCTGGATAACCAGTTGCATGAGGCTAATTTCACCTTTCAAACACCTTTCTAGCATGGAAGTACAATGAAAAAGCTACAACTTCTTTTTCTGGCCTTGCTGACATTTCTTTTGTTGGCCTGCTCTACTGGCAATAGTACAGCCCAGAATTCGACTGCTGTTCCTGTACCAGTCAACGGTTTTGGAACAGCAGCTAATCATGTGCATTCGCTGGTGATTTTGCCCGATGCAAACGCTACTATGCTCCTGGCAACTCACTATGGTATCTTTCGATCACAGAATCATGGTGTGACCTGGCAGGAGACTGCGGGAGGGCCAGGTCAGCCTATGCAGGGTTTTATGACGTACAATCTCTCGTACAATCTCATTGATCCACAGCGGATCTATGTGCTTACCTATATTCAGGGGGCGGGGGTTCCCGATGGTAAGCGGCTTGGTCTCTATACGAGTGGCGATAGCGGAAAAACCTGGCAGTTGTCGAGTACGGATAGTAGTGTTACCTCTAGCACGATCTTTTTTGCTCAGGCTGGCAATGAGACTGCCTCTGAGGTCTATATCTATCTGCGTGAGCGGGGACCTCTCGGTCTGCTTGTGAGTAAGGATAATGGACAGCATTTTACATCTGTTGGCGGTTCTCTTCCCTTTGGTACTCTGCTAGGTTTGCAGGCTCTGCCTGGCGAACCTGGCCATCTGCTGGCCTATGGAGATGAGGGAATTGCCAGAACAACGGACGGAGGTTTGCACTGGCAGGTTGTGAAAGGTGTCAATGGCGGCATCTTTGAGATTACAACGCCAGGCTCTAAAAAGCCAATTTATGCTGAAGGAGATGCGGGCGTGTACGTATCTCACGATGATGGCGAGAGTTATACTCTGGTCCATGCGCAACAGTCTTATAGTTCTCTTTCCGCTTCGTCTCAAAATCCTCTGGTGATTTACGGGAAATCGGGTTTACAAACTTACCGTAGTACTGACGGAGGACACAATTGGAGTGCGCTCCCAGCTATCAATGGGTCGCTTCAGGTACTCGTGGTCGATCCTGCAAACGCTGAGCAGGTCTATCTCGCCCTCAACTATCCCACCGAGGTGTACCATTTCTCGGATACAAGTAACTCCTGGCAATCTCTTACGCCACCTGTCGGAATAGCGTAGAAAGGTGCAGGAGAACTTTTCTGGAATGGTAGCCAGAGAGCTACCTGTTTGCGAGAACTGATGAGAGAAGGAGCGTGTTTTTTGTGAAACACAGGTATAGTTATTGTTTCTTGTATAAAGGTTGGCAGCCGATCAGGGGTGATGAGACAATCTGGCGGTTGCTCATTTTCGGGGTGACCTTGTGCGGTTTACTGTCTCTGACGCCTGCGACGCCTCGGGTGTATGCTGACGGTGGAGCGCCCAATCTGGCTTATGTGGCTGGCGGCGCTCAAGGTATAAGTGTTATCGATATTCGGCAGCAGAAAGTAACCAGAACAATTGCTCTGGATGGGTCCCCATCAATGGTCTACCTCAGTCTGGATGGTCGCTATCTCTACGCTGCTCAACCAACCGTGAACAAGGTTACCATGATCGCGGCTGGTACAGACAAGGTCGTATGCAGTGTCAGCGTGCCTGGTCAACCCTCGCTACTGGCCTTTGATCCGGGTGTAAGCATCCTCTACGTCGCGGGACAGGGTTCTTCGACCATTACGGCCCTGGATGCGAGTAATTGTTCGATCAAACAGAAGATCTCAGCTGGAGGCCCTGTTTACGGTCTGGCCATGGCCCAGGTAGGCACATCGGGCACCAATGGGGGGAGTGGAAATCAGCTCTGGTTCTCAACAAAGAGCGCCCTTAACGTCTTTCAGCTACCGAACACTATTCAAAGCATCGCAGTACCTGCGGGTCCCGCATACATCTCAATACCGCCGGGAGCGACAGTCTACACAAGTACCCGCCAGGGATCTATAGTTGCTGTCAGTCTACAGACGCGCAAGGTTACGCCTCCTCTGGTGACGAGCGGCGATTTTGGTCCAATGGACTTTGATGAATTTACCGGCGAAATCTATGTGCCTGATAAAAAGCATAACCAACTGGACGTGCTCTCACCGATCTACTACAGTAGTGTCCTCCCAAAGGAGCCTGAACACGTTATCAAGATGCCTGTCTCTCCACAGTCCGTGGCAATCACTTCCGATGGCAATCTGGGCTTTGTAGCTCTGGCAAATGGTAGTGTAACTATGCTTGATATTCCCGGCAAACAGTCGGTCACTACCTTTGCCGTAGGAGGGAGTCCACGCTTTATCATTACCGGTCTCTATCCTCCTTCAGTGACCCTTTCAGACAACACAAACGCGAATGGCAGCACGATTCCTGTCAACCTGATCTATGGATTGAGTGGGGCTGTTTTCCTGGTGCTACTGGTTATAATTGTGCTGATCATTCTTGCCAGAAGTCGAAGGGCCGGGCCGTCGGAATAAAATAACCTACTCTTGATGTAAAACGGCTTCGACCAGTTGGGCATTCGACTTTGTTTTTTCGAACACGCGGATCACCTGTTCTGCACATGCTCGCAGTGACAGGTCCGCCATCTTGCGGCGCAGGATCGACATAGCTCGCAGTTCGTCGGACGAAAGCAAACGTTCCTCCTGGCGCGTGCTCGACATATGCAGATCAATAGCTGGAAAAATGCGTCGTTCTGCCAGCTCGCGTGTCAGGCGAATTTCTAAGTTGCCAGTGCCCTTAAATTCTTCGTAGACCACTTCGTCCAGGCGGCTCCCTGTCTCAACCAGACAACTGGCCACAATTGTCAGGCTTCCGCCCTCTTCAAGGGTCCGAGCCGCGCCAAAGAGCCGACGACCAACCTCCAGTGCGTGCGCATCGATGCCCCCCGACAGTGTTCGACTGCCAAAGCCGCCCCGTGCATTGCGCGGACCACTCCACATCTCATCGGTCAGATTGTGAACACGCGTTAGACGCGTTAGTGAGTCTAGTAGAAGTACGACGTCTTTCCCCTGTTCAACCAGGCGTTTCGCATCTTGCAAGGCCTGTTCGGCGATCTTCCCGTGCTTTGTCAATTGCTGATCAAAGCTTGATGCATAGAGCTTCATACCCGATCCCTGAAATTCCGTGCGCCACTCGGTGACCTCTTCTGGACGCTCATCTACCAGGCATAAAAACAGGACGGCCTGGGGAAAATTCTGTCGGAGCGCAGTTGCCATATGACGCAAAATAGACGTCTTACCGGCCTGAGGAGGTGCTACTATAAGTGCCCGCTGCCCAAAGCCCAGAGGTACGAATAGGTCAATAATTCGTCCCACCAGTGGCTCTGGACCCGTCTCAAGGGTGATGCGCCGATGTGGATGAATAGGGGTTAGTTTCTCAAAAGGGATACGTGTGGCTGCCACTCTTGCCTGTCCTTCTGGTCATAATAGAGGGTCTGTCCTTTGTGTTAGTGTACCACAATTGTTAGAAATAACAAGGGCGAAATGAGCGATAGATGGCTGAGTTTTCCAGCGGCTTCGCTGCTGGAAAACTCAGCCATCTATCGCTCAAGATAGTGAGGGGTCTGGTTTTTTAGCGCGAGAAAGCGTACAATTTCTCGTAAGTCTTTCCCTTTAGAAATTGTTAACGCTCTTAACCTACTTCTGGCCATTTTTCGGCTTTTTCTGTCACTGTTTGAGTCAGGGGCAAGAGGGCAAGCGAGATACTAAGGATAGTTTTATGGAGACAACAGAAAACGATGCACCAGCCACCATTGCTCCTTTTCAGAAGCGTCGTCGCCGGATTTTTACAAGAAAAATGATAGTATGGGTTTTTCTTATTCTACTTCTTCTTGTGATGGGAAGTATTGGCAGCATTGGCTTCTATTTTTCGAATGTCCTCTTGCAGGTTTCTCATACAGGTCTAACATATAATCTAGCTGTGACCGATGTAAGTGAGACCACTATAACTTTTCCACGAGGACCGGATACAGCAAGATCTGGCATATTCGGTATTTCCTGGAGCAGGGGAGAGGCTATTATCGGTCCTATAATCTCCTCCAGCGCGGGTTCGGTCACACGTCAACTCATGCAGACAACTGCCCCGCTGACACCCCATACTCTGGTGGCATGGAATACAACAGTCTATACAGGTGCGCTCAAACAAACGCTGGGACTCTCCATCCAGAATGTACAGGTGCCGGGTCCCCTGGGAGCGATGGCCGCCTGGTACGTACCGGGCAGGCTCAGCACATGGGCTATTCTCGTCCATGGCTATGGAGGGACGCGTGATGATGGTCTGCGCTCCTTTCAGACGTTAGCATCCCTTGGTCTGCCTATACTTGATATCACGTATCGCAACGACATAGGAGCGCCAGCGAGTCCCGATGGTTTCTATCACCTTGGAGATACTGAGTGGCAGGATCTTGAGGCCAGTGTCAAATACGCCCTTGCACACGGGGCACAACATATAGTGCTCTATGGATGGTCCATGGGTGGAGAGATCGTCGAAGTCTTTCAGCACCGTTCGGTCTACGCGAAAGATGTCCAGGCACTGGTGCTGGACGCGCCTGTACTCGATTGGCGCATAACGCTTGATCTCCAGTCTCAGCATCGCTCATTGCCTTCATTTATTACCAGTACCGCCGAGGCAATCGTCTCGCTACGTTCAGGTATCAATTTTGATGCCCTCGACCAGTTGAGTCAATCACAGAGCAAAACCCCTGTTCTGCTCTTTCATGGTACCAGCGACACAACTGTCCCTGTAGCAGGGAGCGATGCCTTTGCTCGTGCCCATCCTGACTTCGTGACCTATGATCGCTTTGCAAATGCAGAGCATATCCAGTCCTGGAATGTAAACCCGCAGGCATATGATGGTGAGCTGAGCTCGTTTCTGACGCGCGTCTTACATTTAGTTGAGCCAGATAAACTCACAAAAGGCTAAAAATGAGTCGCCCCTGATTTGCAAAATCAGGACAAAAAGTGTTCGGCCTGCATAGCAGGCCGCCCCACCCCCTTTTTTAAGAAGAAGCGAGACTGTTTGACGGGGCATTTGCCCTGTCAAACAGTCTCGCTTCTTCTTCTTTATCAGGTTAGTCTATGGCGATCAATGGGCAGTTGGAGATGAAATTGCCTGCGGGAACACCATTGAGACTGGTGTTGGCTGGTCCAGTGCCGCCACCAACGATTTCGCCCGCACTAAAGAGACTGGCAACCTGGTGGGCGCTGGTGAGCACTGTCCGCTGGCCTGCATCAATAGCCGCCTGCGTCCAGACGATCGGAGTAACATCCCAGACAGGAGTATACAGGGTTCCTTCTTTCCCAGGGACATGCTGGTTGATATTATCAGGGTCACCCTGATTGTCGAGAGCTGAGTCCAGGCCCTGGCGGTTGGGATCGCCAGCAGGAACCACGCCGTTTACGATTGGGATAATTGCATCCCGTGCCGATGTGTTTTGATCGTCAGAGCCGGCAGCAGGAGCTGCATTGAGGTTTGGCGCGAAGTTGGAACCCTCTACCGACGAAACCAGAGTATTCGAGCCATCCGCATGCAGGTAAATGGTACGGTGGCCGTTCCAGAAGCCAAAGAAGGTGTGGAGTGTAACCGTCTGATGGACAGTGTCGATACTCGCCACATCGTCGCTCAGACCAGTACTGTTGGCAACCTGTGAGCCGTCACGAACAATGCCATCGCCCAGAGTGAAGAGAGGGCTGTAGTTGGCATTGCCCACAGCGCCTGGAATCGTCTGCGTGGGCGGGAAGTAGTTTGGCGCTGCTCCAGGAGGTGCGCTCCGCGTGGGACTGAAATCTACTGTCCCGTTGATTGGAAAAGTGACTCCACCGCTGATTGTGCCCGTCGCATTTTCCACCGCTACTGTCCCCAGAGCAATGGCTAACCTGGGTGCCCAGTTGATACCTAGAGCCTGAGCCTCATTCTGATCTGAGGTATCAGTCAGAATATAGGATATGCTCTGCCCATTGCTCACACCAGTGTGTAAGGGCAACGTGACCGTCTCGTTGGTCGGATCTAGATTAAGAAGACTGGTCACAAATGGCGTAAACTGGCTGCCGCCGCTGCCTCCGCCTCCACCGCTGGCATGGGCCAGACCAGTACCGAGACTTGCCTGGAGGATTAACAGGCCCAACAGGAGAAAGATACCAAGAGATGGTGTAAGTCGCATGAATTTCATAGAAGTGTAACCCCTTTGTCATCTAACAAAACTAGTATTTACGGTTCGATGTATTTTAAATCTGTTACCAGAGAAGGAATGCTAGCATCTATTCACTTAGTTTCACAATCATCTGAAACGTTACAGGCATTTTTGACGGTAAATCTAGACATGTTTATGCGTGTTGCTACGTAGATGAGATCCATAATCCTTTTAGTGTATAGAAAAACCCGTGGGATGTAGATTGAAGATAAGGGGACTCATTGCCCTTTAGCTCGAATATGAGGAACTATGAGCGAACAAAAACAGCTATCAGATAGTGCTCCCTGTCTGATAGTGATAGAGAGCTTCCCGGAATCCATAGCATATACCAGTGAGATAGCTCGCATTCAGGCATTACGCCGGGGTGACGAGGCGGCATTTGTCTCACTACTGGATCAGTTTTCCGCCTCGCTACAGCGCATCGCCTTATTGTACGTTCCGAGCGTTGCGATAGCAGAAGAAGTTGTGCAAGAGACCTGGCTAGGTGTCCTGCGGGGTCTTAAACAGTTTGAGGGGCGCTCCTCGCTGAAAACCTGGATTTTTCGTATTCTTGTGAACTACGCGCAAAGGCGTGGACAAAACGAAAATCGTAGTATTGCCTTTTCCGCCCTGGTCACGAATGCAGATAGTGATACTGAGATCGAAGGAGAGGTTGAACAGTTTTTCCCAGCCGATCATCCCCAATGGCCTGGTGGCTGGTCTTCGTTTCCTCAAAGTTGGGAGCATATTCCCGAAGAACGTCTCCTTTCACAGGAGACCCATCTGTATATTCGAAAAGCTATTGAGGCACTTCCACAGAAACAACGGGAGGTCATCGTCATGCGCGACATTGAGGGATGGACTTCTGACGAGGTGTGTAACGTTTTGAGCGTTAGTGAAACTAATCAGAGAGTCTTACTACATCGCGCACGCTCCTACGTGCGACGCGTACTCGAAAAGTACTTTTGTGAGGAGTGACATGCTATCCAAACCTGATGAGTTATCCTGTAAAGAAGTTGTCATGCAGGTGACAGATTATCTTGAGTACAAGTTGCTCCCTGAGATGCGGGAGTATTTCGAGGTGCACCTCGCATGTTGCCCTGGTTGCGCTACTTACATTGAGCAGATACGTCAGACTATCTCCATTTTACATACTATTACGGAGGATCAGTTTTCGCCAGAGATTAAGCAAGCGTGCTTGCAGACTTTTCGGAACTGGCAGCAAGAAGAGGAACTGATACAGCCATTTTCGGTTTGATAAGATACGGCTCGTTTGGTATAATAATACGATAAATAGTGTTCTATTGAATGGAGTATGGGAGATTATGCCAACACGGGACGATGCATATCAGTTTATGATAGACCATGTAAAAAACGAGAGTTTACAAAAGCATATGCTTGCGGTCGAAGTAGCTATGCGTTTCTATGCACGTAAGTATGGGGAGGACGAGGAACTCTGGTCCATAACAGGGTTATTACACGACAGCGACTATGAAGAGTATCCCGATCTGCATGAGCATACGCAAGTAGCCGCGCGTTGGCTACGCGAAAAAGGCTACGATGAGCGGATCATTTACGCCATTCTGGCACATAACGAACTCAACCACGAAACTCACCCACGAACCAATCTACTTTCTCATGCACTCTATGCTTGTGATGAAATAACTGGTATGATTACGGCGACGAGTCTGGTGCGTCCAAACAAATCTATCCTGGGTTTGGAAGTTTCCTCGGTACGCAAAAAGATGAAATCAAAGGGCTTCGCGGCAGGAGTCAATCGAGAAGATCTCATCGAAGGTGCGGCTGAATTGAATGTTGATCTGAACGAGCATATCGCCTTTGTAATTGAAGCCATGAGTAGTATTGCGAGTCAGCTTGGTCTGGACGGCATTCAGGAGCCGGTCATATAGGTTCAGGCAGAGTGCTCTGTCACACCTCGTTTGGCGGGGATGAAAAGCAGGAGTGCAGAGGGCGGTAGCCCCTGCCTGGGGTCCGGGGCAGTGCGCAGGTTCTCTCCTTGGATGGGGGAGCGGGCGCATCAAACGAAGTGTGACAGAGCAAGAGGGTGCATAGAGAATGAGATGCAACAGAAACAGCTTGTAAAATCTTCACGCATGTTCACAGCCAGCGAAGTTGCTGAATTTGAATACTGTCCGTTAAGCTGGTGGTACGAGCAATTTGAACCATGGGTACAGGTGAATAATGAAGGGCTTTTTGCTCGCATGGTGGAATTGGAACATGAACATGGTGCACAGGCCCCGGCTGTGCCTGAGTATCAGATGCTAGAACAGCTTCTTCTGAGACGTGAGGCTTTTGATGAGGGAAGTCAACAGCATCGGGAGCATGCCGATGCCGTTGAAGATGCTGAGCAGGAAGTAGCAGAGGAACTGCGCCAGGGTAAGTATAATCTGGAGAGCGCGGCACGTGGGCGTACATTGATGGTTGCAATTGTGGTGTTGGGGATACTGGCACTGCTTTTGATTATTGGCAGCTTGCTTCTGCATTAGTATTTCATACCTGTTCAATTGGCTGAAACTGGAAAAGGGCGCATGTAGATGCAAAGTATTTTGTTAACTACCGGGCTACTCTTCCTGGTGCTGGCTGGAATCCTGGCCGTCCTGATCTGGAACGATCGGCGTTTTCGGTATCAGCGTCTGGTGATTGAGCACCGTCAGGAGCTGGGTCTGCCAGAGGGTAAACTGGTCTACGAAGATGCCGATGGTCTGGGTGAGCAACTCTCCTCTAATAGCTACCCTCTGGTAGGGAAGCCCGATTATATCGTGCAATTGTCCGATGGACGACCGGTGCCGATCGAGTTAAAATTGAACACACGTGATGTGACCGCGCCTTATAGCAATCATCAAATGCAGATAGTGGCTTATTGTCTGATCCTGGAGGATTATTTCGAGCAGCCGCCTACGCATGGTATTTTGCGCTATGCCGATCGGGAATTTACTATCGAGTATACGCCTGCCATGCGTAAAAAAGTCATTCGTCTGCTGACACAGATGGCTTTGTGCAGTGAGCATGAGCCTCCGCCGCTTGCCCGGCAGAAGGTTACCAAGTGCCGGGCCTGTGCTTTTCAGTCTATCTGCCCTGTAGGACGCGATAAGTAAGTCAAAAGAATAGAAGGGATCCACAGCATATGCCGAGTGAAATGATTGAGCTTAGTGGCCATATTATCGATTCCTGGACGTTGCCACGTGCCTGGGATACGATTATGGACCGGGGTGGCAATTTCACAGTTGAGGAGATACGCATTGGCATTCACAAGACAGAGACGAGTTATGCTCGTCTCCGGGTGGAAGCTCCCGATGAACAAACGCTAGACCTGATTCTGACCGAACTACAGCAGTTTGGGGTGGCCCTGGTTGACGGTGATAATGCTCAGACGATTGCTGTAGAGCAGATGGGCGTTTTGCCTGCGAACTTTTACTCAACGACGAATCTCCCCACGCAGGTGCGTCTCTCGGGGCAGTGGGTTCAGGTTGAGGGGATCGAGATGGATGTGGCTATTGTCATCGATGCTCAGACCAGGCGTGCTTTCTGTAAGCCGATGCACGAGGTACAGCTTGGGGATCAGGTGGTAACTGGCCATAGTGGTATTCGTGTTCAGCCCTTTGAGCGTGCTCGTGAACGTGAGTCCTTTGCCTTTATGCAGAGCAGCGTTTCAACGGAGAAGGTGAAGGTGCTGGCTATTCATGAAATCGCACGCCAGATGCGGGAAACCCGTGCAAACGGGGGGAAGATACTCTTTGTGCTGGGTCCCGCGGTGATTCACACCGGCGCTGGACGATATGTGGCGGAACTTATTCGTCGTGACTATGTACAGGTCATCTTTGGTGGCAACGCGATTATTACTCACGATGTTGAGTCTGCGCTCTTTGGTACCTCGCTGGGAGTTAACCTGCACAGTGGCGAACAGGTCGAAGGCGGACATCGCAATCACCTGCGTGCTATTAATTCTATTCGCTCAATAGGTTCGATCAGTCGCGCGATTGAGTCGGGATTCTTAAATGAGGGCATCACTTATGAGGCTCACAAGCATGACGTGAAGATGGTTCTGGCTGGTTCTATCCGCGATGATGGACCCATGCCGGGCGTAATTAGCGATATGCAAGAGGCTCAGCGCGAGATGCGCGAGGCTTTACCTGGTGTTCAGATGGCTATAATGGTGGCTTCGATGCTGCATGCTATTGCTACAGGTAATCTCCTGGCTGCCACGGTGCGCAGCGTCGTCGTCGATATAAACCCTGCCGTTGTAACAAAACTGGCCGATCGGGGAACTTTCCAGGCCGCTGGCCTGATTACTGACGCCGAGTTGTTCCTGCGCGAACTCCTTGAAGCATTAAAGTGAGGCCTCAAGCCCTCCCTTCCCGAGAAAAAAGGTAGGGATGGGTCATCCTTCTTCCTTTTGAAAAGATGGCGGCTGTGCCGCCGCACCTGAAAGAGAGATGGATGAGCTTGTCAGCCGTGAGAGGCTGACAAGCTCATCCATCTCTCCTCTATATATGTGGTTGCCAGACCTGGACTGTGCCATCCACGCTGGCGGAGGCGATGAGTGAGCTGTCGGGAGACCAGGCAACTTTAAAGATAACATCGTGATGGTTGGCATATTGGAGGATGATTTTGCCCGTCTCTGCATCCCATACGCGAACGACCTCATCGTCACCAGCCGAGGCGATCGATTTGCCATCAGGCGACCATGCCAGCGCGTACGTGTTTGTCTGATCACTGGTGACTGGATAGGTGAGCCGTGTCTGACCCGTCGTCGCGTTCCACACTTTGATGGAATTATGCGTAAGAACCGGCTGATAGGCTCCCGCTGACCCCGTACTTGAAACAAGTTCTTGTCCATTTGGCGACCATGCGACTTCCCAAACCGGGGCACCGTTTCCATTGTAGGTGAGTAGATGTTGACCGTTACTGGCATTCCAGATCTGTACAGTACCATCGTGGCTGGCTGACGCAATCTTACTGCCATCAGGTGACCATGCAACGCGTTCGACGCCATCGGTATGACCGGTATAGGAGATCATCAATTTGCCGGTTTGTACATTGAGGATATCAGCGGTTTTATCCTGACTGCCTGAGACCAGCCGTGTGCTGTCGGGAGACCAGGCCAGACCTTCAATTGCGCCTATCTGCTTTATGTATACGGCCAGCTGTTTCCCATTGCTTGCATCTAAGATCGTGACAGAACCATCGCCTCCTCCGCCAGCAATCTTCTTGCCATCCGGGGACCAGGCCACGGCGAAAGCGTACTGGCTGATAGAGACTTTCCAGAGCGTTTTGCCGGTCTGGGCATTCCAGACCTGGATGGTTCCGTCGTTTCCGCACGAGGCCAGTTTTTTGCCATCCGGGGACCAGGTTACGCCGATTGCAGGTCCTGTATGCCCGGTATAGGTGACCAGGGCTTTGGTGACCGTTGGCGCGGCGGATGTAGGTGTAGCTTTGGGGGTCGGAGTGACTTTGGGAGCCGATGTGGCTGAAACCTGAGTCGTTGTTGCGCTACAAGCTACGAGCAACGCACTAAGCAGGCAGAGCAGGCCAAAGATAAGGCTTCTCTGGAGGATGTAGTTTCTGGTTGGACGTGCTGGTCGATTGACTGGCTGGATGCGCATGAGTGTTTCTCCCTTTATCAGGACAGGCAAATAGGCATGCCTCAATGCAGGCAGGATAGCATGGGAGGTCGTACACGTCATTCGTCTTTTGGCGTATTTTCTAGCCATTCACTGGCACGTTTTTATCTATGAGTCGTCCATCACCCCTCATTTTGAAAAAATGAGCAGCCGCCAGAAAGGGCGGCTGCTCCGCCGTATCTTCAGGAGAAAAGGATGAGTTTGTCAGTAGCGAATTTATTGACAAACTCATCCTTTTCTCCTATCTTTTGGGGAAGAGGCTGCTTTGTGGGTCGCTGAAAAATCAGGAGATAATTTTGATCTGCCTGGCCCTGGCTACCGCAGCGGTGCGATTGCATACATCCAATTTTGTATAAATATGTTCCAGGTGTTTTTTGACCGTACCAGGAGTAATCACCAGACTTGCTGCGATCTCCTGGTTAGCAAATCCCTGGGCAACCTGTTGCAGCACTTCGTATTCGCGCCGACTCAGCAGTTCTTTGCGCTCAGATATACCAATCAGGGTGGATTGTGTGGGTGCAAGAAGGCCATTGACAATCAACTGCTGCTCTAAAAAGCGGCAGCGTTCGGCAATATGGGGCGTTTCCTCCAACTGGTTGGCTAGCGTTTGCAGTTGCAGATAAACCTCATAGAGATCAGTCAGTTGACCCTGCTGATAGGTAAAGAGTCCTTGATCGATGAGGAGACTGGCGACGGTATAGAGATCGCTAAAGAGTTCAGCTAGCTCCAGGGCAGTTTTTGCGCACATATGTGCACGGGCATAGTGGCCCTCTGCCCGCGCAAGCTCTGTCTGAACAACCATGCTGAAGAGTTGCCAGGTAGGGGACCAGCGTGCAGAGGAGTATTGGGGAAGCAGCAGACGTAAGCAGGCGCTAAAATCAGCGAAAGCGGTGGCAAGATTATTGGTAAAGCGTGCGTACAGTCCCCTACAAAAGAGCGCAACGGTCAGGCCCTCGGAGTCATTAGCTGTCTGCATTGTTGTGACAAAGTGTTGCGCTCCATCAGGATTTGCCAGAATATCGACGCAGAACGCAAAACTAGCCATAGGTTGCCAGAAAGCTGGTCGTGAGTTAATAGAGAGCGCCAGTTGAAGTCCCGCTTGCCAGACGCGCCAACCAGAGTCATACTTGCCTCGTGCGAACATCAGTCCGCCCAGACGGTTCAAAAAAGCAGCCTCCCAACTGCGATCCTGGCAGCGACGACTGGCAGCCAATCCCAGACGCAGCACATACTCGCCCTCCGTGGGGCGTGCGCGACGTCCCGCGGGCCGAGCCAGAACCGTTGCCAGGCGCACTACCGCTGGATACTTCCCAGCACGCCAGCAGTCCACAAGCACCTTTGTAAGCAGGTACCATTCTTGTTCTAACTGCAACACATCGTCCTGATAGCGGGCAGCGAACAGCAGCGCATACTCCACGAGATTATGGGGAAGCCATTGGGCCGCCTCAGGTACAAGGAGCGCCAGGCGTTCAGTCTCCTCTGGCGCAAAAGAGAGCATGGTATTCGGTGTATGAGGCGGATCTGCCGACTGAGTACTTTGTATTCTGGCTGAATAGTACGTCATGTTCCTATTCCTTTTCTCCCCTGGTTCAGGGAGGGGCCTGGCCACAGCACGACCCAAACTTTTGCGAAGCCCTGAGATGTATTTGAAAACAACATCTTTACCCTTTGTTTGCTTGCGTGGAGGCGTCTTGAGAAAGATGGGTCCGTAACTGGTGCCGATGTGCTTTGGCCCGATTGCCGCAACTTTTCATATCACACCAGCGACGTGTATGATTCTTGCTGGTATCCAGGAAAAGCCACCTACAGCTTTCAGAGGCACAGGCGCGTATCCATTCTCGCTCGGGAGAGGTTAACAAGTCAGCGGCTGAGCGCACAATGGACCAGAGTGGACGCTCCAGATTATCATAGCTAGAACTCCAACCCCATGTAAAGCCGGTTTCTGCTGGCAGCAGCCGGATGTGAGCCATTGTCTCTGCGAGGGCAAGGTTGAATGTCTGGAGATCTTCGTCTGACGCTGGCGTCTCGTCGAAGGATGCACTGACGATGCGATAGATCACCTCACGTATCTGTTTGGCGTATACGAGACTCTGGTTTGCTTGCGTAGGCTGGCTCTCCGCCAGCGCCAGCAGGTCCTCAACCTCTTCTTCATTCAAAATCTGCGTTTGCTGACTCCAGCTTAGTAGATCTTCATAGGTATAAAGCTTATCTTGCGGCATTTTCTTCGGGCGATCGCCTATAGTATTGGCAAAATCCAGGCAGAGATTTCCGCTAGAGAACGTGAATTCAACTATTTCATTGCTCTTCTCAAGCATGAGTAAGCCTTCTCTTTTCATTTCTTGAAAACCGATGGTAACCATCAAAATGGACTTGACAGGTTATTTTTAATCAGTTATAATATAACCATCAAAACAATTTTAGAAGGTTAAAGATAATTTGTCAAGGTGAGCATAGACATATCTATGTTTACGTTTTAGAGAGAAAGAAGAGTTCATGATGACGCTTATCTTGATGCTAGCGTTTGTGTTTATCTTGCTTGACCTTGCCGCGTGGCGGTGGGGTGTGGATAGTCGTCGCAACCTCAAGACCTTTTTAAGAGATAGAATAGTGTAGATGAGAACGCTCGCAACGGCTTTAGAAAGCAGGAAAAGCGAGAAGGAATCTGA
>DAOTTL010000447.1:0-4921 GCA_034438135.1 Ktedonobacteraceae bacterium | reverse complement strand
TCTTGCAACCCCGCCTCATTTAAAAAAGATGAGATGGTGCAGGGTATTGCGCATTCGCGCCATAACCTGCACCATCTCCTCTTTTTATGCTCTGTCGCGGAGGCAACAGGAAGGGTTACTTGCTTCGAAGTGGAGCGGTTCGTGGGTGCCTGGTTGGCGGACGGTGTTCCGATCTCACGTTTGAGCTTCTGCGAGTACCCGATGGACGGACACGTGACATATCTCTGTTGCCGCTTCTGGGTTTCCCGGCAGCGGAGTATTCTGGTGAGAATGAGCCTTCCACCTGTCGTCTACGGGTCTGCACTTGAGCCTCGCCGTTAGGTCGATCTCTTCTGTTCTGTTGCTGATCGGCAGATGGTGCTGGCTGATTCTCATAATTTGGACGTGTTGGACGACTATTTGGGAGGAGTTGATCATCATCAATCAACATCCGCTGGTTGTTTGGCCTGTACGTGGCTTCGTACTCACGGGTGCCTGGAGCAATTGAAATGGTGGCCAGAGCATCCTCATCGATTGGAAGTGGTCGAAGGGCGACTGCCTGTCCCAGGCTACGTGCCATGCGCCTCCATTTGGGCACATCGGAAGGTATCAGTAGAGTGATAGCTTTGCCCGAACGTCCCATTCTGCCTGTACGGCCAATGCGATGGGTGAAAAGCTCGCTCGATTCAGGTAGTTCATAGTTGATAACCTGGTAGATGCCCTGGATATCTAGTCCACGCGCAGCGACATCGGTGGCGAGGAGGGTTTGTATCTGGCCGCGGCGGAAGGCGGTGAGTACCTCTTCCCGTGCACGCTGGCTTTTATTGCCATGGAGGGTACCTACCGCGAAGCCGAGCTTGCCAAGTTGTTTTCCTAGCTTCTCGACCCCAAATTTTGTTCTTCCAAAGATGAGCGTGCTTTCACCCTGAGTTGAGCGAAGAAGTGTAGAGAGCGCGGCCATTTTTTTATCGCCGGGAATTTGATACGTGATCTGTTCGATCGTATCAGGTGCGCCGGTTCCCGAAGAAATGTCAACTTTCACTGGATCTTTAAGAAATTTCTGCTGGAGTTTAACAATCCACTCCGGGATAGTGGCTGAGAAGAGCGCCATCTGGCGGGTCTCAGGCATCGTTGTCAGAATATCCTCGATAACTGGTGCGAAGCCGCTATCCAGCATCTGATCGGCCTCATCCAGCACGCACATACGCACCTGGCTGAGTACCAGAGTGCCACGCTCAAGGTGGTCCTTCACACGTCCGGGTGTGCCGACAACAATTTGTGATCCGTATCGTAGCGCTGAGATTTGATTCGTATAGGCCCGTCCTCCGACCAGAAGAGCCGTCGTGATTCTTCGTCTGCTTGCCAGTCTGCTCAATACCGTATTAACCTGAACGGCCAGTTCGCGTGTGGGCACGAGCACGAGTGCCTGAACGACGCGTCTATCTCTGGCTATCCGTTCGACCAGAGGGATACCATAGGCGAGAGTTTTGCCAGAGCCAGTGGCGGATTGTCCCACAAGGTCGCGTCCTGCCAGGAGTGCGGGAATTGCTTCAGCTTGAACAGGGGTTGGCTCGGTAATATTCATATCTAGTAGAGCCGCGTTCGTCGCGGGTTGTAATGAGAAGTCACGAAAAGATGGCAAGAACAGGTCCTTTCTGCCAATGCGCCCTTTATAATATGAGCGCGGTACAAGGTTCTGAGGGCACGATGCCCACAGAGTGTACCAGGAGCAGACCGTAGGGTACGGGAGCAATGCTGCTAGCTGATATCAGATACGAACGTGCGTGCAGGAAGAGATAATTCTATAGAGGATTGCTCAGCGCTCTTTAGCGTCTTTACTGGAGAACAGGATTTTCTGGCAGCCCGCTCCACGCCATGCAAACAGTCATAACCATTGAAGTGTACTCGCTTTAACGTTTCTCGTCAAGTCGGAGATGAGATCAATGGAGAATTCCATCAGAATTCTGTATGAATTACTCAGAATAGTAACCTCATTTTTGTAAAATCAGGCACAGACCACTCGACTTTAACCATAAAGTATGATATGCTTCGTAGCAATAGGATAGCAATGATGCACATATCTGGCCTCAATGAGTTCAGATATATCCAAGCACTTGAACAATCATAAATCTTGGACTGTGCGGTTTCTCCAGAAGGAGAAGAATGTGCCCGAAGATATAGCATTATTCATCGATTTTGAGAACATCCGTTATAGTATGCTGAATATTCAGCGGCGGGAACCTGATCCTCAGGAACTAATAGCCGTCGCACGCCGTTATGGCACAGTGATGGTGGCCCGCGCGTATGCGGATTGGTCTCGTCAGCCCGAACCATTCAAAGGCAGCCTGACAGCCGCCATGATCGATCGAGTCGATTGTCCGGCGAAACAGCGCGATCGTATTCGCATGGGAACTGTCCATTACGCCAATGGTGTACCCACCGGAGGCCTGGGAACCGACACGGGATATAATGGCTACCGCCAATGGCCTACCGGTCCCCTGAGCAATTCTGGGCCGCTTCCAGCAATTACGCCCCAATCGATGGGCAGCGAATGGCCTGCATACCCGGAGGAAACGAACCCGGAACAACCTGACCCAGAGGAGCCAGTAAGCCCCGATGAGGAGCAGGAGCCAGAAGATACCTACGTTATGCCCGATTATCAGCAGCCCGAAGCGCTACGGCAATCATCGCCATACGCAAGTACCTACGGTCAGAGCCAGCCTACCGCTCCATTGAATCTTGGTGGTGGCAACACTGGTCCCCTGGGGTATCCCCCGCCTTCGCAGGGGCATTCCACAGGCAATACTGGACATATGCCCGCTGTCAATGCAAGTGGATCGAATACGGTTGTGCAAAGTACTGTGATACAAAGTACCGTTGACTTAAATATGCTGATGGATATTATTGAAACTGTCTTTGATCGTCCTACTATCTCTACTTTCGTTCTGATGACTGGGGATAAAGATTTCACCCGTATCAGTGCTCGTTTGAAGTTACGTCTAAACAAAACTGTGATTGTCGTTGGTATACCAGGAACCGTCAGCCGAGATCTTATCAGTAGTGCCAATCAGTTTGTCCCACTTGTTCCAGGGGGTAATTCGGCTATTATTGGGCAGCCGAGCAGCGGGGCCTATAGTCCTATGTCTGGAAATACCGGAAGTTTACCCGCTGTATCTCTAAGTGCGCCACCTGTGCAGTTCCAACCCTATCCTATGGATGCGCTTGACCCGCAGTTTCTCCAATTTCTTGACTATATTGATCGTAATTGGTCATGGCGTACCGTTATTGGTGTTTCAAATTTCATTGGTGATCCCGTTAACCCTAAAAATCGCTTCCGTGGACGCCTGACACGCGAGTCTGCACGAGAATTGTTGAATATTTGTATCCAACAGAGCATTTTGCTTCTCCAAACCGATCCCTCAGGAGCAGAGGATTTACGCTTAAATCGTAATCACCCTGGAGTCGATGAGGTTCTTAAGCAGTTTGTGCGTTAGATAGAATGAGTTATACCTGATTTTTCGAAACGTTGTGAACGGACAATACCAGACAGAGATGTTCTGTTGTTGCTACTTTCTCAAACATCAGGTATGACTCACCGGGTCCTTCTCAGACAAAGATGTCGCTAGCAGGCAGCTTTGCTCGGGCAAAAGTTGGGCACTCAGGGCTTTTGAGTAGTACTTTGTGTGCCCCATTTATACTTCTATTATGATCCTGTCTACAAATTCAAGCATAGCTCCTTAGCCGTTGTACTCAGTTATGGGTTCGGCGTTTTTTTATGACATAAAAATCGTCTAGACTCGACTGACTGAACAGTAGAAAGTTACGTATAGCATGGACGATGCTCGTCTTTCTTTTCTCAAACGTCTGGTGATTAGCCCCAGCCCTTCTGGCTTTGAACAGCCTGCTCAACAGGTAGTACGCGAGGAGGTACAGCAGTTCGCCGACGATGTGCGTACTGATATCATGGGCAATGTGATTGCAACTCTTAATCCTTCTGGCAAACCTCACGTGATGATCACAGCTCACTGCGACGAACTTGGCTTTTTGATCCGCTATATCGATGAGCGCGGCTTCCTTTATTTTTCGGCTATTGGTGGCTTCGATCCTTCTACTCTTCCAGGTGAGCGTGTCTTCGTCCATACTCCTACTGGACCATTGCCTGGCGTTCTGGGACGTAGAGCGATCCATCTCATTCCCCGCAAAGAACGAGAACAGGCTCCCGACATCGAGGAGTTATGGATCGATATCGGAGCCATTAACCGCCTGGAGGCTCAGGAGTTGGTTCCGCTGGGTTGTGTGGCAACGCGCTCAAACCAGTTGGATATCCTGCGCGGCGATCTAGTAGTCTCCCGTGGGATGGATAATAAATCAGGCATCATGACGATTGTGGAGGCCATGCGCCTGCTGTATGAACAACGCTCGCAACTTCAAGCTGCTGTCTCTCTGGTTTCTTCTGTACAGGAGGAGGTTGGCGGAAACGGGGCCGCGCTGGCCGCCTATGCTCTCAATCCTGATATTGCGTTGACGGTGGATGTAACTTTTGCTTCTGATCATCCTCAAACTTCTGAGATGACGCTGGGCGATGTGAAGTTAGGTAATGGACCAACGATCACCACCGGCGCTTTTGTCAGTCCACGCATTTTTCAGCTTCTGAAGGAGACGGCGAAGGCCGCTGATATCCCTTA
The DNA here is from genome assembly GCA_034438135.1 of Ktedonobacteraceae bacterium. Lineage (GTDB taxonomy): Bacteria > Chloroflexota > Ktedonobacteria > Ktedonobacterales > Ktedonobacteraceae > Paraktedonobacter. The sequence goes on along the minus strand of DAOTTL010000447.1, from coordinate 257 downwards.
TCAACTCGATTTGCAGGCCGGACGTACCTATACCGACAATGATGCTGTCCGCATGGCTCGTGCCGGACTCGCGACGGGACTTGTCAGTGTTCCCTGCCGCTATATGCACACCAGTTCCGAGGTAGTTTCTCTGAAGGATATTGAAAAAACTGCTGAGCTTATAGCCCGCTTTGTGCTCTCCCTGACTGAACAGACAACTCTGATACCCTCGTAAAAACATGAGTCATCCCTACCTTTCCTGCGGCTGTCAAAGCCGC
>DAOTTL010000446.1:0-10849 GCA_034438135.1 Ktedonobacteraceae bacterium | reverse complement strand
CCGAGTTTCGCAAAAGCCTCTGAGCATAATCTCTCTCATCTCCACCCCATTTAAACAAGAGCAACTGGTGTGTGGTGTGGCGCGAACGCGCCACACCACACACCAGTTGCTCTTGTTCTTCTCTGTCGCCGCAAGCGCCAGAGGGAAATGGATGGGTTTGTCCCTCAGCCATTTTCTTCTGAAGACGTGGCTGCACGGAAAATAAGCTCATAGTTACCGATACTGATGTGATCTCCGTCAGCCAGTTCACACCCCTGTCCTACTTCGAGCTTCTGACCATTGACGTATACTCCATTATAGCTCTGTTTATCAAAGACCATGAAACGACCTCCCAGACGTTTAACGACTGCATGGTGACGCGAGGTAAGATTATCCCGGTCAAGCAGGAGATCACTGGAACCGGCGCGTCCAACGTTTGTCTCACTATTTTCGAGGAGAAACTCATGAGAATCGTCTGTATAGGGTGAGACAACGATCAGATGTGGCAAGGATGATTCACGATTGTCGGTCTGAGAGGTATCGATTTCTTCGTGCTCTCTTTCTGTTGGGTGAGCATCGGAAGCATCTACATCTACGATAACATCCGGTTCGTCCTGGCTGATCAGACTCTCTAAGGGAACCGTCTCCTCTTCAATATCATCATCGACAAAACCTTCAGTTATGGATGCTGGCTCCTTCTGTTCTGCCTCCATAAACGAGCTTTCACCATCCGGTGGCACATTGTCAGGCTCAGGCCTGTTAAACCTTTTCTGGGTTATAGAACTTTCTTCTTCAGGCAAAGTTGGATTGAATGGTAGATGATCCGTGGGAGCCATTACTTGTGATGAGTTTTCAATTTCTTCAAAAGAAGAAGTTATATCAGTGCTTGGCTGAGGCGTCTCCGGGATACTCATTGGAGAGGAAGATGACTTCTGAATTATCGTAGAGATCCCCTGGTCCGCGAACGGAGAGAGGGATGAGTTTGAGGAGAGCATACTATGCACGGCCTCAGTTGACTCAGAGTTTCTCGTGGACCCATTGGTGATAGTCTGGTGAACTGGTTGGTCAGTGCCCTTTTTCACGACGAAAGAGCCTGCCAGGGCAGCATCCACGGGGGTATACAGGAGATCGGTCGGTGTCTCTGGCTGATCGGGTAAGATAGCAGTGGGGGTTGTCTGATTGAGAGATGCGGGAGAAAGCGTAGTTAACAGCGTCTGAGTAAAGTCGAGAACCGAGGGATAACGTTCATCAGGATAAGTCCTCAGGGCACGTAGAACAAGGTAGTCCTGGGCAGTGGTAAGTTCTGGATTAAAGCTACTTGGCGGAGGAATAGTCTCAGAGAGTTTGAGTTGTTCGATCTCGTCTGGGGCACCCAGATAAGGGGGACGTCCGGTAAGCCAGAAATAGAGCAGGACAGCCAGCGCAAATTGATCGCTGGCAGGCGTCACGCGTTTCCCCAATTGTTCAGGAGCAGCACTGAGCGGCAATGTTTCAATGCGGGGAGACCCAAAGCGGCGCACAAAATTAGCCAATCCAATATCGGCAATCAGGAAAGGTGCATAGTCCGGCTCACCCTCTACGTTTGGTCCACGCAACACCAATACATTCGAGAACGTCAGTGCGCCATGGAGATAGCCATGCTGATGAATATACTGGAGTGCCTGAGCTAGCTGGTGTGCATATTTGAATGCATCGGCGATCGTCAAAGGTGGTCGAAACCACTGACGACCATTCGTACTGAGCAATGAGCCGCTGCTGACATAGCGGCGAGCGACATACATATGTCCTTCGACCTCACCATAGTCGAGTACAGTAGCTATCTGAGGATGTGTAAGCGCACTGATGCCCTGGAGTTCACGAAAGAACTGGCGGCGAGCCGAATCGGTCAGGTTTGACCAGGGGTGGATCAGTTTGAGAGTAACTTTGCGCTGGAGAATTCTATCTTCACCCTCGTAGGTTTCTCCAGTAACTCCACTTCCTAGCCATCTTATAACTCGATAGCGTTCAAATAGCTGATCTTCTCCCAATGTTGGCATAGCACTACCTCACTTTTTATTGGTAAAGCCTGTGAATTTGTGTTAACCCTGTTGGGCTTTTGCTGACCTGGTATGCTGACAGGCAGTTTATGTGCGGATTCGTCCTCTAGGCGGTCATTGTACCATAGATGAACCGGCAAAAGAAGTGGCTTGAGGCAGGGCCTCAAAGAACATGAATCATCCCTCTTTTTTCTGCGGCTTGTCAAGCAGCCCCTCTTACAAGACTCTGTTGGCAAAAGACGCTGCCAATCGAAACCGCCCCACCCCAAAAGAAGAACAGAGAGATTTCGGGCCAGGCGTTGCACGCCTGGCCCGAAATCTCTCTCAAAAGAAGGGGGGCATTCGCCCGCGAATCGCATTCGGCAACAGAGTCTTACAAGTAGAGTGTTTTTGCCGATCTTCTGCATTGGCCTGGCAGGGCATTTTACCCCATTTAAACAGGAGCAGTTGATATATTTTGCTGGGCTTTTGCCCAGCAAAATATATCAACTGCTCCTGTTCTTCAGACATGAGTCATCCCTCATTTTGGCAAAATGAGCAAACGCTCTTGCTGGCGGCTGCGCCACCAGCTTTTCAGGGAGAAAGGGCTGAGTTTGGAAGCAGCTTTGCTACTTCCAAACTCAGCCCTTTCTCCCTTTTCTCAGGGGCGGGGCGGCTTTGCAAGCCGCAGAAAAGTGAGGGATGGTAACTACTCAGGTGCCCTGCTGAAACCGCCCCACCCCACAGAGGAAAAGGGATGGCGAGCAAAACGGGCGGGGTACCCCGCCCGTTTTGCTCGCCATCCCTTTTTTTAGTCGCCGCCGCAGGCGGCAAGCAGAGGGCACCTGAGTAGTTACCATCCCTCATTTTGCAAAAAGGGCAAATGTCTTTTTCTGGCGGCTACGCCGCCATATCTTCAGAAGAAAAGGATGATTTTGCCCGCATCTTCGCTGTGGGCAAAATCATCCTTTTCTTCTTTGTTAGTTGTTTTGAGAATGGGGCGGCTTTGCAAGACGCAGATAGCCCGCTAAAGAGAAAAAAAAACCGACCTATGGTGGAAAACACAGATCGGCCTCAATCATGCAACCAGAGAACTACGCAATGGTCATGATCGTATATTCCTTCACACCGCCAGGAGTAGAGACCATTACCACATCGCTCACCCGGTGCCCAAGCAAGGCTCTACCTACAGGTGATTCATTGGAAATAAGCCCACCACTGGGTTTTGCTTCGTATGCTCCGACCAGCGTATAGCAATAGTCACGACCATCAGACGTACGCAACTGAACGACGGAACCGAGCGAAACTTCACCTTCCACTTTATTGATCAATTTGGCGGTAGCGAGCATCTGCTCCAGTTCCAGAATGCGACCTTCCAGACGTGCCTGCTCATTTTTTGCATCGTCGTAAGCGGCATTATCAATCACATCCCCTGCTTCTTTGGCATCATGAAGGTATTGTGCGACCTCGGCCCGTTTGACAGTACGCAAAAACTCCAGTTGAGTAATCGCATGTTGCCGTCCGTCCTCTGTTAGGAAAACATCCTGCATCTCCATCATTGTGGTCCCTTCTTGATTTCGGTAGGAGTTCCAATCCTACAAACTCAACACCTATGTTGAATAATAGGTGGCTAATCTGGAAAAGTGGAACCGTGCTCCACAATTCCCCAGGTAATACATACCAGTTCGCCAGAACGAAGTCGGAGCACCAACTCTCCATTCTCGTCCACAGCTTCAGCAACACCTTCGACAAGACTGTCACCCTGATGCACCAGTATAGTGCGCCCTAACGTAGACAAAGCATTTTGCCATCGTGTATGAACTCGGCGTGAGGCAAGTCCCGTACTTGATATTGCTACCACTGGAGGTTGTACAGCCTCCTGTTGCAGCGCCAAATAATCGTTCTCTATTGCCAGCAGCAAATGGCTCAGAAGAGCTTCACGGCTGACCGGATATCCACAAACCATTTCAAGCGTGGTAGCAATCGTTGAAAGCTCTACTTTTTTACCTTTTTGTTCAACGTAGCCCTGGACACGCCCATTGGCATTCACTCCAATCCCCAACACAGCTATCAAGCGTCCGTTAGGATCATGAGAAGTTTCAATGAGAATACCGCAAACTTTCTGATCCTGAATTAAGACATCATTGGGCCACTTAATTGTAGCCTGAACACCACAAACCCGCTCGATGGCCTCAACCACCGCCAGGGATGCAATCATCACCAATAAATGCGGAGAAAAAAGCGGTCGCAAGAGAGTAGAGGAAAGAACACTACATCCCGGCTTATCAACCCAGCTACGACCATGCCGACCTCTGCCAGCAAGCTGGCTATCAGCCAGCACTACCACACCTTCTTCTGGCTGGTCTCGGGCCAGGCGCTTCGCCAGCGTATTCGTAGATGTTACCTCTGGCCAGTACCGTAGACGATCACCTACACCAATAACTCGCGTATCCAACAAAGTACGAAGCGCTTCTATATCCAGGCAATTCACATATTGCATAGATTACCAACTTGCCTTCTACAATCGGCCAGATCCCCAAAAGGAGAAACCCCAATCCAGATCACTCAACCACCAGACGAAAAAACATATGCCAGAGAAGTTTTTTTGTGACAACCCACCTCATCTGTAAACCACTAGCCCTCAGGTAGGAATGCGACAGTACGCTTTTATGATGCGTACCCATCTTCTGACGTAGAAATAGGGTAAATAAGGGGGGATAAAATCCCCAGAGGGCGGCAAAGAAACTTTGCTACCACCCTGGGGAGTGCTGCACAGGCAGGGATACACATCCCTCACCAGCGAGCTTGTCGTGGCCCTAAAGCCATCGCCCTCTCAACTGGAAGGTGCGAGTAATTATCACGCTACCTGTGCAGCGTTGTTGTTGGTCCATTTACACACCACCTCCTTTCATTGCGCATATTGTACCTTGTAAGTATAAATAATGTCAAGCTTTTCTGAAAATTCGCTGACAGCAAGCTAGCAATTTTACGCTCTAAAGTAGCTCGGGAGGCCATCTTATGGCATATCCCCAATTGTGAAAATTGTGTGAAAAATCTGAACAATATTACAATCTATTGAAACGTTATGAAATTTTGTGGTAGAATGAAACCCGTCATGGCAGGCAAAAGAGAAGAGCAGCAACGCAACTTTAGCGTTAGAGAAAGGCAGTCTGATATGTCTCTAGAACGCACAGCACACCCATATATTGTGCGCGATTCCACAATATATGGCGGAGAACCGATTGTTGAAGGCACACGGACCGGTGTGCGGCATATCATCCTGCAATTTCAGTCAGGTAGAGACCCTGAAGAGATCGCCAGCATCCATCGCCTTTCGCTTGCCCAGGTCTACGATGCCCTTAGCTACTACTACGACAATGAGGGCGAGATCGAACACTATATACGCAATGAATCCTGGAGCGCCGGGTGAATTCGCTTCCCACCCTGCCACTACCACAAAAGAGGCTAGAAGCCATCCCTGTGTTGGCAAAAACAGGAGAAAAGGCTTTCGGACTGCCCAGAACAATCCATTTGCCAATCCCAACCTCATAGACCAGGGTTTCACAAAAGTCGCTTTTCTCCCCACCCACCCACTCACCCACCCTTTCAGGACTCTTTTGGCGAATGCGCTTCGCGGGTGAATGACTCCGCCCCCATTCTTTTTTGAGGGATTGCGGGCGCTGCGCCGGCAATCCCTCTTTTCTCCCTTCAGGGTGGGCGGTTTCGATCGACCGTGTCTTTCGCTAACAAAGTCTTTTAGATGGATGGTGGCAGCGCGAATGCGCCGCCACCATCCATCTTGTCATGAGTCATCCCTTACTTTTCTGAGGCTTGCAAAGCCGCCCCGCCCCCGAGAAAAGGGGGAATAGCTGAGTTTGGCAGCAGCTTTGCTGCTGCCAAACTCAGCTATTCCCCCTTTCTTGCTGGCGGCTGCGCCGCCAGAAAGAGCGTCTGCTCATTTTGCCAAAATGAGGGATGACTCATAAGGCGTTAGATGGCTGGTGGCATCGCGAATGCGCTGCCACCAGCCATCTTGTTCCCTTGGGGAGGGGTCTGGCCACTGCTGCGCCGTGACTTTTGCGAAACCCTACCTCATAGACAAAAAACTCTACACAATCTTGCCGAAACGTACTATACTATTACTAGTAGGTAACCCAAACTGTAGTGTTGGGTGGACAAGGGTGCTGTGGTTACCAAAGCTCCGTGGGTTAATGATCACGTATCCATTGCGTTCTACAAGGTATCATCCTCATGCCAGAGGATGATACATCTGTTTCCGCATCGTTGCGTTTACACAAGCATCGATATTTCGCTTGTGACAATGTGTAGTAGGTTCACCTGACTGGATAAGCAAAGGAGGACAGCAAATGCAACAGCGGTATGTAGATCTGCTGATCGACGCCCTCCTGGATGAGGGTTTTACAGTGGAAGAGGCCAGCACGTTAATCGCACTGCGCGAGAAATACGAAGAACACCAGGCAACACGGATTACGAATTATCATCGTTTTATTCGCTGGCTGGTGGAGCATGGCCGTATCAGTGACTGGCTGTGAAGTAGAGAATATATTCACATTGGCAGGGAGAGCAAGGTCAGAGCCAGGGATGGATTGGGAATAGATGCGCTTTGATGCATCTGCTTGCGGCACGACTGGCCTTTATTGTACAATTGGGGCGGCGTAGCCACTACTGCGCCGTCCCTCATTTTGATTATTTTTCTGCATCCGAGGAGGCCTCTATGAAAGCGGTTGTTATGGCTGGAGGCGAGGGGTCAAGGCTTCGGCCACTCACTATCAGACGGCCTAAACCAATGGTTCCCATCGCCGGAAAACCCGTTATGGAGCATATACTTAATTTGCTCAAACGTCATGGTATTACTGAAGTTATTGTAACTGTCCAATATCTTGCAAGCAACATTGAAGACTATTTTGGTAACGGCTCACAACTTGGTATGCGTATTACATATTCACGCGAGGATGTGCCTCTTGGCACAGCAGGTAGCGTCAAAAACGCAGAAGAGCATCTGACCGAACCATTCATAGTGATTAGTGGCGATGCCTTAACCGATTATAACTTGAGCGAGATTATTGAGTACCATCATAGTAAAAAAGCCTTAGCGACATTAACTCTGGCACATGTTCCGAATCCTCTGGAATATGGGGTCATTATCACCAATGAAGATGGCCACATTACCCAATTTTTGGAAAAGCCCAGTTGGGGTGAGGTCTTTAGCGATACAATCAATACTGGCATTTATATGCTGGACCCGCAGATCTTTAGCTATTTTGAGAAAAATAAGCCCTTTGATTTCAGTCAGGAGCTTTTCCCTTACATGCTGAAGAAGGGTGATCCAATCTACGGCTACGTTGCCAGCGGTTACTGGTGCGATGTTGGCAATCTCAGCGAATATATGCGTGCCAATGCCGATACACTTCACGGTCGCGTGGAGGCGGAGATTCCTGCGAAAAATATTGGCGGGAATATCTGGTGCGAAGAGGGTGTGGAAATCGATGAGGATACACAACTCTACGGACCTATCTACCTGGCTCATGACTGTAAGATCAAAAGCGGGGCGATTATCCATGGTCCGAGCATTGTCGGACACTACGCAATTGTGGATGAACGCGCTCAGGTAGATCGCAGTATTGTCTGGAACAATTCGTATATAGGAGAGCGTGCCGAGTTGCGCGGAGCTATCGTGGGTTCGGCTACGAGCATTAAAAGTAAGGCAGTGATGTTCGAGGGCTCAGTGATCGGCGATAATTCGATCGTTCAAGAAGGCGCAATTATCCAGCCCAATGTAAAGATCTGGCCTGATAAGGAGATCGAGGCGGGAGCAGTAGTCAATACGAGCATTATCTGGGGTTCACAGGGACGACGCGGTCTTTTCAGTCGCTTCGGAGTAAGCGGCCTGGTGAATGTCGATCTGACTCCTGATTTCGCGGCAAAGCTAGGTGCAGCCTATGGAGCAATCCTGCCCAAAGGTGCGACTGTCTGTCTGAACCGCGATTCGTCTCATCGCACGTCTCGTATGATTAAACGCGCGGTTATTGCAGGCCTGCCCTCAGCCGGAATTAATGTCCACGATATTAACCAGGTTGCGATTCCGGTAGCACGCTACTTTGTACGCAATACTGATGCAGTGGGCGGGGTCCATGTTCGTCTCTCGCCGCATGATCAGCGCATCGTCGATATACGTTTCATTGATCAGTATGGGTTGGATATCAATAAAACGACTGAGCGCAAAATTGAGAATCTCTACTTCCGCGAGGATTTCCGCAGAGTCTATTTGGACGACCTGGGATCAATTGAGGTGCTGGAAAATAAGGATGTAATTCAACCTTACCTGGAGGGCGTGATCGGGGTTGTGGATATACCTCTGATCCGTCAGCACAAATACCAGCTCGTGGTCGATTATGCGAATGGGAGTACGTCGCATATTCTGCAAAGTATTCTCAATCGGCTTGGCTGCGAGGTAATTGTGCTCAATGGAAATCCCGACGCTGAGCAGATTTCGCGCTCCGTAGAGGAGGTCGATAAGGATCTGCAACGTCTGGCAACGATTACTTCAACGCTCAATAATGATCTGGGTATCCGTATTGATCAGGGTGGTGAACGTATCTGGGTGGTCGATAATAAGGGACGTATCCTGGATGGTATGAAGATGCTTGCAGCTATGAGCAGTCTGATGTTACGCAAACATAGCAATGGAACGGTGGCAGTACCCGTTACTGCGCCCAGTGCACTTCAACATATCGCGAAGCGCTATGAGGGACATATCACTCATACAAAGGTTCTGGCCCATGCTATGATGACTGCTGCTGGCCGCGAGGGGGTTGTGATGGTTGGAGATGGTGGAGGAGGCTATGTGTTTCCAGAACTCCAGCCGGCCTTCGATGGCATGCTTGCGACCGTTAAGCTGCTAGAACTCCTGGCGACCTTCCAGATGCATCTCTCCGAGGTGGTAGATGACTTACCCTCCTACCATATGAGTCGTACAACTGTCAATTGTCCCTGGGAACATAAGGGGAAGGTGATGCGCATCCTGAGCGAACAGTACCGCGAACGACGCTCAAGACCAATTGATGGTATTAAAATCGATTTGGGTCAGGAGTGGGTGCTGGTTCTGCCAGATGCTGATCGACCTCTCTTCCATGTGGTAGCCGAGTCGGTCTCCGATGAACAGGCTCAAGCTCTTGCCGAGAAGTATGCCCGTGTTGTCAGCGGACTCCAGCAATAGCAAATACTAGAAGTCATCCCTGAGGGTTCAGCGGCTTTGCAAGCCACTGAACCCTCAAAGAAAGAAGAAGCGAGTCTGGTTGACGGGGCATATGCCCCGTCAACCAGACTCGCTTCTTCTTAAGAAAAGGGGGTGGGGCGGCCTGCGTAGAAGGCTAAACACCTTTTCTCCTGCTTTTGCAAAAGCAGAGATAATCCATACAAATAATGCTGGTCCGGCAAAAGCAGGACCAGCATTATTTTCATCTTCTTTTCTTGTGCAGGTTATACTAGCACGACAGAGTGGATCAACTCTGGATGGCGCTCGGCGCTCAGCATCGTAGATACGTTGCTTTTGAGTCGCTCGGAGGCGAGGGCTACGCCTGAGAGAAAGTCGATTTCGGGCTTCCAGTTAAGTATCCGTTGGGCACGTTTGTTGTCCAGAATGATAGCACCTGGTTCTTCGGAGGAGGCAGAAATATACATAGGAGAAATATCACATCGTAAGAGGTGCGCAACAGCTCGATAAAATTGTTGTATGGTATAGCCCTGGGCAGAACTGATGTGTAGCGTTTCGTTGCGCCCACGCTCCAGAGCAGACAGATTCGCTCGCACAACATCATCGATGAAGATATGATCACGTATATCTTGATCCGTTCCTCGCACTGTCGGGCGACGTTGCTGAGAAAGGTGAAACAGAAATGAGGTCAAAGGATGCCAGGCACGCTGAGGATCGCGCTCGCCATAGATATCAGCGTAACGCAGAATGACGTGCGGCAAACGATACTGACGCGCATAATAGCGCACATACCACTCACCCGCCATTTTACTGATATCCTGCGGATCCTGTGGACACATTTCAACGTCTTCGTTGACCAGAGCACGTGCTTCTAGTTCTGACAATGGACGCCGCTGATAGAAAGAATTGCCGCTAGAGGCAAAGATGAATTTTGAGATATGAGCATGGACACAACTATCTAGAACGTTTAGCAGTCCCCGAATCTGAACATCTGCGTCAACTAATGAATATTCACCGGGCAAGGTGGATGTACGCTGAACAGCGTGGTGACTGACAATATCGGGACGCTCGGTCTGCAAAATGGACTGGAGTTTGCCGTCGCGAATGTCCAGTTGATAAAAACGCGCACGGGGATCGATGGCCTCGGACGACCCATGAACAAGGCTATCGATCACAAATACGTCGTGGCCAGCATCCAGATAGGCACGCGCTATATGCGAACCTACAAAACCTGCACCGCCAATGATTGCTATTTTCATCGTTTTTTCCTCTTAAAAACAGATCCTATGTATCCCGGCAATGGTTATAATATTTTCTTCAAAATCCTCTTCTCATGCTTCATGCGGAGACCTCGGACCGACGGAAGGAAAGGCTGTTGCGGAGATCTCGCGTTCCTGCTCCTCCGATCTCTCTCTATGCCTATCATACGCAGGACAAAAAACAGGTGCATTCATTTTTCTTTCTATGAGGGAGGACTCATAAGGGAAAAGCTCGAAAAAACCTCTACGTGTAAGACTCTGTTGCCGAAGGTCATTCGTAGGCGCATGGCCCCGCACCCCAGGCTTTTTTTGAGGTATTTCGGGCCGGGCGTTGCACGCCCTGCCCGAAATACCTCTCTTCT
>DAOTTL010000445.1:0-7427 GCA_034438135.1 Ktedonobacteraceae bacterium | reverse complement strand
TCAAATGGCTTAAGGGGACTTCATAAGAGCGTAGAGAAGAAGAGCAGATGGCCTGGGTTGTGGGCCTTCGCCCCACAAACCAGGCCATCTGCTCTTCTTTTTGAGTTAGAGGGGTCGATAGAGTCCGGACAGAAGAGCCGGTTCAACAAACGCCAGGACTGTGAAGATCAGAAGTGCGAAGCCGACAAAAAAGCTGAGTCGAACGCCGTGTTGCCAGATTTTCTCCAGCAAGATGACGATGGTTAGCAGAAACATCCAGGGCAGGTTCATCAGACCCACCGTTACCATTATGAGCATCAGGGGACCACAGCAGCCCAGACAGTGCAGACCGTTTGTCAGACCCTCTCTCAGTTGGTTCAGAGGGCCATAGCTGGCAGACCGATGGGTATTGCAACAGGGAGAGAGATTGCAACGCGTTAGATAGCGCCTTTCTAGCGGCGTCATCTGGTAGATGCCAATGAGCAACAACAGGCCAGTCCCCAGATCAATACTCAGTGCTGGAGTAGAGCGAACAAGCTGTTCACCCAGATGAGCCAGCACGAAAACGGGCAGTCCGAACAGGGTCCAGAGCAGAAGATAGACCATCAAAAAAAGCAAAAGCAGCAAGAGAGTTCCAGCCGTCCCGTTTTGTTGACGGAGAAGTTGATATCTGGCGACAATGTTCGGCGCGAGCGCTGGCAGCATCATCGCGACCATCATCAGGAGCCAGAACAAGAGAAAAGGACCGGGCGTCAGACCCATCGTGCCAATTTGTGAACCAGCAGAGGAGAGCATTCCCAGAAATTGTTGGAGGAGAACTATCCATGCAAATGAAGAGAGCAGCAATACAATGGTCCAGATTAAAAAACGTTGGGTAGTAGGTAAAGGAAATCCAGTTCTCTCTGCTACCATCGGATTGATGGCCTCCTTCTCTTCCCATCCTCAAATCCTCAAAAAAGCCAGTCATTTCATGTATTGAAAGGGCGTAAGAAGTGCATTCAGGTTTTGATGAACGCTTTCTTGTCACGCAGTATACCTTAAAAGAAGTATAGTTGCATTGATTGTCTCTGTCTATTGGTATTTATCTCTATTCAGGAGCAGTCCACACTTGCACGGTGCCATCAGAACCTCCTGAGGCGATGAGCTTCCCGTTGGGAGACCATGCCATGGCAGTTACACCGCTGGCGGTCTGGTGGTTATGGCCCAGATAGTTCAGGATGGTCTGACCGCTAGCGGCATTCCAGACCTGCGCCAGGGCGATAGAGGTATAGCCAGAATCCATTTCATCTTTTGGCAGTCCGCCGGATGCGATCAATTTGCTACCAGGGTCCCACGCGACTGCGGTTACAGGACCAGGATGTCCACGATAGATCAGGAGTGGTTTTTCACTGCCGGGTTTCCAGATATGAAGCAGATTTTTTACCAACCCGTCGGTGCTTGTATAGTATCCCTCGCCAGAGACGATGTGGACACCATCAGGAGACCAGGCGAGCGTTTTTACGGGTCCAGTATGTCCTTTATAGATAGTCTGTGTCTTTCCTGTGGCTGCCTCCCACACATGAATCAAACCAGGGGCGGTATCCCCATCACTTGCCATTGGGACCGAGGCGATAAATTTCCCATCCGGGGACCAGGTCAGGGCATAAGAGAGGGCGTCTTGCTCATGATAGGTGGACAGAATTTCACCTGTGAGCGCGTGCCAGACCTGCAAGCCACCCATATAACCGCTGACCAGCAGGGTGCTATCAGGTGACCAGGCCAGCACGATCGCGTTGCCTGAATCTTCTTGCTTGGAAGAGATCTTCTTTCCTGATAGAGCATCCCAGATCCACGTTTCAATCGTGTCGCTACTTGCAGATGCTATCCTCATAGCTAGATAGTGGTTGTCAGGAGACCAGGCCGCCACGCCATTATAAACATCGCCGTAAAGTCCGGCACGATAGATTCTCTCAATTTTTCCTGTCGTTGCATACCAGATCTGTACATTGTCATACGCAGAGGCAATGCGCTGACTATCGTGTGACCATGCCAGCGTTGATATCAACCCATATCCCAGAAAAGGATGTCCGTGATAGGTATAGATGGTTGTACCAGGTAGTGGAGAACCTGCTGGGGTTAGATGGGTATGAGATGAAGCAGAGGAAAAGAATCTCTGCAAGAGCGATCTTCCCGCGATGATCCCGCCTGCGCTCAGTCCAATGCCAGCCAGTAGTACACCAACTATCGTTCGTCGCGAGCCACGCTTGTTCTCCGAGGCTTTTGCCTCTGCCTGGACAGTTCGCACCGGTGCGGTTTCTCCAAAGGGAGCAGTAACATCTTGGAATGAAGTAGCAGGTTGATACCCTGTGAGAGCGCACGCTTCTACGAAGGCAGCGGCAAAGGCTTGCATATTTCTAAAGCGCCCTCGGGGATCTTTTGCCAGAGCAGTTAGAACAACTTCTTCAACCGCGGCTGAGATGTCGGGTCGGCGCTGACGGAGAGGGACTGGCGGCAGGAGGGCATGTTGTACGGCTATCTCAGTATATGAGCCAACAAACGGAGGCTCTCCACAGAGCCATTCGTAGATCACCGCTCCCAGTGCATACTGGTCGCTGGACAGACATGCTTCTCCTTGCAACTGCTCCGGGGACATATAAGCAATTGTACCTACAACGTGCTGTTCGCTTTTAGTGTTCTGCGCCTGTTGTACGACGAGCGCAATGCCGAAGTCACTTAGCAGTACAGTGTCGTTATTTCCTAATAACATATTCTCCGGTTTGATATCGCGGTGAATCAACTGTTGATTATGGGTATATTGGAGAGCTTCAGCAATTTGCTGAATGTAAGAAATGATTTGAACTGGCGAAAGACATGACCCTTTGGGATGGCGTTGCCTGAGGGTGCCGTTCATTGCATAGTCCATCACCAGATAGGGAATGTTGGCCTCTATGCCAAACTCAAGTACGGAGATAATATGTGGATGCTCCAGTCGAGCCGCAATCCGCGCCTCGGCCAGGAATTTTTCATGTTCGTTGCCAGCTATAGCGACGTTCAGAACCTTAATCGCTGCGGGTGTGGTGAGATAGATATGCTCGCCATAATAGACCTCGGCAAAGCCTCCGCGACCCAGCAGACGAGAGATGCGGTAGTTGCCAAGTTGCCGTCCTCCGTTTTTTAACATGCCACTTTGCTCCTTACAATCGGCTTTGTATACGCCTATTGGCTTGCTATCGCCTGCCATACTCTGACTGTATTATCGGCGCTGGCTGAGGCGATCAACGTACTGTCCGGTGACCACGCTATGCAGTTTACACCATCTGTGTGAGCGCGGTAGACCAGTATTTCCTGTCCGGTGAACGGACTCCAGATATGGACTGTCGGGTCGGCTTTGTTCTGAGATAGCGAGTTAAAGCTCTGAGAAGCATAGTTTGATCCATCGTAAAAGACCAGGTATTTACTATCGGGTGACCAGATAAGGTCAGTATATTTTGCCTTACTCTGGTACCTGTTGATGCTTTTGCCAGTCATAGCCTGCCAGACACTTCCATCGCCTGAGGCGATATATTTCCCATCCGGTGACCAGTGAATTGGTGCACCCACTACCTGATTGCTTTTTACCTGGTACCCGACGATCTGATTTTCGGTCAGAATGTCGAACAAGTGTACTTTGAGAAAAGTATTTGTATTGTCGTAGTCAATTTCTTGCAAGACAAGGCGTTTGCCATCGGATGACCAGCTTCCAACACTGGAAGGATAGCTGAAAAGTATTTTTCTTGTACTGATGCTCCAGATCTGCGTTGTATTTTCGGTGGAGAGCAATGAATTGCCATCGGGTGACCACTGAATCTGAGAATTAACTGGCAGATCGAGCGTTCCACCTGCACCGGTATAAGAGAAATCCTGCATGAACAGGATGTTGCCACTGGCAGTTTTCCAGGCCTGGAAGCCTTGCAGACCTCCTGAAGCCATCATGTTCCAGTCGGGCGACCAGGCCAGCACGCTAGCCATAGGGAGGGTTTGTAACGCTGCAAACGTGGTAGTGTTCCAGATCTGCATCGTGCCGTCACGTCCCCAGGAGGCAATGTTTTGACCATCGCGCGACCAGGAAACCCCGTAGACGATGTCACTGTGGCCTCGATAGGTGGTAAAAGTTGTGCCAGGTTTTGCGTGCCCTGGCAGATAGGACGATTTTTTTGTGATGTGAACGGGCGAAGAGCGTGTAAGCCAACTGATTGCGCCGCCAACCGCTGCCGCGCTGGCAAGTCCGGTCAGACCCAGGATGATGTTGCGACGAGTATGGTGACGTTTTGGGTCCTGTGAGGATGCATCTTTGTGGGCGAGAAGCTGAGTAGGACGTGAGTCAAATTGAACAGTTGCCTGTCTGGAAGCTCTTCTATGTGCTGCATAGCCTTGCTCTAAACTATCCACAAAGTCCTGAACTGAGGAAAAGCGTTGCCTGGGATCTTTGGACAACGCACGCAGGATGGTCTGCTCTATCTCCAGTGGCAGGTCCGGCGTGCTGCTGCGAAGCGAAGACGGTGACGTTTGCAAGTGCTGTCGGGCGATGTCGATATAGTTTGCGCCCGAGAAAGGACGAGAGCCGCAGATCCATTCGTATACAACAACTCCCAGAGCATACTGGTCGCTGGCGGGACCGGGCTTTCCCTGGATCTGCTCAGGGGCCATGTAGGCTGCTGCCTCGGCAATAGCATTGATGCTCTCTGAACGCGAACCGGCGGCAGCGAAAGTAATGCGAAAATCGCTGAGGAAAAGCGTATTCTCGCCTCTGAGCCACATATTTTCGGGTCTGACGTCAAGATGAAGTATTCCCTGACTGTGCGCATAATCAAGTGCGGCTGCCATCTGTCTGGCATAGAGGAGAATCACCGGCAAAGGAAGTAGAGACATTGCCGGATAGCGCTGAAGTAGCGTACCGTCCTGAGCAAAGGGTGTGATCAGAAAGGGAGTGTCGCTCTCAATGCCAAACTCCAGTATTCTGAAGATATGAGGATGAATAAGGCGAGCAATGGTGCGAGCTTCGGCCAGAAAATTTTGTCGATCGTTCTTGAGCAAGAGCAGTTGGTACAGTTTGACTGTCACTTCAGTTTGTAGGTAGACGTGTTGACCCAGGAATGTGCTGACACCCTTGTTAACTCCAAGGAATGTGTGCAGTCGATAGTTGCCGAGTTGTTTCCCTGGATGGATTCTTCCTGCCTGTGTGCTGCTCACGCTTGACTCCTTTCTGGACCTTTTCTTAGATACCTTGCCATATCAACACTTTGTTATCATCTCCGCCGGATGCGAGGTGCCTGCTATCGCTGGACCAGGAGACTGTATTGACCGGAGCAGTGTGTCCGCGGTATGTCAGATGTAACGCGCCGGTGGCAGCCTCCCAGATCTGGACCGTTTTATCTCGGCTGGCTGAGGCCAGGTACTTTCCATCGGGCGACCAGGAGACTGCATAAACAGCATCTTCGTGCCCTTTATAGGTTACTGTAGTATTGCCAGTGGCGGCCTCCCAGATCTGGACAACTTTATTTGCACCGGCCAGGGCCACATGCTTACTGTCAGGTGACCATGCCAGTCCGTGTACAGCAGATTGGATATCATATACGTTGGGATTGTAAGTTAGAAGTCGGTCTCCACTTGCTATATCCCAGAGGGCTACTGTAATAATATTTGTGACCAGGAGCGCCCCGTTGGGAGACCAGGCCAGTGCGCCAGCAGGACCGAGATCTGGCGTCGGAGCGTCTTGAGAAGGATCAAAGTAATAGACTGCCTGTTTTCCGCTATCCGCGTCCCAGATCTGTATTTGAGAGTAACCCGGCTGGGTCGTCATGGCAATATGCTTACTATCGGGAGACCAGATCGCGGCCATGGGCACAATCTGAGTTCCTCCCTGATAAACGACCAGCGTTGTTCCTGGTGTGGCTTTGCTCCTCTCGGAGGGAGCCGTCCATACGCGCACTGTTTTGTCCAGACTTGCCGAGGCAATGGACGTGCCGTCAGGCGACCAGGCCACGGTCTCAACTTTATCCGTGTGTTTGCTGTAGACAAATGCCAGTGGTGTGCCGGTGGTTGACGCTTGCCAGGCGTGGATGGTTTTATCGTTACTGGCCGAGGCGACCCATGCTCCATGCGGTGACCAGGAGACGCTGGTTACAGAACTGGTGTGCTTGTTATACGTGAACAGAGTTGTACCAGGAGAACGCATGAGAAGAGAGGAGCCAGTTCCCGCTGGCGTTGGCGTGACTTGAGGTGGCGCGAGCTTCTGGGAAGAGTGTGTGTACCAGGCAAGCGTGCCTCCAAGTGCGCTGAGGCCTGCAATACCTATCAATCCCGTCATCACGGCTCGGCGACTCCGCAGCGTTCCTTGTGCATGTATCCCTGACGACTCTGATCTATCTCTTATCAATGCATCTGGATCGGTTGGTGCCTGAGCCGAAAGATTAACCCTTTCATCTCCATCGAAGCTTTCAGGTGGAGGAGACTGGGAAGGTATAACTGCGGGTAAGAGAGGTACAGTGGAAAGATAGGAGAGCGAGCCTCTCTCTTCTCCCGCGGCTGCCAGAGCATTGGCAAAGGACTGCACATCTGGAAAGCGTTCGGCAGGATCCTTGGCGAGCGCTCTCAAAACGACGGCTTCGATAGCTGGTGAAACTGAAACTCTATCATGTAAAGGAGGCGGGGGAGTTTGTAGATGCTTAAGAGCCATGCCCAGGAAAGAATCTCCGGTAAAAGGAGGTGCCCCGCAGAGCCACTCATAGACAACAGCTCCCAGACTATACTGATCGCTGGCCGGTCTGGACCTACCCTGAAGCTGCTCCGGTGCCATATAAAATATAGTGCCGCTAATCTTCTCTTTCTCCTGAGAGAGAGTATTGCGTGCAGTTATAGCAATCCCAAAATCGCTGAGTAAAATTTCACCTTTGAGTCCGAGCAGCATGTTTTCCGGCTTAATATCACGGTGAATGAGTCGCTGATCATGGGCAAACTGGAGTGCAGTGGCTACCTGTTTGACATAAGAAATAACATATTCCAACGGGACCAGAGTATGGTGGGGATGACGCTGGCGTAACGTTCCATGAGGAGCATAGGTCATAGCCAGGAAGGGCACGTGGTCATCCGTAACGCCGAACTCTAGAATGCGCACAATCTGTACATGGCGTAAATGGGCTACTGTCCGAGCCTCATTGAGGAACGCTTGCAGGTCGTTCTCTGAAAGGTTCGTGAGTGATATTTTGATGGCAGCAGTCGTTTTGAGATAGATGTGTTCGCCGAGATAGACCTGAGCAAAGCCTCCTTCTCCCAGAAGCTTAAGGATGCGATAATTGCCTAAACGCTGACCTATATAATCAGGCATATATGCTCCCTGGAATAGAAATGGCGTTTTGAATAGAAATGGTATTTCGATAATAGTTTTAGAGAATACTACCAAAAGATAGCTCACTGTGTATGAGTATTATCTT
>DAOTTL010000444.1:0-12512 GCA_034438135.1 Ktedonobacteraceae bacterium | reverse complement strand
AAAAGGGGGATCCGCGACAAAGGTCGTCCGGTAAGGATTGAAACTACACAAGAGTGGGACAAAACCAGCACGCGACGAAATATCACGCAACAGGAGAAAACTGACAGAAAGCTCATCTACAGCTCCCTGAATCGTAGAGTGCGGGCTGGTGCGAATCTCAATCCCCTTTGAAAGACAGGTGAGCAGATGCCCTTCGTCGTCAAAACGCTCAAGCCCTTCAAGATACCAGCGCTTGACGCGAATACCTGCATCTCCAATGATTAATTGGGGATAATCTTCATGATAGATGGGCATCTGGGCAATAATCGCGGAAAAATCTCTATAAGATGATTCAACAGCATAATCAGCAAATTCACTGGCAGAATTCGTAAAAGCGACTTCGTGCTCAATTCCAAATGCGAACAATGTTTACTCCTTCTTCTTTTGAAGAATTTTGGGCAAGGCGTTGCACGCTTTGCCCAAAATTCCTCTTTTCTCCCTCTGGTGTGGGGTGGCTTACCAGACATTCTCTTTGATATAAAATGCGGTTTGAGGTTATAATGACGGAAGACACTGTTACAAAACAAACATACTCACATAGTCTCTATCCCGATACGCAGGAGAAAAGAAAACATATGGACCGCCAGGAAGCTATTGAATTTTTAGTTGATCACTACGAAAATCCACGTAACTACGGACCACTGGACTCCGCCGATATAAATCTGAGTGGCGGCAATCCCGGTTGCGCCGATATGATTACGATACACGCTCACTTTGACCCCTCCTCTGGCAAGCTTGATACGATCAAATGGGAGGGCGAGGGCTGCACTATCAGCCGTGCCGCCGCCTCCTACGTCACCGAAATGGTAGAAGGCATGACGCCAGATGAGATCGAAAATACGAGCTTCGAGGATCTGATCGAGCAACTTGGCCGAGAACTGGTTATGACTCGTCCTACCTGCGCGACTCTGGCCCTGGGTACTCTTAAAAAAGGAGTTCATGAGTACCATATGAAGCAAAAGGCAAATCTATAAGCTTAAGGAGAGGCAAGAGAAACACACGCGCTCCTCTTGCCTCTCCTTAAGCCTGTTAATTTTTATTTTTACAAGGCACTGTTAGTATCATCACCGATTGCCGTCTCTCTTCTTAGACGTTCGCGTTCCTCACGAGCAAGTTTCTTCTGCGCCTGGGCCTCTGCTTTGAGGGCAGCCTCCTCTGGATCGGCATTCACCCTATTCATCGCGTACTCAATGCCCTGAGCAAGGAACAATTGAACCGCCTCAACCGCTCGCTCTTCACCAGTAGTTAGCAAAATTTCATCGTCGCCAACCGCCGCACTTAAAACGTAGTCACGCCCCTGCATGCGACTATTCTGAGGCCGTCCAATGCCAATGCGCAGTCGAGGAAAATCAGTGGTATGGAGTTTGGCAATAATGTCCTTCAGACCATTATGACCACCATCGCGCCCTCTGGCCCGCAAACGGACTTTCCCCGTTGACAGATCCAGATCATCACAGACAACCAGTACATCCTCGGGTGACATCTTGTACCAGCGCATCAACTCTCCCACGGACTCACCGCTCAGATTCATAAAAGTGAGCGGTCTCGCCAGGACAATTTTCTCAGTGCCCACATTTCCGCTGGCCTGGACCGCTCGTCCCCGGTGTTCCGTCCATCGCAAATCCCAAAGCTTCGCCAATCTTTCAACGACCCGGAAACCTACATTGTGACGAGTGTGCTCATACTGTTGGCCTGGATTACCAAGACCGACGATCAGTTTCATAACAGATTTTAACGACCATAGGTCAGACGAACCGCCAGGTATTGGGGCAGACCGGCCTGAATGATCTTCTCCTGTGTCTTTTCAAAGGGGTAGGGAACACGATAAAACGTAAAAGAGCCGCGCCCGCTATCGTAAATCATAAATGCCGCCCGCGGATCACCATCACGAGGCTGACCGACACCGCCAGGATTCACAATGGCCCGATAGTCCTGGGGAGGAGTCCAGAGACCCTCTGGCGGACCCATCATCTCGTTGGTTACCTTGACCATACTCTGACTCAATCCAAGCAATTCCAGCAGCTCTTCAATCTCGTCGTTCAAGCGATGTTCAGCATTTTGAATATCATTTTCGGTAGAAGTCTTGTCAGCAATCTCGTATTCCACCAAACGTTGATCGTCCACCTCCGTGATACCTCTCGCCTCGTCATCCACGGTCGTTTCATCAAATTGCTCTTCAGGCACGGATAGAGGAGGAATATCCTCTATCCGATCCTCGTGCACCCACTCTTCTATCTCCGGGATAGAGGCAGCCCCTGTCCTCGATTCCTCAATCAGCGCTCTCCCCTCATCCTCCTGATAAACACTCTCGATCGCCTCTGCTAGCTGCGAAGTGACGATAACTGCGGCCATCTCAGCCGTCTCTTCGTCCTCCTTCTCATCGCTCTCAATATGTCCATCTTCAGCGGTCAAGGCCTCAGAATTCATATCTTCCAGAGATTGCGTTGGTTCGTCAGCCAGCGTATGAGCCTGCTGAAAAATGACAGGCACATGAGTATGCCCAACCACACAAAAGCGTGTTTTGAAGTGCTGAAAGCTTCGCTCCGCCAGAACCTCTGAGGTTAAGTACTCCCACAAAGGCCCATAGGGACTGCCATGCACAAGAGTGCATTCATCTTTTTCCAGACGCTGAGGCAAATTCTGCAAAAACTCGCGATTCTCCTCAGTCAACTGTTTCGCAGTCCACTCAGCAGAGACACGTGCTGCCGCACTAAAATCATCTAGATCTAGTTTGCCGACCGCAGCCCAATCGTGGTTACCGGCGATAATCACGTCCGTTCTTTTCCGCATTTCGTCGATGCACTCATTTGGATTCGGCCCATACCCCACCAGATCGCCTAAAAACCAGATCTGGTCAATCGGTTCCTCTTGAGCCAGTTCGTCAATTTTGGACAGCACCGTCTCAAGTGCCTCCAGGTTGGCGTGAATATCGGTGAAAATAGCATAACGCATAATAGTCTACTCTTACTCATTAAAAACAATTAGTGGATCACTTAGGCAAAGCCATTCTATCATGTTTGCGTCCGGGTTGCTAGTACCTGAATGTTTGCTGATAAATAATGATAGGTTATTACAATAGCGCTTATGTCATCTTTCTTTGCGCGAAGCACGACCTCTTCATCCTGTTCCGAACGTTCTACGGCATACTGAACCAGCTTCCTGGCGATGGTGGTACGTGCGCCGTCGCGCAGCAGGTGCTCAATTTCTGCATCAGTTAAATTATCATGAATACCATCAGTACAGAGCAAAACACGATCACCAGGCTCAAGTTCAACCTGTCCAATGTGCGGCTGCAATTGCTTCTGACCCAACGCCTGGGTGATGCCGTTACGTCTATCGAAATATTCACGCTCTTGCTCAGTTAATTGTTCCGCACGACTGGCCTGGTCGATCCGCAGCGCATCCTCTTCGTTAATCTCCTCCCTCTGCAAAAGCAATGAAAAGTACCCATCGTCAAAAGTGAGACGCTGCAAAGATTTGTCCTTGCGCAAAAGATAGACCCGACTATCTCCAATATGGGCATAGGCCAGAGTACAACGATTTTGCTGTCTGTACAATAAAGCCAGAGCGATGGTTGTCCTGGCATAACTGACCTGTCCATCGGTGAGTCGCTCTTCTGAGAGTTCCTCACCTAACTGAAGCACCTCGTCATTTGCAACATCAAGCAATACCTGCAACATGCCATCCAGTCCACTCGCAACCGTTTCCTCATCCCCCTCTGAGCGTGCATAAAGCGGAAAAATGCGCCGCCAATAGTTCCGAATTGTTCTGGCTGCCATCTGGGCTGCAAGACCCGCTCCAAAGGCGCTCCCTACCCCATCACAGATTACCGCCAACCCGTTTCGTCGATCTACAAGTAAAAAATCTTCGTTATTCTCTGGATGTTCTGGATGGGGATGCGTTGCTGTCGCAAAGGTAAAGGAGTTGAGCGGATCTTTCTGCGACTTTGGACCATTTATTTTGCTCAATCGATATACTCATCCTTTCATATGGCCTGGACTGTGGGCGATTTTTATTTTTTTTATTCTGTCACATTTTCTTCCTCGCACCTATTGGTGGCATTCATCAATTGATGTCTGCCAGACAGGCTCTCCGGCAAAAAACCCTTTTATGCTGATCTGGAAAGTTCAGAATGGATGACTTACAACATCTCTTGCTTCTTAACATCGGTCAAATGAAGAGCTATAGAGTGGTCTATCCATGAAAAGTTTGAATTTGTAGAGGGAGTGCGAAACCCCAGTCGAGCAGGGTTCGCGCGTCCTTGAAACGACTCGCATCGGTGGTCGAGTGAAGAATGACTCCAATCAAAATCTGACCCTTGCGTTGAGCCGCGAAAACCAGACATTCGCCCGCCCATGGCGTTGTCCCGGTCTTGATACCTGAGATACCGGTGTAGGTCCCGAGAAGTTCGTTAGTATTCTTCCATTTGAAGGCGGGATGTGAGGCATTAGCGGGAAGATCCAGTTCTCTGGTCTGAACAATTTGTGCAAACAGGGGCAAACGCATAGCGTAGCGTGCCAGACGAGCCAGATCGTAGGCGGTTGTGTAATGACGATCAAAGATCGGGTTGCCCGCATTATCAGTTGGTTGCAGTCCGTCAGGATTGTCAAAGTGAGTATTGTAAAGGTGTAGCTTCTCCGCCTCTACATTCATAATCCGTACAAAATTGGAGACCGAACCGGCAACCGTATCCGCAATAGCCACCGCTGCATCATCTCCTGAAGGGAGCATCAGACCATAAAGGAGCTCTTTGAGTGGTAAAACATCGCCTTCCTGAAGATCCGCTGAACTGCCTCCATTCAGTATCACCTCTGAAGGAGCATCGGCCCCCACAGTGACATTCTGGTCTAATTTGCCCGTCTGGATGGCAATCAAGGCGGTCATAATCTTAGTAGTACTGGCCATGGGCACCGCCTGTTCACCGTCATGATCGTAGAGAATCGTACCAGTGTCGCTATCCATTAAAAGCGCCTCACTGGCCGTCAATGGACCGGGGGTCCCCAAGGAGGTCAAAACCGCCTGGGGAGTCCTACGAGGCAGCACCTGGAATTTCAATGGCGCGAGCGATGGACCATTTAAATCGGGCGGACGCGGATTCAAAACAGTACCTACAGGCGTAAAGAGTAGCACAGGCACAGACACAACGATGAGCACAACTAGAGCCAATACAATAAGTGCTACTATTCGGCGTCGATCCATAAAGAGGTCAAACCCTTTCCAGGACTATTGCAAACACTCGCATATCTCCTTTTTTTAGATAAACGAGCAAGGAGAAGAGAATGTTTGCAGTAGTACACCACAGGCTCCATCCTGGTGTATCGATTAGAGGTGTTCCGGCCAGCGGGTATGGTAATCAGTGACGCGCTGGAAAGCGTCAGCGACCCGCAGGATTTTGTCCTCGGCAAAGAAGTTGCCCAGCAATTGCAGACCGACCGGAAGTCCCTGGCTGAAACCACCTGGGATTGAGACACCGCAGATGCCCGCCAGATTTGCTGGAATCGTGAAGACATCTTGCAGATACATCTCGTAAGGATCGGAGATCTCACCCAGACGAAAGGCCACCGAGGGGGTCGTCGGACTGGCCAGAACGTCGAAACGTGCGAAAGCTTCGGTGAAGTCCTGGGCAATCAGCGTACGTACCTTCTCGGCCTGCTTGTAATAAGCATCGTAATAGCCCGAAGAGAGGGCATAAGTACCCAGCATGATGCGGCGCTTCACTTCTTGTCCAAAGCCATATTCGCGTGTCTTCTCCATCGCCTCCCACATATCGTCCGTATCGCGATAGGAGTAGCCATATTTGACTCCATCGTAGCGCGAGAGATTGGCGCTGGCCTCGGCGGGAGCTATAATATAGTAGGCAGCAACGCCATAGCGCGTGTGGGGAAGTGAAACCTCATCAACAATTGCACCCAGTTCGCGCAATTTCTCAATATCAGCCCGTATCGCCTGAACGACACCTGGCTGTGTACCCTCAACCCAGTACTCCTGAGGAACACCAATGCGCAATCCCTTGATATCGCCAGAAAGGGCAGCACTATAGTCACCAGGCACCTCGGACGAACTGGTTGCGTCCTGCGCATCACCTCCAGCAATGACCTGCATGAGCAGAGCGGCATCACGTGCACTGCGCGTAAAAGGTCCAATCTGGTCCAGAGACGAAGCAAAGGCCACCAGTCCAAAACGCGAGACGCGTCCATAGGTTGGCTTCACGCCTACGACATTGCAGAGCGATCCCGGCTGACGGATTGAGCCACCGGTATCGCTACCCAATGAACCCATAGCCATACCCGCAGCCACCGCGGCAGCCGAACCTCCACTGCTTCCACCGGGAGCACGTTCAAGGTCCCAGGGATTATGCGTGGGAAAAAAGGCCGAATGCTCGGTCGAAGAACCCATGGCAAACTCGTCCATGTTCGTCTTGCCCAGCATAACAGCGCCCGCCGCATTGAGTTTCTCCATAACAGAGGCGTCATAGGGCGGCTTAAAATGCTCCAGCATGCGCGAGCCGCAAGTAGTTGTCACATCTTTCGTACAGATAACGTCCTTGATAGCCAGAGGAATACCGGTCAGGGGCGTTAGATTGACGCCCTCGCGTAGCCGCCGATCCGCCGCCTCAGCCTGCTTGAGCGCCAGATCATCTGTAACCAGCGTAAAAGCCTTTACCTTATCATCCACCGCACGAATACGATCCAGGTGGGCACGTGTTAACTCAACCGAGGAGAGTTGCCCTTTGCGCAGAAGCTGACCAGCCTCGCTTATCGTCATTTTATACAGTTCACTCATCTCATATTTCCTCTAGCACTGCACGCACTTTTAAACAATTCTCAGCCTGCGCTGGTGCGTTCGCCAGCAAAACTTCAGGAGGATAGGATGGCTGCACCTCATCCTCCCGCATAATATTCTGCAAACGCGAGGCATGTGCCGTAGGTGAGACGTTCGATACATCGGCCTCCTGCAAGATTGCGATATTCTCTAAAATGACCGATAGTTGCTGACCCAGCAACCCTATCTCTTCTTCTTGTAGACCCAGACGGGCCAGTTTTGCTATGTGCAGTACTGTTTTGCGATCAATCATACGCAATTCCTTCTTGTCTTTATCAATACTCTGTCCTGTCTCCAAGCAAACTGAAGACCAGGCAGCTTTCATTTGAGGGGCTTGTCCTCCATCGCCAGAGATGGGAGAGGCCAGTGCACAGCCAGTCCAGCTATCTGCTACCAACGCACGTGGAAACCGCTTACATGGGTGGACGGATCTCGCCAATTTGTCTCAACCTTGCTCACATCAGCAGCGGATGGACCCTGCCACAAAAGTGCCACAAACCTCTCCAGGACTGGTCGCGGTCCCTGTGCCAGTACGCTCACGCTATCATCGTCCTCGTTGCGCGTGTAGCCACGCAAATTCATGCTCAGGGCATTCTCCACCACAAAATAGCGAAACCCGACCCCCTGAACCCTACCATGCACGGTGGCGTAAAGCTCCTGTATCTCATCTCTTGTCTGCTGGTTTTCCATGCGGCAATGATAACACACTTAAGTTCTACTCACCAGTAGCTTTTTCTTGCCAAAATCTTCTGTTTTACTGAGTGCCGGGTTTACGGATCCCAGACGTAAACCAAACCCGACACTCAGTAAAAAAATCATCCTTCCGCATACTTGTCACGGCGTGGTACACTTAGAACGATCGTTGTGCATTGTCAAAATGGTTTACCAGTGTCCAAGACGCGACACTATATGGCTACTTAGATCGCTACTTTGGGAGAAAACGATGCAGTCAGCACAGGACCTATCTACTGCGGTGCAACGAGTTATTAATAATGTAGAAAAAATAATCGTTGGAAAAGCCGAATCCGTTGCTTTTAGTTTAATCGCTGTGATCTGCAAAGGTCACGTATTGATCGAGGACGTACCAGGCGTCGGCAAAACAGTTCTCACCAAGGCTATTGCACGTTCAATAGGCTGCACATTCAAACGTATTCAATTTACCCCTGATCTGCTTCCAAGCGACGTCACTGGCGTCTCTATTTACAATCAGAAAAGCGGCAATTTTGAATTTCGTCCTGGTCCCATCATGGCACAGATCGTCCTGGCAGATGAGATTAACCGCGCAACTCCTAAGACACAATCGGCCCTCCTGGAAGCTATGGAAGAGGGACAGGTTACAGTCGATGGAGTCACATACAAACTTCCAGATCCTTTTATGGTAATGGCAACTCAGAACCCGATTGAGTACGAGGGAACTTTTCCTCTCCCAGAAGCCCAGCTTGACCGCTTTATGATGAATATCAAACTGGGCTATCCACGTGCTCAAGATGAGATAAATATCCTCGACTCTCATCAATTCCATCACCCACTGGACGATCTGGAGCAGATTATGCAGGCCGATGAACTGGTGCAGATCCAGCAACAGGTGCGCTCAATCCATGTGGACCCCTCGATTCGAGAGTATATTGTCGCGCTGGCCAATGCGACCCGTGTACATAACAATATCTATCTCGGAGCGAGTCCCCGCGGCTCACTGGCGCTTTTCCGGGCATCCCAGGCATTGTCAGCCATTCGTGGACGAGGTTATGTCATTCCCGACGACGTGAAATTGTTGTCTAAAGCGACTCTGGCTCACCGTCTGATTGTCACGCCCGCAGCTCGCGTCCGAGGTATCACCCCGACAGCTATCTTAGACGAAATCTTACAAACAGTGCCAGTGCCGGGAGCATGGGTTGCTGGTGGAAAGGGGCGCTAACGATGCGGTCCTGGCAAGCGCTCTTACTGGTCGTCTTTCTCGCCTTTTTCGCCATCAGTAGTGGCTGGCACGTACTTTATGTGCTGACTTACGTACTACTGCTCCTTTTTGCACTCTCCTGGCTCTGGGCGCGTTATAGCCTGCACAATATGATCTTTCGACGCACTTCCGCCGCCACGCGAATGCAAGTGGGCGAGATCTTCGATGAACGGCTAATGCTGGATAATGTCAGCGTCCTCCCAAAACTCTGGGTCCAGATCGCTGACAGCTCAACCCTCCCCGGTCATCGAGCTGGATACGTCGCCAGCATGAGTGGACGCAAACGCGCTACCTGGCGTGCCCGCACTATGTGCAAACAGCGAGGCCGCTATCAGCTAGGACCCGTCACCGCAACAAGCGGTGATCCCTTTGGAATGTTCCGCCGCCAGACAATGCTCACTGAACCTCGTGATCTACTTGTTCTGCCGCGCGTAGTACCTATCAGTAGCTTTGTACTCTTTACGGGTGGTCTGCCAGGACGAGGACGCAGCTCGCGCCGCGCCCTGCAAACAACAACCAATGCAACTTCAATTCGTGAATATATTCCCGGTGATGCACTTAACCGCATTCACTGGCCTTCGAGCGCACGCTTGAACCAGTTGATGGTCAAAGAGTTCGATCTCGATCCCGCAATGGATGTCTGGATCTTTCTGGACCTTCATGACGATGTTCAGGCTGGCGAAGGTGAATTCTCTACGGAAGAATATGGTGTAACAATCGCTGCAACTGTTGCTGTCTACATGTTACGTCAAGATCTCTCGCTGGGCATGATTGTGAATGCCGAACATCGTGAACTCCTGTCGATGGACCGCGGTGAGCGACAGGTCGAGCGCGTACTGGAGATGCTGGCTGTTGTTAACCCTGGCCCCGGACCCGATCTCAAAGAGGCCCTGGTGGTCGATTCTTTCCACTTTGGACGCAACACTGTAGCTATTATTATCACTCCCTCAAACTCGCGGGGCTGGCATGATGGCATTCGCCATCTACAGCGTAGAGGAGTTCAAGTGGCTGTTATTGGCCTGGATGCTCCAACCTTTGATCAGCGTCCCGCTGATGAAGACACTCTAGCCCTGCTTGAAGGTGCGGGAGTGCCTGTACTACGCGTGAAGCGCGATGATGCGTTGGACGATGTACTGGAACGCAATCCTGAGTCACGCTACACAAGGCAGAGGTAGGTGCCATGCACGATGCAACCATTGATCGGCTCTCGAAGATTATTTCTGAGCCTCGCCCCGATGAAAAGCCCGGCAGAGATCACCGTTTGCCGCAGGCCAGGAGTATTCTCTCCCACCTGCGTGTGGCTGAGGGTTGGTTTTCTTTCTTTCTACTGGCCCTTGTAGTCTATAGCACTATCTGGTGTGTCCAGGCAGCTAACTGGGTCTCTCATCTGGGCCTGCTCACTCCCATCACAGCCCTTGGTCTGATCCTGGGAATCATCGCGGCGAAGCAACAACGCATTCCACGTCTTCTGGCCCATGGCCTGGCCATTCTCCTGAGCCTCCTGGCGGCTTTCTGGCAAACCACTGCCACCGATTATGCAGGACATGCAACGGCCTGGTTCGCCAGCATGCACGCCTGGCTGCTGATCGCCCTCAACGGCGGCACGAGCAATGATGACTCAGTTTTTCTCTTCTTTATTCTTGTCCTGGGTTTCTTGCTAGCCTATACAAGTGCCTGGCTGCTCTATCGCACACGAAGTCCCTGGCTGATGCTCCTGGCTAATGCGGTAGTCTTATTGATAAATCTCAGTAATATAGATGTTGGTTATATCGTTTTTCTGATTACCTTCCTGATTGCTTCCTTGCTGCTACTGCTGCGCTTCAACCTCTATGAATCCTCCACTCGCTGGAAACGGCAGGGACTTCGCTGTTCGGATGAACTCAATTGGGAGTTTATGCAGGCTGGTTCGCTGATCTCGTTGGCTATCCTGGTGGCTTCATGGCTGCTTCCGTGGGGTTATACAAGCGCTCAGGCTGCGCAGATCTGGACGCAGGATGGAAATCCCTGGGTTCAGGCCCAGAATGTCTGGAACCGCCTCCTGGCCGTCAACAATGGGGTGGTAGCGCAAAATCATGGCTCTTTTGCGAATCTTTTGACTCTGGGCGGAAACCCTAATCTAACTCATGATCTCGTTTTCCAGGTTTCATCAACCGATGGCAATCAGTATCTCATGGCCCTGAGCTATGATCAGTACGATGGCGCTCGTAGCTGGTTTAATAGCGCCACAGATTCGGTTACTAACAAGGCCAATATTGTCTACTACGATGACTCACTTGATCTACGCTCTGTGACTCAGACGGTGAAAGTCGTCAATCCTCCTGGCGAACAGTATGCCTATATCCTTGGCGCATCACAGATTGCAGCTTCCGATCAGGTTTCCTCTCTCGTTGCCAATAGATCTGACGGTGAAATCGTCTCCTGGCTGCGCCAGAGTGGAAAGCTGGCCGCAGGGGATGTCTATAAGGTAACTTCGTATGTCTCTAACGCAGATATACAAACCTTAGAGACAATTCCTGCACCCGCCGACGCTCCTATACTGCCAACACATTATGATGGCCAGATCCCTCCAACCTATTATGATCTCAATGTGCTCGCTACCTATACTCGCCTCCCTCCCAACCTGGACCAGCGGATCAAGCGGCTTGCGCAGCAGGTCACGGCGAATGCGAAGACAGTCTACGATAAAGTCACGGCTTTGCAGGATTATCTGCGTGCTAACTACACCTATGATGCCACAATCACTGCTCCTCCCGGCAAGGATGAAGCAACTTCCTGGTTTCTCTTCCAGTCAAAGCGTGGCTTCTGCAACTATTTTGCAACCGCGATGACGCTGATGGCACGAGAACTGGGCATCCCTGCACGCGTAGCTGCGGGCTACACAAACGGAAAGGTGGACTCTAAGACGGGTC
This sequence comes from Ktedonobacteraceae bacterium, assembly GCA_034438135.1. Classification (GTDB taxonomy): domain Bacteria; phylum Chloroflexota; class Ktedonobacteria; order Ktedonobacterales; family Ktedonobacteraceae; genus Paraktedonobacter. The sequence goes on along the minus strand of DAOTTL010000444.1, from coordinate 788 downwards.
TATGGGATGTCTCGGGCGTTGACGCCCATGCCTGGACACAGATCTACTTTGCTGGCTATGGCTGGATCAACTTTGAGCCATCCGCGAGCTTCTCAACCTTCAGTCGTCCTGCAACACCAGCCAACGGTACTACCTCGAACACAATTAATCCCACCGGCAGCAGCACCAATAATCCGCGACGGTTGACCAATAGATTACCGCAAGACGCGAATACTAGCCAGATCATCGGAAGTACGCCAAACTCATCCGCCAATCTGGCCATTCGCCAGGATGTGGGAGTTGTACTGATAGCTCTGGTTCTCTTCATCCTGGGTGGTCTGATCTACCTCGGTCTCTGGTGGCGGCGACTCTTCCGCGGCTTAAGCCTGCCCAGCCAGGTCTATGGACGTGTCTCAGTTCTGGCGGCCTGGGCGGGTATCACCAGAAAACGTTCGCAAACTCCCCACGAGTATATGCAAACGCTCTCTATCGTCGATCCAGGCGAGGGGATCATCTTTGAACGACTGGGAGATATCTACACGCGTGAACGCTGGGCTGATCCCGCAAGTGCTGATCATCCCGCCGCTCGTGGCGAGATTAAAGAGATGCCCGAACTCTGGCGATCACTGCGACCTCGTCTGATACGCTATGCGCTCTCCCACCCACACGTCCTACGAACTATTCCTGGCAAGCTTGGCTCACGCCTGCGTGCAGTCTTTGCCCGTCGCACTTACACCAAGACAAGCTCTCTGATTGTCGAGGAGGATTATAAATAGAAAGACAAGTGTATATGAGTCATCGAAAAATGG
>DAOTTL010000443.1:0-12028 GCA_034438135.1 Ktedonobacteraceae bacterium | reverse complement strand
GTTGGACACGTTTGAGGAAGACTGCATATTCCTGGGAGAGGGTTGGCAATTGGCGCACCCAATCTAATTGTGGCAGCCACGGATATTCGCGCCAGTTCTCGTCATATCTGGCTTCGTGTTGCTGCGTTTTCCAGACAAAGGTGGGAAGAGGTGGCTCTAATGTACGTTCCCAGGAGCTTCCTCGCAATGATGGCCACTGAATCATTCCTTGATCCGCCGCTTCTTGAAGGGCTACCAATAACCATTTTCGATTTTCTGCGCCCCCAGGCCGATACGGGAATGTTTCCCCAAAAAATTCCCAGAGCATGCTGTTTGTCAGACGTTTCCCAGGAAATGCTCTCATGCGACGAAGGAATGCTTGCAATGGTTCAAAGGGAAGGGATAGGTCATCGGAACGATGTTCTTGTTTCATCACTGGTGGTAGTAAGCGCGACGCGTGGTTCTTACACACTCTCGGTGAAGCTTCCTTGCGTCTTTCACACGAATAGATCGTTGTACATAAATAAAGGGATGGTAGAAGGATCGTATGAAGGAGAGAGGAGTGCTCACACCGCTTGCCTTGCCAGAGGAACTGGAGATTACAGAGATCGAGGTGAATGCCGAGATCTTCACCATTATCGCCCGTTGCACGCGGAAATCCCCCTGCTGTCCCCTTTGCGGCACACCAGCACAACGGTTCCATAGCCATTACCTCCGCAGCATCACGGATCTGCCCTCTGGTGGAATGCGCGTGTGTTTGCAGGTTCTGGTGCGCAAATGCTTTTGTGATGTCACAACCTGTGTGCGCAAAATCTTTGCCGAGCGTTTGGCTCCTTTTGCCGAACCGCTGGCACGGGTCACGACTCGCCTGTTTCAGGTGGTTCAAGCTCTCGGCCTTGCGACTGGTGGGATGCCTGGAGCGCGTCTAGCCGAGCGGATAGGGATCAAGACCTCCTGGATGACGGTTCTTCGCCGCATCATGGCACTGCCAATTGAGCCAGTCGGGCCCGTGCGAGAGCTTGGGATAGACGACTTTGCCTGGAAACGAGGACGAAAATACGGCACGATTCTTGTCAATATGCAAAGTCACAAGGTCATCGATCTTTTGCCTGATCGGTCAGCGGAAACCGCTGCTACCTGGATAGCAGCCCACCCAGAAATTGAACTGGTCAGCCGAGATCGAGGAGGGGACTATGCATCAGCAGCCAAGACGGCTGCTCCTCAAGCTGTCCAGTGTGCAGACAGGTTTCACGTGCTCAAAAACCTTGGTGAGGCTCTGGAGGGTCTTCTGGCCCGCCACCTCGCTGCCTATCGCAGAGGCCAGGCTGAAACGTCCTTGCCCATCCCTCTCTCTGATGTGCAAGGCAAACAACCACCGAGATATCATCGATCTCATCCAAAGGCAGCTGAACTGAGCCAGGCAAAGCGAGAAGAGCGCGTTGCGCAAGACGAGCAAGTCGTGGCTTTACGCAAACAAGGGTTCTCGCAGACGGCCATTGCCAATCGGGTAGGGATCGCTCACTCCACGGTCTCACGCTGGTTGAGGTGTGACACGTTTCCTGAACGAGAACCACCTTTGCGCAAGACAGGTGTGGATGCCCACCTCCCCTTCCTACGCGAACGCTGGGAAGCGGGTTGCCATAACATTATGCAGGTGTATCGGGAATTGCTGGAGCGTGGCTACAAGGGGTCATATCAGTCAGTCTCTGACCAGGTGCTTCGCCTGCTTCCAGGGGGAACAAAGAATGCTCCACTCCCATGCAACCTCTCTACGGTTTCTCTCTCCTCTCGGTCTGCAGCTTTCCTCTTCCTTCGTCAGCCTGAAGACCTTTCAACTGAGGAACAGCAAACGCTCATCACTCTCAAACAGCTCGATCCAGAGATCGAACTGGCCTACAACCTTGTTCGGCAGTTTGCCCTGATGCTACACATGCGGACCGGAGAAGAACAGCTTGATGGTTGGCTTGAGAGCGCGAGAGGGAGCCAGGTTCGTGAGCTGCAAGGGTTTGTCAAAAGTGTTGAGCGGGACAAAGGAGCCGTACTCGCAGGATTGACTCTTCCTCAAAACAATGGATTGGTTGAGGGTCATGTCAACAAGCTGAAGCTTCTCAAAAGGATGGGATACGGTCGCGCCGGTTTCAAGTTGCTGCGCCAGAGAGTTCTTCATGCATTCTGACCGAACTGGCTTCACTGAGAGTGTGTAAGAACCAAGCGTTGGGTGCGAGCCACACGGTGACGCCCCGAGTGATCACCGTCGACAAGAACGCGGCCGATCCGAAAGCCTTTCCAGAGATGCAAGCAGTCGGTGCGCTGCCAGCATCTGGTGAACTGCGCCAGAGCACCTCTCTCACTCCTCTGCTTGAACAAGACTACCGTTTTAGCAAACGCCTGGTGAAACCGGGCATGGGCTTCTTTTCGTGCGAGACGGCCTGGCGAACCGTGCAGGGGTATGAAGCCATCAACATGGATAAGAAAAGGACCGGTGCAAGTGGTGGGCAAAGGCGACAGCTTAAGACAGGCGGTATTTATGGCAGAACTGTTCGGCGTAGCCATCTAAACACGGCAACGGAGGAGTGAAGCTCCGTTCTTTGTCTGTCTCTTCATGTTTTTGCAACACAGCCGGGAATATCTGTGACCCACTTGCTATTCGACTCTGTTGCTGTTCAATAAACTGCTCTCTCATTTGGATGCCCGTGAAAAGATGCCCACAACTTTTTTTAGGCTAGCACGCTCTGCTGGACTCTTTCCAGTTCGTGTTTGGGGCGGCGATTTTCTTCTTCAAGCTCGGTTTGGTGCCCTTTGCCTGGAAATGCATCGTTCCCATGCTCCGCCAATTCCTTGTGCCATCCATGAATGGCCGAATCGGAGATACCCAGCTCGCGGGCAATCTGTGCTATCGGCTTGCCTGACGTTTGCGCCAGTCGTACGACTTCCTCTTTGACTTTTTTGGTGTAGACTTTTTGGATCTTTCCCCATTTGATGAACCCCCTTCTGATCTGGTTCGAGTCAATCTCAGCTTTCGGGACTCTCTCAAATTGGGTCAATCTCAATCTCTATTTCGGCAGTGCAAGAGGCGCTCTTTCTGACCTGGCGAACCATTCAGTCTCTGTGTGCGACGCGTTTGACCCTGGCAGAAGAATCTTGACGCAGTACGTTAAGATTCTTCTGCCAGGGTCAAGTCAATCGAATGAGATACGAGCAGATAGAGAGTCGATTGGAAGCTATTCGTGAGTCACCGGCTATCCACCACACACGGTCTACCCAGACAGGCTACCCCATAAGCGTATTTGCTCTTAATACAGTTTCTGAGGTAGCTCTTACTCGCTGACTTTCGTGAAGTCTTCTCAGGAGGAAACGAGCAATTAAACGATGGGAACGGCTAGCAAAAGCTACTATTGAAGATGGTTCCAGTGGTAACTGGTCGTAAAAGGATAGAAGAAGAGTACCATCATCCTGTTTTTCTTCATAAACAAAAAGTGGTTGTTCACCACGCAAAATAGCTTGCGCTATCTCCAAATTATCTTCTACAACAACTTCTCCTTTTTGAGCCAGATCAAGCAAGTAAAGAGCCGCATCTTCTTCACTATCGAAAGGAAACGTAGTGTATTTAGAAGCAAAAGGTGCATGGCTGCTCAAAGAGAACTGATGGGTCTGATTAGGCAATTCCTCGCGAACAACAAAATAGAATGTTAAATTTTCTAATAAGAGATCGGTTGCATTCATATTGCTTCTCCATTGCCTTAATGCTTTTCTTTTGTACATCCCCAAAGCTGTTGAACTCAAACCAGCAGAGCCAGGCGAGTTAACTTTTCGGCTATTCAAGCACTTTTCCGTATATTAAATACGTTATGCTTTCTATTGTAGCACAACTAAGATAGGTATTGTCAACTTGTTTGTAGGATGTAGGCAGGGCTTCGCAAAAGTCTTTTCTTTCCCCACCCACTCACCCTTTTGAGAGGCTCTGAGGCAGCGCGACCGAGCTGCCTCAGAGCCTCTTTTTTCCTGAGGAGGGGTCTGGCCATGGCTGAGTAGCGACTTTTGCGAAGCCCTGAGGATGTAGGGCCATTTCATTCTCCAAAAGCCAAAGGCTTTCGGAGAATGAAATGGCCCTGGTAGGAGCGGGGTGGGCGTCATATTTTTGTAGAGAGGTTATGCAAGCAAGAAAAAAGCTGGTAGGATGGGAAAAGTGCAGTGGAGGAGAGAAAAATGGACGAAGCCATGGAGAAGCGCTGGCCAGAACTGAGCGAAGAAGTGCTCAGTGAGATGAAAGAATGGCGGGTGGCTCATCCCGAGGCGACCTTTCGGGAGATCGAAGATGCCGTGCAAGAACACATGAGTGGCTTGACGGACTTTCCCGGAGGAGGGAAACTGAGAAGAGAGTATCCAATGGGAGGGTCTCATGCCAAAGGCTCAGCGAGTCTTCACTAAGGCATGCAAATTGGAAGCCGTTCGGCCAGGAGGCAAAAGGCCACGAGATGTGCAAAGTCGAGGCGGAGGAGCCATCTGCTTACGCTTTGAGGGTTCTGGCTTGCTCTTCCATAGTTGCTTGCAGGAGGGTTTCCACTGCTCTGAGCCACTCGTTGCTGACGGCCTCACGTTGCATGGGTTCACTTCTCATCGTATTTTGGTGCTGAGATGACATCGTGTTGCTCCTGGTTCGTTTCTTGAGATGATTGAACGATACCACACTCGTGTGCCATCTCTTTTTCTCTCCCTTTCTTCCCAGGTTTTTGCTTTAAGTTCTCGCTTATGGGGATAGCCGCCGTTTCTAGTGCCTCGCGCACATCCAGTTCATCCCTGGTCTAAAGAATTCTACTAGCTTGCTTACAAAAGAGCATCCATACGTCTGGTACCTGAGCTGAGTTCACTGACACGTTCTGTCCACTGTTTGCGCTCATACTCAGCCATTGCATACTGGATAGTTACTTGTAAGAGAGGATGGATATAGAGCATTCTCGCAGTTACCTCTCGGTAGAGGAGTGAAAAGCAACGTAGTTGTCTGATCGCCTCATCTAGCAATAGTGGGTCAATCGAAATGGCTTGTAAAACTGGTCCCAGTCTCTTTCCATTCTGGATAAGAAACTTTTCAGAGATTGAGTTTGAGGGTAAAAATGCGCATAGTCGAAGTAGGTCGGCAGCAAGAGGCGAAACTTGATCTACCTGCTGAAAACAAAGAGACAACGTTCTACTTACAGAATCGGGATGATGACCATTTGTAATTCCGCGATTGTTGAGCAAATCACCTGGGTGCATTGTATAGTGCTCAAGATAGTCATATATACTGCACATTGACTCTTCAATGTATGCCCCTGCCTGATCCAGAGCTAGAGGCAAGCCATCAAGAAGTTTGCCAAGCCTTTTTGCCTGAGTGCGTAAGGAAGCAGATGCTTCTTCCAGTGGACTATCAGGGGGGAGTAGCCTGGAACGTTTCAGGAGAAATAGCGCACTTTCTGTGAGATTCATCTCTCGCACATCGATAGGAACGCCAATCGATCCAGTAATCTGAGAACGGGTGGTGATTAAGATACATCCTTGGTCAGTCTTGGGAAGCAATGAGTCGAGCATCTTCAGATCTTTGAGTCCATCAAAAATGAGGAGCCAATCAGAATGACTGTGAAACCAGTGTTTAATAGCTTCTTTCTTGAGAAAAGAATCTGAGTTGTCTGTTTGTGGAATCTGAAAGAGCTCGACTAACGCGAGGCAATCCCGCTGGAAGGTTTCGTATGCTTCTGCTCTGATCCAGAGAACGGCCTGATAGTCACTGCCAAACTGGTAAGCATATTCCAGCGCTATTTGTGTTTTACCAATGCCCCCTAAACCAGACAGGATATGTGGTTGAGTCCAGGCAGCCTGAGGTCTGGCATGAAATCTTTCATGCAGCAGATTCAAAATTTCCTCACGTCCTGTGAAACATGAATTACGCGTGTAAGGTACATACCATATAGGCGTTGAATACTCATCGAATGCTTGTTTCTGTATTTTTTCACTGAAAAGCTTTTCTGGCGAAATACATAATGTTTTAGATAAACGCTCCCAGTAATATTGTTGAGGGATGGCATTGCCGTGTTCCCAGCGACTGATGCTTCGCGATGTGGTACCGATGGCTTCAGCTAATGCTTCCTGTGAAAATCCAATGCGCATGCGTGCCTGCATTAAACGTTGTCCAATTTCAATCTTGTAGGATCGTTGTTTTTTGAAAATGTCCATGTTTCCCTTTTTATGTACTCAACACAAGACAAACAGGCCCCTCTTTCTGCAAGAAGAGAGTGCGCGAATACAAGGTTTCAATTTCATTGGAATGTCAAACTGAATGTGCCAGAAAAAGTGCTCTTAGAAGATTTTACCCTCTCTGCGCCTCAAAATAGAATACCATTTATACCACTTGTAACACCATTTACACCATTTTCCACTTTGTGATTCGTGTCTGAAATGGAAATGTTGCTACCCTGGCTCTAGCGTGTTTGTTAGGAGCTCCTGGCAGATCAGGAACAAGGAGCCCTGAAAAACTGGCTATTGCCAGCATCAATATATCTTTGATTAAACTGAAGCCCTATGATATTGAAATAGTTTAGAGAATGTAAGAGTGATAGAACAAAAGAACCAGACATTTTTATGTCTGGAAGTGTCATGGCGGTTTATTGCTATAAACTGTATAATTCTTATACAGGGATAGCTAATATGATAAAAGCTTCATGAATTGATATCTCCTGGATAGTTCAATATACCTGAATACACAACTGTGGTGGTATTTGCTGCTACTGCATGTTTAAGGTCTTTATCTTAGTTTAGGAGTTACTATGCAGAAATATTGCAAGGCATATTTGCTCGAAGAGGTTCGTCAATATCCTCAATGGGAGGAGAACAAGCAGTACGTTGCAAAGGATCAACAGGTCTGCTACTTATGGGATGATTTTACCGTCGTTACAAGTCCGATCCGAAAGGAGAGTATCATTTTTGATAGAGTTAGCTCTGAATGGATAACATTCTGCCAGACTATGCTCAAATTTCAGATTCCTTCTGATCTTCTATATGCTTATCAAGCAAAAGATCAAGATAGCTAAGTAAACGGCATGGAAAGAAACGCAATGCAGACAGAGGCACAGAAGAAATGGTTTCCCTTTCAAAACTATCCGCGTAAGAAAGACACCTTCAGGATTTTTTGTTTTCCGCATGCTGGCGGGAATGCTTCCTATTTTCATTCCTGGATATCTGCATTACAGCCAACTGGATTGAATGTGTATCCCGTACAGCTACCTGGGCGAGCGAATCGTATGCAGGAGCCTCGATTGCAAGAATTCTCACAGGTCATCCCACCGTTAATTGCAATCCTTGAATCGTTTTTTGATGTGCCCTTTGCCTTTTTTGGACATAGCATGGGAGCGCTCTTAAGCTTTGAGCTTGCTCGTGCATTGCGTCGTGCTCACTATCCACTTCCCTCTGCACTTTTTCTTTCGGCTACCAGTCCTCCTCATCTTATCCAATCTGCAAGGTTAGAAAATCTGCCTGATGCACTTTTTGTAGAAAATCTTACTACAAAGTACCACAGTATTCCTGTCGAGATCAGTTCCAATACCGAGTGTCTTGCTCTCTTTTTACCTACCTTGCGTGCTGATTTTTCTCTACTAAGCACGTATGCCTATAGGGAAGAAGATCCTCTCGACTGTTTCATCACCTGTTTCGCCGGACTCGATGATCCAGATGTAAAATTGGAGGAGCTTCCATCCTGGCAACGTCATACCAGTCAACTCGTAGAGATCCATACATTTCCAGGAGATCACTTTTTTTTGCAGCGATATCAACAAGAGATCTTCTTCCATATCCAGGAAAAGCTTCAATTTATTCGGTTATCTCTCGGCTCTTAGTTTTCAGGAGGAGGGTCATAGCATGCGCACATCCTATTCGCTACTTGATCCAGAACATATCAAAAACCCCTATCCTCTTTATACGTACTTACGTAAGGAGAAGCCACTCTATCTTGATGCTATCCTCGGTTGCTGGATTCTCAGCCGTTATGAGGATGTGATGCAGGGGCTTGCTCACCCTAATCTCTCTTCCAGTCGTTTTCAGGAGAATCCTGCCAGCGATTCGGATCGCCGGAAGCTTCTTCCGCTTTTTCGTATACTCTCTCGCCAAATGGTGGCTACCGATCCACCAGACCAAACGCGACTGCGTGCTCCTTTCGTCAAAGCTTTTACTCCCAGGGTTATTGCTGCTATGCGCCCTCGCATTCAACGGGCTGTTGATACCCTGTTGGACGATCTTATGGCGCAAGAAACTATTGATGTGATTGCCGACCTGGCTTATCCTCTTCCTATTCGTGTAATCGCTGATTTACTTGGTATTCGCCAGGAGGATCACCAGCGAGTCAAACTATGGTCACAAAACTTTGCAAGTTTTCTCGGCGATCCTTCGATGGAAAAATCACTGGCAGCGCAGCAGAGTATACTTGAGTTAATTGAGTATTTTCAGTATCTAGTGAAGCAGCGAGAGCAATACATTCAACATGATTTCCTCCAAACACTCCTCTCGAACCAGCAGGACCAGTCTCAGTCTGCGCTAGAAGATCTCCTTGCCAATTGTGCTCTTCTCCTCTTTGCAGGCCATGAAACAACCAAAAACTTACTAAGCAATGCCATGTTTGCGCTGTTTGCTCACCCGGATCAGTATCAGAAACTTCAGGCAGATCTTTCTCTCCTCCCATCCTGTATTGAGGAATCTCTGCGTTTTGAAAGCCCGACTCAATGGGTTGGTCGGAATGTCAAAGAGTCATTTACGCTTCATGAGCGCAAGATTAGTAAAGGGCAGTCGGTGATCCTGATCTTAGCTTCCGCCAATCGAGACAAAGATCACTTTCCAGAACCTGATGTTTTTAACATAACACGTCATGAAAATAAACATCTCGCGTTTGGGTATCATCGTCATTTTTGTGTTGGATCAGCACTGGCACGCCTGGAAGGGCACATCATTTTGTATTCACTAATTCAGCGTTTTCCGCACATGCAGGGGCTTCCCTTTACTCCAGAATGGCAAGAAAACTCTGCGATGCGTGGCCTGACCAGACTACCTGTTCGCTTGCAAGTATAGACAAACCCTCATCAAGGGGTCAACTTGAGTTGTCTTGAATGGCGCAATTGAGAGCCCATCTTGCACTTCCTGTATCTACCCGGAAAGAGAGTAATGCCTATTTGAACACAGAAGTGACACGTAGGGGTAATCGATCAACCACTATAGAGAAAGCAGGTCTCTCTGTGCAAGATAAGATCATTGGCGTTGTTGGAGCTGGCGTCATGGGAACCGGACTTGCCCAAACTCTCGCCCAGGCCCGGTTTCCAGTTATCCTTGTTGATAGTTCTACACAACAACTACAGAAAGCTCAGGCGAATATCAGGAAGTCTCTTCGCCTGACTTCTCTCCTACAGGGAAGAACCCTATATGAACCAATTAGTACGATTTTGCAGCGCATTACATTAACGACAGAAGTCAACGCGCTCTCTTCAGTATCGCTTGTCATTGAAAATGTTCCTGAGCGTTGGGAAACGAAGCAAACAGTCTATACCCAACTTGATCAGGTCTGTCCACCAGATTGTATCTTTGCGGCGAATACTTCAGCTATCTCGATTACCCGACTGGCTTCTCTCACGCAGCGGCCGCGACAAGTTATCGGGACCCATTTCATGAATCCTGTTCCTTCTAAACCTACAGTCGAGGTGGTGCGCGGTTATCATACAAGTGAGGAAACGCTCACTTTTGTCCGGACATTCCTGGCTGAGATAGACAAAACCGGCATTGTGGTGAATGATATGCCAGGCTTCGTTTCCAATCGCGTTCTGATGCTCATGATCAATGAAGCCATTTTCCTCTTGCAGGATCAGGTTGCCATTAAAGAAGATATTGATCTCATCTTCACATCCTGCTTTAGCCACCAAATGGGACCGCTCTCGACGGCTGATCTTATAGGTCTTGATACGATCCTTTATTCCTTAGAGATACTTTATGAAAGCTATAGTGATAGCAAGTATCGTCCTTGTCCGCTTCTCAAACAGATGGTCGCTGCGGGTCTCTATGGTCGCAAAAATGGAGAAGGCTTCTTTTGCTACTCGTGACCCATATTCTGGTTCACCGCATTTCGATTGGCGTTGGCCTGAAAAAAGGAGGATTTGATGGACACTATCAATCAGCAGTTACATGCGTTTCTAGCAAGATCCTTTCCCAAGCTATCTCTGGCTGACGATCAGAATCTCTTTCAGTTAGGGTTTGTGAATTCGCTTTTTGCGATCCAACTCATTTCATTCGTTGAAAACGAATTTGGTCTCGAATTAAATGATGATGATCTCGATCTCACTCATTTTTCGACAATTCAGTCTATCGAGGCGCTTATCCTCCACAAAAGAGGATTTGATATATGAATACCGATCTCACATCACAGCAGCGAGAAGCTCAGATTGAGTTCGCTTCCTTCGCCAGACACTCACTTGCTCCCTTCGTAGACGATATGGATCGGATCGAGTCTACACCTGTTCATCTGTTACACGAGATAGCCCGGCAGGGCTACCTTGGGGCAGTAGCCCCGCGCCAGTTTGGTGGCGCGGGCATGGATATGTCGACCCTCGGTCTTCTTCATGAAGAATTTGGGCGCGTCTGTTCTTCTCTGCGCAGTCTTCTGACCGTTCAAAGTATGCTTATTTATGCTTTGATGCGGAGGGGCAGCAAAGAGCAAAAGACGCGTTGGCTTCCCTCACTTGCCAGTGGTGAGATGGTCGGCGCATTTGGCTTGACTGAGCCATTGGTAGGTAGTGATGCCCGACATATTCAAACACGCTTCTTGCAGGATGGTGATACGTTTATTCTCAATGGTCAGAAAAAATGGCTTACCTATGGACAGATTGCTGATCTTTTCTTGATTTTCGCACAGAAGGAAGGCCATATTTCGGCCTTTCTAGTGGAAAAAGATACCCCTGGCCTGACAATTCTCCCGCTCAAAGGCCTACTCGGAACGCGTGCTTCTATGTTAGTTGAACTGCACCTTCAAGATTGCCGTATTCCACGCATCAGCCTGCTTGGAAGTTTGGGTTTTGCATTTGAAACAGTGATGGGACTTTGTCTCTCGCTAGGACGTTATAGTGTAGCCTGCGGTTGTGTAGGTATCGTACAGGCGTGTTTAGACGCTTCGCTTCTCTATGTGGACCAACGTGTACAGTTCAATGTTCTGCTCATTGAACATCAACTCATTCAACAGATGATTACGAATATGGCAACGAATCTTGTGACCGCCCGCCTGCTCTGTCATGAAACAGGGCGCCTCATGGACCGGGCATCTCCTGATGGCATATTAAGCACCTGGATGGCGAAATATGTTGCTTCTTTAGCCGCTCAGAATGCAGCGCATGATGCAGTACAAATCCACGGTGCCAATGGATGTAGCAATAATTATCCAGTGGAACGATATTTGCGTGATGCAACGGTGATGGAAATCATTGAAGGCAGTACCCAGATTCAACAGACCACTATTGCCCGCTACTATACCAATATGCAGATGCAAACCGCGAAAGATTGCTGATCAAGGATAGATATCAAACACATGAAGAGAACATGTGGAGTTACCCTCTACTTCTTTTCGTGCTTTCGCCCCAGGAGGATAAGTATTATGCAGAAACAGCGTTCGCCTGTCAAATGTGTCGTTTGGGATCTTGATCAGACGCTCTGGCACGGGCTTCTCCTTGAAGGAGAGGGGGTCACTTTGTCTTCCTCTGTTCGTGCAATACTTCAGGAAATTGATCAACGAGGCATTCTTCAATCTATTGCGAGCAAGAATGATGAAACAGTCGCTAAGAATAAATTGAAAGAACTGAACATCGACGAGTATTTTCTATATCCTCAAATCCATTGGCGTCCAAAGTCGAATTCTATACAAGAAATTGCTCGTTTGCTCAATCTTGCAACTAATGCTTTTGTTTTCATCGACGATCAGGCTTTTGAGCGTGATGAGGTTCATCACGTTTTGCCTGAGGTTCTTTGTCTCGCTCCTGCTGATCTCTCCACTCTTCTGCAA
>DAOTTL010000442.1:0-1593 GCA_034438135.1 Ktedonobacteraceae bacterium | reverse complement strand
CGGCTTTGCAAGCCGCAGAAAAGTGAGGGGTGGCTAATAACAAAGCGAGCAACTGGTGTGTGTTGTGGCGCATTCGCGCCACAACACACACCAGTTGTTTTTAAAATGGGGCGGGGTGGCCTGCCAGGCCGATGCAGAAGATCGGCAAGAAACCTATATTTGTGAGGGGGTGGCCTGCCAGGCCACCCCACCCTTTTTCTCCTGATTTTGGAAAATCAGGGATGACCATAGAAAGAGGAAGGATTGCTGAGTATGAGATAATAGGAAAAAAACAAAGGAAACAGTTATCGTGTCAGCAGCCGTTCACTATCCCACAGCCAGCCTGAAGCCTTATAAGGACGAGAGTCTGCGTAATGGTCACCTCTGGATTTTCTCTGGAGCCTTACAGCAAGCGCCTCATTGGGTGGAAGCTGGTGGTCTGGTTGATATTAAGTCCTCGACAGGTAAATTTGTGGCTCGTGGTTACTATAATCCTCAAACTGACATCGCTATGCGCATTCTGACACATGATAGTGACGAAGAGATAGATCTGGCTTTTTTGCGCCGTCGAGTGCGTCAGGCTCTTGAACTACGTCGGGCATTTGACCCGGAGGTTACTAACGCCTACCGTCTGATCAATGCCGAAGGTGATGGTCTACCGGGTCTCGTCGTCGATCGCTATGCCGAGATCCTGGTCGCACAGATTCACACTCTTGGTATGGAAAACCTGCGTCCATTGCTGATTGATGCGTTGATGGCGGAAACAGGAACCCGTGGGATACTTTTGCGCAACGATGGACATTCCCGCCTGCGTGAGGGTATGGAATTGGAAGATCCTGTCGTTGTTGCAGGGGTTGTACCTACTCAGGTGAGTGTGCGCGAGAACAATGTTCTTTTTGAGATAGATCCCTGGGAGGGACAGAAGACGGGCTTTTTTCTTGATCAGCGTGACAAGCGTGAGTCTCTGCGTAAGTATGTCCATGGCGAGCGTGTACTCAACTGTTTTAGCTATACGGGCGGTTTCTCCGTCTACGCAGCCCTGAGTGACTCTGCCACACGTGTGATCAGTGTTGATGTTTCCGAGCCTGCGATTGAGCGGGCACGGCAGCATTTTGTGCTCAACGGACTCGATCCTAATCTGCATGAGTTTCATACTGCCAACGTTTTTGATTACTTAGAGCAGGCGGTCCTCGATGGAGAGAAGTTCGGCATTATCGTTCTCGATCCGCCAGCCTTTGCCAAAGCACAGAGTGCACGTAAACAGGCTTTGAAGGCCTATTTACGCCTCAATCAACTTGGTATGCAGGTTTTACGTCCTGGCGGAATACTTCTCACCTGCTCTTGCTCAGGACCTGTGGGTATGGATGATCTGCTGGAAGTGCTTTCCCAGAATGCACAACGTCTACAGCGCAATGTTCAGTTGCTCGAAGTCTACAGTCACGGCATCGATCATCCACTTAACCTGGCCATGCCTGAGACAGGCTATCTCAAGTCCATATTTTGTAGGATCAACTAATGCGAAAGAGGGTTTCAAATGACTGAATTTCAGTACGTTTGATCTCTCAAGACCCTACTTTTATAGGGTCAACTCATGGTCATTTTAGTGATATGATA
>DAOTTL010000441.1:0-5410 GCA_034438135.1 Ktedonobacteraceae bacterium | reverse complement strand
CACTTCCCAGTTGCCCCAGGGCGCTGACTGCTCCCTGCCTCACTTGCCAGGAGGAGTCGGAGAGGGCAGCCAGCAGCGCATCTATGACCCTGGACTCTCCACTTCCAAGTTCTTGTTCTGAGAGAAACATCCTTGAGAGAAGATTTCTTCTTATTTTCTCATCATATGTTGACAAAAATGATGAAAAAGGTGTGCCTGAGATATTCAAAAAATATCTTTGTAAGATCAAGGATGCCGTGAGGCTAATAGAGATAAGCTCTCTTAGTGCTGTGACTGCTCCCTGCCTCACATAGGAGTCGGAGTCGGAGAGGGCTGCCAGCAGGGCATCTATGACCCTGGACTCTCCACTTCCCAGTTGCCCCAGGGCGCTGACTGCTCCCTGCCTCACTTGCCAGGAGGAGTCGGAGAGGGCAGCCAGCAGCGCATCTATGACCCTGGACTCTCCACTTCCAAGTTGTCCCAGGGCGCTGGCTGCTCCCTGCCTCACATCTGAGTCGGGAGAAAGAAGTGCCTGATTTATTAATTCAAACCAGTTCCCTGACTCCATATTTGCATGATGTAGAATCACCAGAAGTGCTATTTGTACCTGATGCGCTCGTGCGTTCTGGTAATACTGTCGCATCTGTTTATGATAGTGCTCCAAGATTGTTTGAAAACGTTTCGCCATAGGTAGCTTCTCATGTGATTCTTTGTGTTTAGGAGGAAGTGATGGCAGATATGTTTGAAGGAGAGGCATGAAAAGATCCGTCGTTTTTCGCATCAGTCTGGGTGTACCCCGCCAGGCACGGAATACAGGGATCAGCATGTCACGAAGCGTTTGATAAGGAGTTGTGAGAAAGATCTCTGTAATCCGCTCGATAATGTCTTCCTCACACATCACGCTGACGCCGATATCGTCAGCCAGGCATATCCCCGCCACAATCAGGTCACGGTGCAAGCGATCTTCAAATGGACTCTGTGCAGCAAGAATACTTTGTCGCACTACCAGAGTCACGCCATCTTCATCATTGTTGAGAATACCAATGGTTCCAACAGCCAGGAGGATGACTTCTCGCCAGCGCGGATCATGCAAGTGTGTTTTAATAAAGGCATCGCGATCGTCGCGCAGAACGAGGGCTCGTGCAGCAAAGTACTCTTCAAATGTCAGGTGTAAGAACCCATACTGTTCTCTTCCACGCGCCACGAGAATGCCCGTTTGTCCACGTACTGTCTTGAGAAACTCTTGAGCCAACTGATCTGCATCTTCTCTCCTCCGAGTCACCTGTCGATCTACCAGTTGTCTGGATACCTGCATTAACAGTTCTTCTTCGGGAATCGCTCCCACTGCTTTGTGCTGATGCATCCAGAAAGCGAGTGGCCAGAGTATTTTTGAGAGCGTTTTCTTGTCAAAGTACGGATGCGTTTTAATACCCTTATTTTTGAGCCAGGAATCAATGAGTGTTGTTGCGCAGAGATCATAGAGTTCAACGCGGTGGCTTGGTAACTCTATACCCTGACGTTGGATGAGTGCCAGGATGGTGAGCAGAAGCGGATTCACTGCCAGTCGCCTGACCCCAGGATTATGCTGGGTGGCCTGAAAAAGTTTGTCGGCTTCCTGGATTGCATTATGCACGATCTGGCTGGTATCGGCCTGTTTCACCCAGCGCTCATACGCAGGGGTCCATTGTTGGGTAAAGCGACGAATCTGCTCTTTGTTCAAATCGGCCAGGGTATAGGCCTCGTATCCGACAGCCAGAGGAGCGTCTTTGTAGCCAACGATGCGGCTGGTCACGAGAAAGCGGTTTTTCGGAAAGGCCTGCGTCAGCGTCTCAATGGCTTTGACCACATGGACACGTAGTGAGACATCAGGAACCTCGTCAAGTCCATCGAGCAGCAAGAGCAGTGTTCCCTGAGAGAGATGCAGCAGAATTGCTTCAATAGAAGCGTCTAGCATCTGATCCTTGAGATATCGAGGGATAAAATCGAGCAGAGAACGGCTGCCAACAGGTTGCGTTTCCCAGTCATTCGCATAGGTCGAAAGGGGAATATAGAGCGGGCAGAGTTGCACAAAGATTTTCGCGAGTGCAGAATCTGTCTGCGAAGACCGTCTAGTTTTCGCAGTTTGCTGAAGCAACAAATAGCGCAGCAGCGTCGATTTACCGGAGCCAGGATCGCCCAGGACAATCAAGCGCGTCTGCCTGGCAAGGGCACTGGCTAAATCTGTGCGTTGTAAAACGATGCGTTTCCGTAAGAGTGGGCGTTCTCGAAGGCGTTTCTCAGCAACCAAACGCTCGTCCGGTTCTTTGAGCGTTTCGTCGTTAAGCAATTCGTCTTTCTCACGCAAGAGATCTCGCTCCAGCGTCTCGTTATCGGGAACACCAATGAGCACATCTGGAGCTATAAAGACATCTCTAAGTGGAATGCTCAATGGTCGGTTCATATCGACATGCGTAATCCCTCTGAAGTCCAGCATCTTCCACTGATCGTAAAGGGCATTTGTATAGTTTTTCGTCATCTGCGTGAACGCTTGTTTGGAAAGAGTCTGAGGGATCAGGCGATCACGCATCTCTTCCAAAACATTTTGTGTCGCTCCCGTCGCCTTGACGACTTGTTCCAGCGATTGGCTGGATGCGCTGGCAGCTTCCCAGGCGCGTTCCTGACGGAGATGCTGGATCACAGGGGTAAGCACGCGCTCCAGATACGTCAGGATCGGCGTTGCGATGATTTCGCCCAGTTTTCTCCGACTTTCAGGTGTCACCGCCCAGACGTGAAATGGTTCTTCAACGAAGGACTCGATGAAGGCCTGGCGAATATGCTGCTGTGAAAGATAGTCATCTGTCTGGCTGAAGCGTTGATTCATGTGCTCCAGGATATCTGGCAACCGATCCTCTATCAAACGACAAAACGCCTGCCAATCCTCTGGCGAGGATGCCCATTGCGTTGCTGAAGGAAGAGGCAGTCGCAAAGGTTTCTCTCTGGTCTTTCGAGATCGAACACTTTCCTGTAAGGTATCGTAGGCGGGGAGGGCGGCAGGTGGAAGCGCAAAAGCAGCAGCCAGAGGCGCGTTGGCACATGCGCCGAAAAAGGCACTCAGGGTGGTGCAAGAAACCGAGGTTAGTGCCTTGAGCACATCGATAGAGGCAGTGCGTTTCTCAGACATAGACGGCCTACATTCTCCTCACTCACAGAAAAACAGATCATAGATAGCCATTTGCCAGAAGAAGGATACTCAACTGGCGTTCTTATGTCTGCTCTTTTTGTGCTCGATAGCAACGAACAGGATCGATGTATGGCTCTTTTGTATCCTCTCATTTGCAAAGAGGAAACTGTTGTCTTAGTATAGCTGTTTTCGGCTTTTTTTCAAGTACTTATACAGTGTTTTAATCCCCAGTGAGTTGTGCCACACACCACCTCTCATAATAACCAGAACTTCTCTCATGGGATGATACGCCTCTTTTATCCGTTTCTTCAAATAAGCTAAAGAAGTGTATATCACGACGTTTTCAATCGAAAAGCTTTTTGCTGAAAGAATTTTTATTAGGAAGATCAGTGCTTGAAAGGAGCCCTCCTGTGCTAGACCAACCACTGATGGACAAAGAACAGATCATTCGCAACCTCAAATTGTTGGGTGAAGAATTGGAGGCACTCCAGCTCACTCAGCCGATACGCCTGCTGATGATTGGGGGTGGATATATGTTAACCCAGATTGGCAATCGCCCATATACAGAGGATGTTGATGTGTTCGCATACATGGACAAAACGAGCGAAGATTATCGACGCTTTCGAGCAGCCATTCATTTTGTTGCTGACGATACTCATGTGGGCCAAAAATGGGTGACGGATAACATTGGAGATTTCCTGGAAATCCTTGGTCCAATCCCTCAAGGAAAACCCTGGCTTAAACACGGCTTTCTGGAGGTAGACATTCCTGAACCTCAGTACATCCTGCTCCTCAAGTTCATAGCGGGTCGAGACAAAGATGTGCAAGACATCAGGCCACTTTGTCGAAGGTTGCGGTTACGCAAACGAGAGCAGGCAGAACGCTGGTTACGCAAACAGGTGACCTCCTATCGGTTCGACCAGCAGGTCATTGAGGATTATCATGAGCAGATCCAACAGATGCTTCAGCAAGTGTTCCCAACCTGAGATGACTGGATTTTCTGGTCAGGACTCCGTATAATGAAGAACAGGGAGGGAGTGCGACATGCATCGTCTAAATCAGCCATACACATACAAATATAACGTCTATAGAACCATGCGACAGACGTTTGAAGAAATGTGTTCTGGGCAAGAACCCTGGATACCACTCGGCAAATTTATGAATCACTGGTACGGCGATCACCCCGATGAACGAGAACGGTTGATCAACGATCCACTACCGGAAAACTATCCCCAGGAGCTTCATCAATGGGCAGTCTTTTGCGCGGCTTCTGTTGAGTGGTTTAGCCATACCTATAACGTTTCCTGCCCGGAGTGGGTGCATGATCCTCGCTTCCAGCTCGCTGAACCCTGGCTCTTTCACGAATATGATCGTGAGAAGCTCCTTCAGACAACGCCTCCAGAGTTTGCTCGCCGCAATGTGTTTTGCGGGGCAAATATCTATGCGAATAAATGGGAATTGGTCGCCGATCTCTGGGTGCGCTATCCTGAGAAACTGGCAGCACTGCGTGGTCAGCCAGATGAGGAACTTCTTCCTTATATTGAGGCTGCACGGCTCAAGCGAGCGCAACGAGCAAATCACTCGACTCACTGATATTCTTTCTTCTCTCCTTTCAACATATCGGACCAGTCCTGGCATGTGAGAAAACCACTCTCAACCTACGAAGGACAAAGCATCGGGAAAGTTCTCTATCTTGCAATACATGCAGACTGAAGCATCCTCTCCATTTTACAGAAAACAGAAGTGATCCTTCTGAAACATGACAAGAGAACTCCGTTGTGCATTTTCTCGAAGTTGCTTGACGCGAGTAGAAGCATGTGTAAATCGTCCGTTTTGCGTACACTTCACCCACTCCTCTCTCATCCCTCTTTTTGTCATCAAAATTCGCTCGTTTTGCCGTCCATTTTTCATTGTTCAAACGCTTCTTCTAGGAGATGAGTTTCTGGACAAAGGCCCATCTTTTGAGAAAAGAAGGAGAACGACCGGATGAAAATAGGATATATTCGCGTCTCGAAGGACAAACAGGCGACCGCACTTCAAGAAGACGCAATGAAGCGCGAACAGTGTGAGCGAACCTTTCTCGATAAAATGACCGGCAAGCGCTTTGATCGACCAGAATTTCTGAGAATGCTCGATCTGGCGCGTAGCGGCGATGTGATTGTGGTCTGGCGTCTTGACCGTCTGGGACGCTCCCTCAAAGATTTAATTGAAACAGTTGGCTCGCTCCAGCAACGTGGAATAGAGCTGCGAAGCTTGAAAGAACAGATCGAC
>DAOTTL010000440.1:0-7239 GCA_034438135.1 Ktedonobacteraceae bacterium | reverse complement strand
CCTGTCAAGTGATGTGTGACAGACCAATATGAGGGAACGCTCATATTGGCGGCGCAGCCGCCAGATTTGCAGGGAGGAAGGGCTGAGTTTGGCAGCAGCAAAGCTGCTGCCAAACTCAGCCCTTTCTCCCTGCAAATCTGGCGGCTGCGCCGCCAATATGAGCGTTCCCTCATATTGGTCTGTCACACATCACTTGACAGGGACGAAAAGCAGGAGTGCAGAGGGCGGCAGCTCTTTGCCTGGGTTCGGAGCTGTGCCCCGCTCCTCTCCTCTCTCCCCACGTGGGGAGCGGATGTGTCAAACTTCTTTTGACAGACCAATATCTTGTTTCTACTCGTCGCGCTACTTCTTAATCAGCTATAAGGGGAGAAGTTATGCCAACTTTGGTAGTAGCGGGCAGACCATCATCCTCATCCACAAAATCGTCCGCCCCGGTTATATCTTCCACGTCATCAAAAAGATGCGACTTCGCACTGGCGGATAGAGGCAAAGGCGTTGCTCTGGGTTCAGTCAACCGCATAGCAGCGGGAGAGCCGGCACTGCCAGGCTCGCTCGCAGGCAACGTACTCTCAGCTACAATGCCATCGTCAACATAGAGATGATAGGTAAACATCGCCGGATCAAATGCATTGCTATGCGAAATGAAAAAGATCTGCTCGAAATGTTGTCCCAACATATCCCCTGTGACAATGTCAACCAGCGCCTGCATGCGCTCGCGGCTGGACGAACTCAATGGCTCATCGAGGAGAAGAAAGCCAGGTGCTGCACTCAGTTCACGTGGCAGAGCTGCAATCGAGAAAGCCAGGCGCAGAGCCAGCGAAACCTGATCGGCAGTTCCACCTGAAAGGGCCGCTTGAGGAATATATTCAGCAGCCGCAGGTTCCCAGATGCTCAACTGCAACGTTCCACCGCTAGCCGCCCGCTCGTCTGAGTCAGCAGTGATACGCACATCATGGTAGCGTCCCACGGTCAGGGCCGGAAGAATCTGCTGCATAGTATGCTCAATGCGAGGCAACACCTTACACATCAGACGATCAATTGCCGCCTGGATCATCAGATTGCCACGCTTCTTCGTCTGATAATTGCGCTCCTGCTGCTCCATATTTCGGCGAGCCTCCGTCAGATCAAGCTTCTCGCCACCCGTCTGGAGTTTCTGACTGAGTGTCAGTTCCTGCTCCTCCAGTTGATGCAGATCAGCCTCCATCTCAGCCTGCTGTTCTTCCAGAGCAGCGCGATCCTCTGGCGTATGTTCGCCTACCAGCGGCCAGACAGCTACAATCCCAATCCTGGTATAGCTTTTGGGAAGCGAACGATTGCGCTGCATCAGGAGAGTTGCAATCTTCTGCTGAATATCCTCAATCTCCTGCATACAGAGCGCAATCCTGGCTTTAGAGGCCCCTTCCTGAAGCTTCAGTTGCTCAAACTCACCCTGAATGCCAGCTTCATTGGCCTCCTGCATCTCACGCTCGCAGCGCAGACGTAGCGCCACCAGCGCTTCCGCAAACGGATTTGGCGGTACAATCCAGCTTCCCAGGGACCCGCTGAACTTCGCGAGTTGACGGTAGTGCTCAGAAAGTGACTCCTGACGCTGCTTTAACTGCTCGGCATACATATCGTGTCGGCCCTGCATCTCCTCTTTAGAACCTAGAGAAATGTGCAACGCCTCCAACTGCTTGCGAGCGGTTGATTCAGCGGTCGTAATCGAAGTCTGACCGAACGACACCCCTAGAGGCTGCACGCGCAGACGCAACGTATCCTGTAACGCCCGCAGGGCCTCGCGCAACGTCGCCTGCTGATCGCGTGCCCGCTCCATGCGCTCACCCGGATTGCTGGCCTGAAACTGTTCATCGCGCTCAACCAGACTCTTGCGACGGGTCTGAAGGATTTGCAGGGCATCACGATGAATTTTGACCTGAGCCTCAAGACCAGGCACTACATCCATCTTCCCCTCTAAAATGGCAATCTCACGTTCAGTTGACCTGAGAGTGTTCTCAATATGGGTACCTAACTCCGCCTCACTCACCATCTCCCGCGAATTCGGCGATGAGCCGTTGATCCTGGCCTGATCGCTCACCGGAATCGGCAGACCCTCTTGACCGGCGGACGAAGCAATTTCACTACGAAACTGATCAATCTTCACCTGAATGGAGCGCAACTTCTCATCAATAACATCCCAATCCTCCCGCTTGCGCTGATCCTGTAAACGCGTATACTCCTTGCGCAAAGCCGCCACAGCCTCCATCGTCACATTGACCTGATTGCGCGAAGCCGCTGCCTCGTCCCGGCTCTGATTCAGTCTATGTTGCAGCTCAGCTATACTCTCCTCAATCTCCGGTTGCTTTTGCAGAATATACTGCGACTCTTCCGTAGAGCGAGGAATAGAGCCACCTAACGAGGTAATCTCCCGCTCAATCTGGGCCAGAGCCTCATGGTTTCCACCCATACGCACAGCAGCCTGACGGGCAGCAACCATCATGCTCACCGTGTTCACGCCCTCCTGCATAGCCTGATAGGCCTCGTCATAGGATCGCTTTGACTTATACCACTCCACAGAGCGCAGCGCACCAATGCCTCCCAGAGCCAGCAAAATCAATATGCAGGCCCCGCCGAGCAGGGTAGATTGAGAAAGAAAGCCGAAGATCGCTGTTATAAAGATACCGATAAACGCAATAATAATTGCGATAAGAATAAACATGTAGCGGTTGCGCCGATTCCTGGCCTCTTCCTCGGCAGTTGTTAATTTCTCCTGATGGACGTGGGCAGATTGGAGATGATGTTCAGCCTCAGCCAGACCCTGCGAAAGGGCCTTTAAGCGCTGCCAATCAACCAGTTGACGGCGAATATTAATCTTGCGCCAGCGCTGCTCGACAGTATCAGCACGCTGCTGAATCTGACGCGCATCCTTCTCAACCAGCTCCAGTTCCTGCTCACTCTCCTGCAACTCCCGCCAGACCTTGCGCAGCGAAATCCCGTTCTCCTCCGCCAGCGCGTTCTGAGAAACCGTCTGCTCGTACTGCTCTTCAGCCTTCTGCAACTGCTGCAATCTCTCAGCCAGGGCCTTCAAACGGAGCAAACGCGCCTCCAGGCGCGGCTTACCAGAACGATTCTGCTCCTCCACCTCATGTCTGGACTGAATCGACTCATCTAACAACAACTGCACATGAATTATCTGACCATCCAGATCGCCCAGGGTCTCCTGAATATGCTCGTGCTCCCGTACCTCCTGATCCAACTCCTTAATCGTATTCACAGCCACCAGTAGATCAGCCGCCATACGTTCGAGCGTTCCAAAGGACTTGGAAAGTTCCGACAACTCGCGCACTCGCTGCTCCAACGAAGGCAATTCCTCACGTTCACGACGCTCCAGCTCCATAATCTGACGTTCCAACTCAGGAATCTCTCGCTGAGCCTCCGCCATCGCATCGTATGCCGCGATAATCTCACCCAGCGTCTCATTTGCCTTCCTGAGCTGCTTAATGCGACTCTGCCGACCCTTCAAGGCGTTACGCTGCACATCCAACTCATCTAGCGCATGCTGTCCCTCACCGATATCTGACTCCTGCACATCAATCTCGGCCAGATATGTAGAGACACAAACGGCATCCAGCGCCATCTCAACCTCACCCAGACGCGCACTCACCTCAGGGATACGTACCTGCAACTCCGCCAGACTGAGATGTTCAATGCTCTCCTGCAACGTAACCTCATCGCCCGGAGCAAGCTGAAACTGCTGCGCCAGAAGCACAAGCTTCTCCAGTCCCATCAGCTTACTCAACGTCTTCTCACGGGCAGGACCATCCAGACGCTCCAGGCGTCCCAGACCCTTCTGCTCAATTAAACTCGAATTGCGCAGTGCCTCTCCATCGATATGCCCCAATTCTCGTACAATACGCTGATTGGCCGGTGCGAGACTCGTAATCGGCTGCTCCTCTGGCAAACCCAGACGGCGCACAGTCAACGAAATCTTCTGGCCCTCGCCACGCTCAATCCTACGCGAAATTAACAACTCGGTAGCGCCAATCGAAACGGTCAACGTCACCAGAGCAAATTTCTCACCATACGAAATCAAATCATCCAGTTTTGCGCCCCCACGCCTGGTAGCCTCGGAAGAAAGCGGCTCACCATAGAGAGCAAAGTAGATGCATTCGAAGAGTGTAGACTTACCCGCCTCGTTCGTCCCCTGAATCAGAATACTACCACGCAACGGGAATTGCAGATCAATACGTCGCAAAAGCCGAAAACGCTCAACGGTTAGATGCTTTAGAATTATCATACTGCCCCCTATAGCAAAGACCCTTCTCTGGACGCAGGGTAGCGAACTCCATCCAGAGCAGCCAACAGCTCTTCCTTCGTAATAAGCAAGGCCCTGCGCTCTTGCTCATCCTGAGCGTTCGCAATCCATTCATCAGCCAGCAGTACCAACTCCTCGCGTGGCGAAAAACGCTCTCCCGTCTCTGTGAAAGCCGTTTGTTGTTCCGACAAGAAAGAAAGCGCACTATTATCGACGGAGAGACCAAAACAGTTCTCTTCGCCAAACCGACGAACCGCGTTCAGGTCCAACTGGTGATATTGCTTCCGTGTTAACTCGCCCTCAAAGCGTAACTGCACCAGTGTATCAGCGCCACACAGCGGGCGCAAACGCTCAATGATTGTTTCAGTAGATGTAGATTTCTGCGAATCTTCTCCCTCAGGCCAGAGATCCACAGCACGAATAATCAATCGCTTCAGTTGCAGCGCATCAACCGCGATATGCCTGCACCAGCGTATCCCATTGGCAGCTATTCCTAAAAAGACAAAGCCTGGATCATCTATAGGATCATTAAAATCAACATGTTGCGACGAACCCGCAGCAACTACCTCACAGCGACCAACCTGAAGACGCCGATACGCATGATGATAACCAGCCAGAATAGCTTGAAAAAATGATTGCTCTTCAATACTGGCCCGACTGACCATCGCACGCGTCTCCTCCATCGTCACGCCAGCTTCCATACCCTCAATCGGAGCGTGCAGCAGCAGCAATGAGATGGCCGCACGCTCAATCTCGCTATCCACACGCACCTTTGACAGTGGATCTCCCTCCTGGCCCGCAACAACCCCTAACCCACATATTCCTACTAACGTGCCGCGCACATCAACAATAGCTGGCTCCAGCGAACCCGGCTCATGTTCACTGGACGTAGACGGCGGAGTAAAATAGTGCAGCGCACCCAGACGAGCATAACTGATCTGCGGTGCTGGCGTTCCTCCGGCACTCTCTGAGGGCGTATCGTGTATACCACCCACCGAGAAAGCACGAATACCCTTCTGACGCAACTGAGCCAGACGCGCCGCCACAAAACTCCTGTCCTGCTCATCTGGACTGGTTGAGTCAAAAAGATCCCCAGCCTGAATAAAAAGATCAACTCCCTGGCCAACCGCAAAGTCGGTCGCCTGCTGAAACGCGTACCGTAAACGTTGCCTGCGCTCCTCGCGTTTGCGCGGACTCTGACCAGGCGCGTCGTAACCCAGGTGGTTATCAGCAGTGAATACAATTGTGATGACACCGTTGCTTTGTTCATTGGAGGTAGGAGCAGGACTGGAAATGCTTCCTTCTTCCACGTTCTTTTGTGACATAGCTAACTACTTCCGTCTGTGACAATTCCCCATGGACTCAGCCAGGGGTACTCACGCCGCGTTTTTGTTGAAACGACTTTTGGGGCCGTCAGTAGGGTGCTTGTAATCGTCAGGTGCCCCTTCATTTGACGACAAAGGGCAATGCTGTCCCAACGAGTCTATCACAAACCCACTGAATTAAACACTGATTACATGGAAAGAGGGACTATTTGGGGAATGCCAGAGTCCCCCAACAACCGAAGAAGCCTCTCCCAGGCATACGCTTTATACAACGATCGTCAAATAAAGATTTCTCGCGACAAAAGTACCTGATCGATAGAAAAGCGACATGATTCGTTGATGAACGCTGTTATATACACCAAGACTTCACAATATTCTCCTGATGAAAAAGCGAAGTTTCAAGTTTGTTCCTTTTTCTGACCGGAAGTCCTAGAACCTTTGACCTGTCTGCTGTATATTGCTATCCTGTAATTACACCAGCAAAAAAAGAGGAATAGGCATGTTCGTGCAATTCGCAAGTAGATGATAGCTTCGTACCAGGTATTTCTCTGGCAATGATGCTCTTTGCTGAAAGATATGACAAGATACAACGTAACCCAAAACACAAGGATACGTAGAGAGGGGAGTACCGAGGTGATACATACACAGCTACACCAGGACCGGGAAGTTCGCCAGGTATTACTCTCGTTTGCACAAAGCATCCGGGAGAGGGATATTGTTACCTATGAACATTCACGGCGCGTAGCCACTTATGCCCAGCGCCTGGCACGCTATTTGGGCTGGGGTCGGCGCGATGCTCGCGATCTGGCTCTGGCAGCTCTGGTCCACGATCTAGGCAAAACCTGGATCACCAATGATATTCTCTTGAAATCGGCTGCTCTCTCCGATGAGGAACGCCGCAAGATGGAACGCCACCCTGTGATCGGTGCCCGCATGCTGATCGGCTGCGATGTCCACCCATTTTATGTAGAAACCGTTCTCTATCACCATGAAGCCTGGGATGGCCATGGCTATCCTACCGGACTGAAAGGCGAAGAGATCCCTATCAGCGCTCGTATATTGACAGTAGCAGATGTCTTTGATGTTTTAACGTCTCAACGCCCATATAAAGCACCACTTTCACTGGATGCAGCACGCGAGAGAATGGTCCTGGGTTCTATGGCCAGCTTCGACCCACAGATCGTACGGGCCTTTCTGCAATTGCTTGATATCCAGTCTAATTTCACTCTCCCACAACGCCTCTGCGCTATCTCGGTAGATGTGGATACCCTGGCTCAGAATAATGAACGCCAGAACTCGGCACTCTATCGTCCATCTATGGACCCCGAGCAACGCCTGGGCTGATTTCTTGCAAAAACATTTTTGTCTGCTTTCCTCCAGTGGTGTTCTATCCACCTCATAAAAGGAGGCATTTGAGTCATCTCTCATTTTGGTGGCTGCACCGCCAGATTTTCAAGGAGAGAGGGCTGAGTCTGGAAGCCGCAATGCGGCTTCCAGACTCAGCCCTCTCTCCTTTGTTTTGAGCCTGCTTTGCAGGCTACCCTACCCCATTTTACTAAGACTTTGTTGGCGAAGGCGATTCGCGGGCGAATGACCCCACCCCCATTCTTTTTTGAGGCATTG
>DAOTTL010000439.1:0-7122 GCA_034438135.1 Ktedonobacteraceae bacterium | reverse complement strand
ACTGTCAATCAAAAGTGTTCCGTGCCATGCATGACGTTTATAGAACACCACTAAGCCAGTTTCTGTGACATATCTTTTTCTGACGGCCCCACCCCATTTTTAAAATAGAAGTCATCCCTATCTTTTCTGCGGCTTGCAGAACCCCCCTTACACGTAGAGGTTTCTTGCCGATCTGCTGCGTCGGCCTGGCAGGCCACCCCACCCCATGTAAAAAAGCGCAACTGGTGTGGAGTGTGGCGCGAATGCGCCAAACTCCACACCAGTTGCTCGCTTTTCCCTCTGTCGCCTCTGGCGACAGAGGGAAAAGCGAGAAGAAACTTCTACTTGTAAGGGGGTAGTCTGCTATGCAGGCCAAAAGCCTTTTGACCTGCTTTTGCAAAAGCAGGGCTGACTTATAGTGCTGACCAGCTTAGTGTTCCTGAAGCACCTGATGCATGTATTCGATCAGGCCAGGTGCGATCTCTGGACGCTTGAGAGCATAGGCGATGGAGGAGGTCAGTAAGCCCAGAGGTGTGCCGGTATCGTAGCGTATACCGCTGAAGCGCAGGCCATAACAATTTCCTGCCTCGGCTTGAACCAACATTGCATCTGTTAGCTGGATCTCGCCACCGACTCCTGGCCGGGTTTTCTCCAGCAGCGCGAAGATGTCGGGCGTCAGCACATAGCGTCCCGCAACTGCCAGTCTGGAGGGTGCATCCTCAAGTTTAGGCTTTTCGACCAGCGTGTGAATTTTAACGACATCATCCTCAATGTCCTGAACCGCGGCGACCCCAAAGGCAGAGAGCTGTTCAAGTGGAGGTGTGAACAGAGAAATAACTGTTCCCTGATATTTTTCGTGTAGCTCAATCATACGAGGTAGACAGGGGGTTTCGGGAGCGACCAGATCATCCCCAAGCATAACGACAAATGGCTCGTCGCCCACGAGATCTTTAGCACAGAGGATTGCATGGCCCAGGCCCAGCGGACGCGGTTGCCGTACTGAGACATATTTGGCCATCGTTTCGATGTGACGTAGTCCAGCCAACTCTCGTTTTTTTCCTTTTCTTTCGAGAACGGCTTCTAATTCAGGGAAGGCATCGAAATGATCTTCAATCCCGCGTTTACTGCGGCTGGTGACGAAGATGATCTCTTCAATACCTGCCGCGACTGCCTCTTCAACGATATATTGTAACGTTGGTTTATCTACCAACGGTAACATTTCTTTGGGCACAACTTTACTTGCTGGCAGGACGCGTGTTCCCAGGCCAGCTACTGGTAGAACAGCTTTACGTATTCGCATACATTCCTCCTATTGCATTTTATGTACTATTAGATAGTATTTTAGGAGATAGAGCGCCATTAAGTCAAATGTTCGCTCTCCCTATAACAGAGCTTTCCGCTTTTGGGGTGCTCACTTCTTTAGCTTCAGGAGCTTTCGCTTCCTATCTATTTTCACAAAATGAAACGTTGAAGCCGCGGAAATTTGGCATAAGAATACGATCTTATCAGCGTTATCCCAATAGCTCGTATGCTACAAGTAGAGCACCTCAACGTTATCCCAATAGTTCTATCGAAGCTCTAGAGTGGCAGTATACTACTTTCAGATGTGCTATCAGACAAGGTCCATCATCTTAGTCGGTCAATTTCCATTACTTTATCTTAGTTGGTCTATTTGAGGAGTTTTATGCAATATTCCAATCCAAACGCCGGGGGCTATGGGCAGAATCCCTACCCTTATTCAGGAAGCGCGGGCTTGCCTTACGTGAGACAGCGCAGGCGTGGTAGGGGGTGCGTGGGATGTCTCGGCACATTGCTGGTCATTGTACTGCTGGGAGCGCTGGCAGTCCTGATCTTGCATGTACCATTTCCCGTAGGTTCAACTGTGATCCCGGTGAGTTCGCATCCCCAACTGATTCTTGAAAGCCAGGGGGTGAATGAATCTGTCGTCCATCCCTCCTCTCTCTACATTCACGCGGGAGGTCCAGGCAATCAAATCATCATTAAACCAGCTCGTCCTCTTAATCTCCCCTTTGGTTTTCCTGAGTTCTACCAGGAGTCAGGCGATCAGCAGACTGTGATTTATAATGTGGACTCAACCGATCAAGGTGTCTTCGATATTACGGTGCCAACGCAGACAGATCTTGAGATCGATACAAATGATCTGGCACTCCAGGTTGTGGGCGTGACGGGCCAGATGTCCCTGACAACCAATAGCGGTTCGCTGACGGTGAAAAATTGCCGTTTGTCCGGTTCTTCTCTGCTGAGAAGCAATCGTGGCGCAATCGTTGCCACTCAGGACCAGCTAAGTGGTTCGGTCGCGGTGGACAATAATAGCGCGGATATCACTTTTCAGGGTTCATTGGACTCACATGGAAACTATCATTTTACCTCTAACGGTCATGGGATGACGCTCTCTCTACCCTTAAATGTATCCGTACATGTTGATGCAATTACAAATAATCAGGGCACGATTACCAGTAGTTTTCCAAATACAAAGCCTCAGAAGCTCAACAGTGGCTCAGAAATGCATGCGGATATAGGTGCCAGTCCACGGGCCTTGCTCTCGCTTTACAATAACGGCGGATCGATCACTGTGAATGCGCAAGGGGGAGACTAAAGCTATGTACAACAATACTTATGTGAGAAATCAAAACCCGCTCGGGAGGCGGATTCGAGGGTGTGTGACTGGCTTGATTCTGCTGGCTCTGGTTGTGGGTGGTCTGATTTTTGTGCTCTCGCGCATCCACGGTGGTGTGGCGGTCTCGGTTGGGGATCATCCGTCCATCATTGGGAAGGAGTGCACTGGCGATATCAGGGTCTACGTTGGACAGCCAGATCAGGTTGTGCTCTCGGGCCTTTTCCCCCAGTATCAGCAGGATGCCACTGGCAATATTCTCGATCTAACCCCCTGTGATGATGGACAGATCACTATGACGGTACCGCCTCATACAAATTTGGAGTTTGATGAGGCTAATACAGTTACGATTTTCGGGGTTAGCGGAACGATAAATCTGGATGTAAACGGCGGACCCGTTACGATGATTGGCTGTACTCTGGAAGGGCAGTCAAAGATTGGCGATAATGGGGGTGTTGTGACGTTTGATGGTACTCTGGCTCAGGGAAGTACTTCAACGATTGATGATAATGGCGGGACTGTTGAGACGCTGTTGCCTTCCGTTGCTGCGTTTCATCTGGATGTTTCGGGCATCCCTGGTCCAATTGCGTCGGACTATAGTCAGGTACAGTCAACGCCAGACAGTACCACTGATATCAAGACGGATATTGGATCAGCCGCTCCAACTGCTACGCTGAACCTGTCTCTCAACGATACGGGAGTAGTTCTGCGCAAAGGTCCATAAGCCTGAGTGCTGGCGTTGTCAGTTTGTATATGTGAAAAGATAGAAGAGCAGTTTGCTTTGTCTCTCCTGGTAGTTCTCTTTCTGGTTCTTTCTGAATATTGTTGAACAGTAACAGAAAGTGTGAGAGAAAGAAGATGCTTACTCTTGAAAGCGGGCGGCTGCTCTTACGAGACTTTGTTCTGACGGTTCGGGAGGCACTCAACGCTATGTTAGCCGATCCATCCGTGACGCGCTTTGTGCACTTCGCCTCCTGTTTTAGCTTCCCTGACCCTGATTACCATACGTCTACTTCACGAGATGATGGACGTTTGCTCTCTATCAGTTTCTTCGCGGTCTGGGCTATGCTTCTCGCAGATGACGTTTGAGCCTTCTCTATCTCCTGCCATGCTTCTTTGTTTACGTTTGCAGACTGAGCGTTGCTTAAAGCCGTAGCACAGGCGGTTTGAATGTCCTCGTTTTGCTCTCGTTCTGCGATCTGCCGGATCAGGATGATCTCGCTCCTGGCAAATACAGGGATCGCACGTAACACCTCCAACGCTGCCTCATGCACTTCTTCATAACTATCAGCATTTGTTGAGGCCGCAATGGCAGCTTCGGCCAGTGTTTGTATTTCGGTTTCTACTTCCGGCCCCCTGGTGCCTTCTGTTTGAAACTGATACATCCGAGCCTCAAGGATGCCCAATAGATCAATCTTCTGCTGGCTGTTTGCATCGACGAGCATCTGTTTCGCCAACTCTACACTATCTTTTGTTATTAATTTATCACTCAAATTGCTTAAATAGCTCAAATCTATCAAATAGCTCAAATATCTCAATTCGCTCAAATATCTCAAATTGCTCAAATTGCTCAAATATCTCAATTCGCTTAAATAGCTCAAATCTCTCAAATAGCTCGAATTGCTCAAATTGCTCAAATTGCTCAAATTGCTCAATTCGCTCTTTAAAGATGAAATAAATCTTTGCGCATATCTTCTTCTAGTAAAGTCGGAGGAAACATACTGTTTCAGTAGAATATCCACCAGCGGTTGCAGTTGTGAGTCGGGAAAAAGCGAGTTCCATAACAGGGCTGCCTGTCGATAGCTGAGAAAGTTTCCCATATTTATCTGTTCTAATAGATAGCTCTGCCAGACCTGTGACCAGGGTTGATCTGCCATTTGTGTAGATCGTTGTAGCATAGCCAGAAGATGTAGTGAGGCTGGATAGCTGATTGTCTCAGCACAATCGACTAATTCCTGGTGAATAGCCAGGCACTCATCTGTGCGTTGCTCGGTAATTCCTTCATCAGAGCGATCTCGCAATTGTATCCATTGCCCGATAGCGGATTCATAGCGCCGATAAATCTCACCAGAACGAGGCACGAAGGTCGGAGTAATTAGCGTTTGGCAGTCCAGCGAATAGCGAGCAAGCATGCGCAATTGCTCGGGTGAGGTCTTGAAATAGGCTCGTACAGTCTCAAGATATGCGCCTGCTGGTCCACGTTTTCCCAGGAAAGAAAGAGTCATTTGGGCAAAGTCAGCCACGTCAAAGTCGTTGGTGGCAGCGATCTGTTTGCTCGGAGTATAGGGTCCGATAGCAGGTAGACCTGTGAGCGCCAACAGTGGTGGAACAAGTACCTCAAAAATACTGTCAGAACCAGCCTCCAACGCTGATGCACTCGCAGCAAGCAAATAGAGGGTAGAACGCTGGCGAGGCAGGTGCGTCCCATCGCTGATCGCCTTTACAAGCACCTCTAGCAACGGTGGCGGTCGATAGAGTTCCTTAGGCAAATTGAGCAGCCAACTGCTTACACTCTTCTCGATTTCCTGGCATATCTCAAACGCTCGTGTGCGTCGTGCTTGCTCATAGGTGGCCAGGAGTAGCTCAGCCAGCCGTGTTTGTAGAGCAGCATCGATTGTTAGTTCTCTGGCCTCAAGTAAAGCATCGACCGCCAGCCGCAGATCAAAAGCCTTCTGCTTGAGATCGTTGCCCTTATCTCGCTCCAGCAATGTGCGCAGGATAGCGTTTGCAATCCGTTCGTTCTCTCGACTCTGGTAGGCCACTGCCAGCAGAAAAGGTTCACGCCAGAGCGCATCCTGGTGGCACCCACGCTCGACCAGTTGGTCAATCCATACATGTTGATCCACTTTGATGTTATTGAGCATAAAGCGAGCGGCGAAATACTCTTGAAAGGTGCGATGGATAAAACCAAAATAATCTCCGACTCGCGAAGCAAAGAGTCCACCGCGTTCCCGTACATGGAGCAAAAAGCTCTGAACTTGCTCCGCTATCTCCTCCTCCGTTCCACCTGTCTGACGAATTACCACAGACAGATGCTCCTCTACCTCGCGTTTGCGCATAAAGCTGTTATTGGCCTCCTGCATCTCAAAAGCCAGCGGCCCAAGATACTGCATGGCTTGGAATTCGAGTACAGGCTTCAGATTTTTCGCGATATTGCGGTTCTCCAGCAAGGTGCGTGTCACCACATCATAGAGTTCGACGCGCTGTCGGGGCAGAACGATGCTATTTTGTTGCATTACCACCAGGAGCGTCAGCAAAAGTGGATTCTCAGCCAGTTCTTTGACCCCTGCATTCTCCTGAAGTGCTGCCTGGAGCGTCTCTACACGCTTATTGACCTCTTGCTCAATACTCACGTCACCCATAGCATCCGAGGTACTGATCCCACGGTCTCGCGCCAGGGTCGCACGGCACCAGCGTGGCAGAAAGTCCGTGATCTGTTCCTGGTTCAGTTCAGCCAGGGTGAAGTGAGGATAGGCGGGAAACGCAGCCTGATCATAGCCAGCCACACGCGAGGTAATCAGAAAGCGGTTCGAGGAGTGTTTCGTCACAAACGCCCTGATCTGCTCCTGCACCTGTAAACGCATCGTCGGGTCGCTCACCTCATCGAGTCCATCCAGCATTACCAGACACGAACCGCTCTGAAGCGCCCTCTCGATCCTGGCTGACAGATCCGGCAGCCTTCTTGCATCCATGACTTGTACAAGGTAGTCATCAAGCGAGAGAGAAGAAGTTTCTGCTCGTGCCGTAGCATACTCACCCAGGCGGAGCAGGATTGGTAGTAGCGTCGGGAAAAGCTTCTCCTGTTCAGGCATCGCAGGATCGGACCGTTTGAGACCGCAGGCAGCCATATGCAAGGTTAGTCTTTCCATCAGTGTGCTCTTGCCCATGCCTGGAAAGCCCTGGATAACCGCCGTGTGCTCTATATTCAGGCGCTTCCACACTTCAGCGAGTCCCAGGCGATCACCCTCCTTTAAAAGATGCTGCCAGCTTTTCTCGGACTCAAAGACCACGCGCTCAAGCTCAACAGAGTGGCTGTTTCCATGTTTAAGTGATTGGCGATAACGGTCAAGTTCCTGTTCGGAGAGTGGAAAATCTACCAGCGAACGATTAGGACGAAATTGGGGTGCGATGAAAATATCGGATAGACGGACACTCTGAGCGATCAGACCAGCCGGAACGCCCTGGAGAGTCGCCATCTCTCGTTCGCTGGTCAGCATCTTGAGATACTCGCGTCGTAGTCCATTCTCGGAGAGCGGTGCGCCGAGTCGTGCAATCAGTCCACAGATAGTCGTGAGTACAAGCAAGACGAAGAAAAGTGAGAGCAGGATATACCAGTGAGAAATCAGCCCGGCAAGCAGCAGATTTTGCAAACTGGAAGGATCGAGAAAGGGCAACGCATCAATAATGTTCAGCAGACCGCTAAGTACCACTGTGCTAAAGAGAAATCCCCGTCCACGCCAGATTATCTTGCAAAGCCTGGTAAGCCATGCAGGAGGGTTAAACGGTGT
>DAOTTL010000438.1:0-3286 GCA_034438135.1 Ktedonobacteraceae bacterium | reverse complement strand
TTTTCTCTTCCTAAGGAAAAAAGAGATGTATATTAATTAAGAGAGACGCAACACTAAGTAGATATGGTTAGCAAAAGGCGCGTATTTTGCGTACATGATGGCACCCCCCTCCCGCCATCGGCTCTACAAGCCGCACGCAGGTTGTGCCATCAAACCAGGGGGGGGTGCCATCATCTTTTGGCTTGATGGCACCCCCTTTAGGCCGCTCACCAGGCCGATCTAAGAGGGGGGGTGCCATCAAACCAGGGGGGGTGCCATCATCTTTTTAATTGATGGCACCCCCTTTAGGCCGCTCACCAGGCCGATCTAAGAGGGGGGGTGCCATCATGTACGCAAATTTTCCTCTTCCTAAAGGAAAAAAGAGATGTATATTAATTAAGATAGAAGCAAAACTAAGTAGATATGGTTAGCAAAAGGCGCGTATTTTGCGTACATGATGGCACCCCCCTCCCTCCATCGGCTCTACAAGCCGCACGAATGGGGTGCCATCATCTTTTGGCTTGATGGCACCCCACGCGTCGTTTGATGATACACTTTCCCTCACCCGGCTCCCAGAGCCAGACAAAAGGGGGTGCCATCATCTTTTGGCTTGATGGCACCCCCCTGATAACCCTCGCCAGTCCTCCCCAGGAGCACAAGATGGACAGCGGCAGTGCATTCGAGCTGCCACTGTCCATCCAAAAAGGGTGGAGCGAGGAAAGAAACAACTTTTGCGAAGCTCTGAATGTTTATTGTCTAAGGGTTTCTCTCAAGGTCAATAAATGCTATACTTGGGAAAATCGAGTTACCCATTTTTTATGTTTTCTATTGCTAGATTATTAAAGAGTGCAAAGATGCAAACTGAGACTTGCGAACTTTTCTACGTCTATGCGCGTGAGGATGAGGCGTTGCGCAAACGGCTGGATGTCCAACTGACGGCGCTGAAACGCGAGGGTCTGCTCGCGACCTGGCACGATCAACAAATTATGCCGGGTGCGCTGTGGGCAGCAGAGATCAAGCAGCATTTACAAGAGGCTGATCTGATCTTGTTACTCATCAGTCCTGATTTTCTGGCCTCAGACTACTGTTATGAGGTAGAATTGCAGCAAGCCCTGCAACGTCACGCGACTGGAGAAACGGTCGTTATTCCGGTTATCTTACGACCGTCAGACTGGCAACAAGCGCCGTTTGGTTCTCTCCAGGTACTCCCTCGCAGTGGTAAACCGGTTACTGAGTGGACCAACCGCGACAATGCATTCCTTGAGATTGCTCAGGCGATCCGCCAGATACTCAATGGGATGTCTGGCCGCTCGCCTGAGCCGCTTTCGTCTCATGAGAAACGGCTCCAGTATCAATCCGAAAAGGTTGCAAAGGTGGAGAAGGATTTGTTGATTAGCACTCCGGCAGGCCTGACTACCCCTGTCCTCAATCGTGCAATTGCTCGCTACCACAAGGAACTTCAGGGCTATGAGGGCTTTGCTAAACACGAGCTGGCTCTGCGCTCGGCCTTCCAAAATCTGCTGGCAGATACAGCACATTATGTCAATCTGACACTGATCCCTGAGCAGACGATCGAGGGCGGCATTCGACCGGACGGTGTTGTGCGCGATACGTTTTTTAGACGCGGCATCTGGGAGGCGAAGGGTCCGGAGATCAATCTGGAGCAGGAGGTGCAGAAGAAGATTGCCGCTGGCTATCCTCTGGAGAATGCGCTGTTTGAGAATACGAAGACGGCTATCCTCTACCAGAATAAGAAACGTTTCCCGGTGGTCTTTGATCTGAGCAAGGCCTCGGACCTGCGCGATCTGTTACAGTACTTTCTGACCTATACGGAGCCGGAGATTGCGAACTTTGAGCATGCGGTCCAGGAGTTCAGGACGCGCATCCCTGAGCTGGCCGGTGATCTGTTGAAGCTGATCGACAAAGAATATAAGCAGAGCAAGGCTTTTATCGATGCCTTCGAGACCTTTAGCGAACTCTGCCGAACCTCGCTCAATCCTAAGATCAGTCCCAATGAGATCAAGGAGATGCTGATCCAGCATTTGTTGACGGAACGGCTCTTCAGGACGATCTTTAACAATGCCGACTTTATCAATCGCAACGTGATTGCCATTGAGATTGAGAAGGTTATCCAGGCGTTGATCAGTAACTCGTATGATCGGCGGGACTTTCTGAGGGGTCTGGACCGTTTCTATGTGGTGATTGAGGCTGCGGCAAAGGGGATCGAGAGCTGGTCCGAACGTCAGCACTTCTTGAATACGGTCTATGAGCGTTTCTTCCAGGGCTTCTCGGTCAAACAGGCGGATACGCATGGGATTGTTTACACGCCCCAGGAGATTGTGGACTTCATGGTGGCGAGCGTCGATGAGGTCTTGCAGAAGGAGTTTGGTCAAAGTCTGGCCACGCCTGGCGTGAAGATCCTCGATCCAGCCGTAGGAACTGGTAACTTTATCGTAAACATTATCTCGCGGATCGCGCGGACCTCTCGCAGTGCCTTACGCGACAAGTACGCGAACGATCTCTTCTGTAACGAGATCATGCTCCTCCCCTACTATATCGCCTCCCTCAACATCGAGCACGAGTACTTCGATCGCATGGGCAGCTATGCCCCCTTCGGTGGCATCTGTTTCGCCGATACGCTGGAACTGGCGGAGAGTATGCAGCTTTCGTACATGAACGAAAAAAACTCTGAGCGTGTCGAACGCGAAAAGGCCGCTGATATCAGGGTTGTTATTGGCAATCCACCGTACAATGTGGGGCAAAAGAACGGAAATGATAATAACAGAAATCACAAACATAAAATTGTTGATAACAGCATCCAAGAAACATATGTCAGAGACTCTCACGCTACATTAAAAACTCAACTTTATGATGCATATGTAAGATTCTTTCGTTGGGCAACTGATCGCTTGGAGGGCCGAGACGGCGTTGTATGCTTTGTCACTAATAATTCTTTCTTTGAACAAATCGCGTTTGACGGCATGCGAAAACACCTCTTAAAGGATTTTACACAAATCTATCACCTCGATTTGCATGGGAATGTCCGAAAAAATCCAAAACTTTCAGGGACAACCCATAATGTGTTTGGTATACAAGTGGGAGTGGGCATTACGATTGCCATACGTTCAGCTAAGCATAGCGAACACAAATTACACTACTACCGGGTGCCAGAAGATTGGCGAAAGACTGAAAAGTACGATTTTCTCCGTGAAAGACAAAGTATATATGGCCTTGAGTGGAGAGAATTGAGACCAGATACAAAACATACTTGGATAACTGAAGGGCTAAGTACTGATTTTCTAACTTT
>DAOTTL010000437.1:0-7662 GCA_034438135.1 Ktedonobacteraceae bacterium | reverse complement strand
ATAAACATGATATAATTTTTACGGAAAATTACAAATTATATGTACAAATATACAGAAAAATTGGAACGTTTTACTCAATCAGAACAGCCACAATACACGTTGCTGAGCGTTCGTTAGAATGAAACCAGGTCCATCCTTAGTATAGGCAAGAAAGAGTACAGGAAAATACGTATAGAATAGAGAAAAATACGTACAGAAAAAGAGGGGCAAAGAAACATTTATGGAAACCACAACCCGCTTCGAAGAGGCACTGGTATTTGCGACACAACTCCACAGCCAACAGGTGCGCAAAGGTGGATCAATCCCCTATATTTCTCACCTGCTAGCGGTTACAGCTCTTGTCCTTGAGCATGGAGGAAATGAAGACGAGGCAATCGCAGCTCTTTTGCATGATGCGATTGAAGACCAGGGTGGCGATACGGTAAGACAGGATATCCGCCGACGTTTCGGTGAGATTGTCACCGAAATTGTCGATGGGTGCAGCGATACCGACATTATACCCAAGCCACCCTGGCAAGCACGCAAAGAGGCCTATATCAAACACCTGCGTACCGCCTCGCCCTCGGTCCAACTCGTTTCGGCCTGCGATAAGTTGCATAATGCCCGCACTATCCTGAACAACTATCGCACGATAGGCGATGAACTTTGGCAACGCTTCAAAGGAGGGAAAGAGGGAACACTCTGGTACTATCGCTCAGTACTGGAGGTGTACAAAACACGCGCACATACCCCACTAATCGAAGAAT
The DNA here is from genome assembly GCA_034438135.1 of Ktedonobacteraceae bacterium. Lineage (GTDB taxonomy): Bacteria > Chloroflexota > Ktedonobacteria > Ktedonobacterales > Ktedonobacteraceae > Paraktedonobacter. Next base: position 6,916 of record DAOTTL010000437.1, on the reverse strand, counting down.
TGGAAGAGGTTATCAGCGCACTGGAGGCTGTAACTATTCAGCATCCCTGATCTTGCAAAATGCGCAAACGCTCTTGCTGACGGCGCAACCACCAGATTTTCAGGGAGAAATGGTTGAGTTTGGAAGCAGCAATGCTGCTTCCAAACTCAACCATTTCTCCCCTTTTTCGGGGGAAGAGCGGCTTTGCAAGCCGCTGAACTCATATCACCGCATATGAAACGTGGCAAGTACCTGGAGCGTGCCCTAAGTATACTTTAGACAGTGAAACTACGTAGCTGGTCAGAGGCATCTATCACATACAGAAAAGGGGCAGGGCAATGCAAACTAGTCTCGCAAACCAGGAGAAAAAAGACAAGCCATCGACCGACAACAAATTACAAGGGGTAGAAAAGCAAATCAAATCCTTTCCAGGATTTTTCAGCAAATTCAATAATGACTGGACAATGAGTTTTGCCTCTGGTCTGGCCTATAATCTGATGGTCGCAATTGTGCCGATCGCCGTTGCACTCATCGCAGCGCTAGGCTATATCATAGGTAGTCTCAGTCCTGAGACATTTGTCATGGTTATTAACCATATCCAGAATGTCTTCCCCTCAACGATTGCTTCCCAGAACGTTCTGGCACCAGCGCTTACATCATTGCGTAGCAAAGCTGGCATACTGGGCTTAATTGCGTTGCTCACCGCCCTTTTTGGCGGATCGCGTCTGTTTATCTCTCTTGAGGCTTACTTCGATATTATCTATCGCACACATACGCGCACATTTATCGCTCAGAATATTATGGCCATCGGAATGATTGTTGTTTTCATTCTGCTAACGCCAGTGATGATCCTTGCCTCATCTGCGCCAGCATTCATTCTCTCATTGGTCCAAAGTTCGGTTCTGAGCGGTTTACCTGGTGCTTCAGGTTTTCTTCACAATAGCTTTCTAGTGGGCGCAGTCAGTCTGATTGGAAGTGCTGCTGTAGCCTGGATACTCTTTGAGGTGATTTTTATGGTAGTTCCTAACCAGAGAATTAGCTTCAAAAACAGCTGGCTTGGTGCATTGGTATCCGCGATCCTCCTGGAGATCTTTCTGGCACTTTTCCCATTCTATATCACACATTTTTTGGGTAGCTATACAGGTAGCGTAGGATTTGCAATTATTTTCCTGCTTTTCTTCTACTACTTTGCGGTGATCCTGTTGCTTGGCGCACAGGTAAACGCTTACTTCGCCGAGCACATCTCTTCTCTGCCTAACAATATAGCTGTGGTACTGAGTGATACATTTGGCCATTCGACGAAGACCAGTACTTCCACCGAAACAGTAAAGCTGACAGAGAAAGAAAAGAAAGCACGGCAGAAAAAAGAGGCGAATACTTCTAAGGAGACAGACCAGGCTGATGCATCCACTAATCACAACAAGGGTCAGGCAGGATTGTTCAAAAAGAAAACTCCCCAGCCAGTACTTCCAGCGGCTCAGAAGAAAAAGACGGCGAAAACAGGAGCACTTGTTGAAGCTCTTGCTGGCACCGCCCTGGCCTTTGTCGTTACGGTCATACGTCTGCGTAGAAAATAGTTGAGAGGGAGAAGAGTTAATTCACGAGAGTAAGACGACTGGCATGGCGAATCTGGAGATGCTGCACCACTTCTGCGGCACTTCCTGTGTGCTCTAAACCTTCAGCCATGAGAGCCGCTCCTGAAGCGGCTTCGTATCCCTCACGTTCGGTACGAGCATAGGGGAAGTAGTAGATCTGATAAACGCCTGCCAGTCGCTCTACGAGGTCTCCACTTCGCTGACCTAGCACCACAATATCTTCAATATGGTGAATAGCCATCAAACCTGCCAATTCTTGAGTCAGACCCTCCCAGAAAGCCTCACGAAAGGCCCGCTGGAGGTGTGCTCGCTGCTCCTGCTCACCGAGATCATCAGCGGTCTCTAACATCTCCAGATACCCCGAAGCTGCCGAGAAAGATGAACCCTGGACAGTACCAATACCGTTAACGACCTGACCACCCTTAATAACGAGAATACAGACACCAGTGGAACTGGCATTTACATAGAGAAAATTCATCTCCTGCCAGATAGCCTCTTGTTCACGCATATGTTGGAGCAAAGCGAGCAGAGCACACAATTCGTTCGCTGTACCTAGAGTCGGACGCATCAGACGGCGGTGAGCAGGCAGCGTTGGCAGATATTCAACGGATGGAGCACAATAACTATGTATGTGCATCGCACGTAGTTCCTGCAAGACCTCACTTACCTCGCTCGCCATCGGCGTCGGATGATAACGTTGGACCAGACGATCAAGTTGTCCATCATTCATGGATTGCATGGACAAGAAGGGTGTTGTCACATCCAGGGATACTATTAAGGTTGGGATAGCACCACGAGTACACACAGCACTTATTGCTGTCAAAACCTCTCTGGCAGTTCCTAACGTATGAAGTTCAGGCGCTTCGTTATGCCCAATAATACAGACACGCCACTGATCTGGCTGATAGTCTATTCCAATATGCAACGTCATAGTTCCTCGCTATTTTTAGCGTTAAATTTGGCTCCTATTATATCACACAGTCAGCGCAGACAGAGCGTAAAAAGACTCGTGAGAAACCTTGAGAAAAGTCCTTTAGCGCTTGACGTTCTTCTGGCTCATCTGCTACACTTGCTTTTACAAGCTTATTTCCCCATCGAGGCCTGTACAGATCTTTACAGGTACAATCAGCAATGATAATTCTCGATCCAGTCAAAGCTCATTCACAATTACTACAAGGGGATACAAGAGCATGCCAGGAGAGGATCGTCCCCCAGCCGATCAGGCTGAGCATTTACAGTTGCAAAAAGCGTTGCGCGAAAGTGTCATACTGCGTGAATTAGCGGATATTTTAAACTCATCACTTGATCTCAAAAATATATTGAAAGAACTTATGAAGCGCACAACCGAATTGTGTGAGGTAGAACGCTGCGCTGTCTTTCTGGTAGATGAATCCTGGGGAGTTCTTCGTCCCGCGACATACTATATTGCTTCGCCTCAAACTGTTACTACTCTGGGCAAAGCTGCTGAGGCCTTCTGGTATACTAACTCATCTTCTATTGATGCTCCAGTCATTCAACAACTACTGGCAAACGATGGAACACTCTATATTAAACGTGTGTCCGATCTGGCGCGGTTTGAACGCCAGGATCCATCTATTCTCAACGTTTACTCAGTCCTGCTGATCGCTCTCGTCCGCGATGGACGGATGGTCGGCATGCTCTCGCTCGACGATCCAGGCAAGCTCCGCACGTTCAATGAAGAACAACTGGCATGGGCGAAAGCTATCAGTCAGCAGGCGGCAGTTGCTGTTGATAACGCACGTCTTTACGAGAAAGCGCAGATGCAGCAACGGCGTGCGGAACAGTTGATTGAACGCGCACGCGCCATCTATCAGGTGGCCAAAACCGTCAATTCGAGTGAAGAACTCCCTATAGTTTTGCAATTGGCCACCGGCTACCTTGTCGAAGGGCTGGAGGCAAGTGCGGGATTGGCGCTGCTACTCGATGAGAACCAATCTATTTTGCGTCCGGCGGGTCCATCAGATGCGCTGGCAGAATATAAGAGGCTCCCAGAGGAGAGTATTTTAATCAACCATCTGCCCAGCTTCCGGCAAGTTATACAGTCTGGCCATCCAGAACTGCTAAGTAAACATAATGCGCTTGAAGGCGAGATTGCCTGGTTCTATCAAACTGTGTTCAAAAATATTTTAATTGTTCCTCTGACGGGCAGCGTGACAGATCAGAAGAACGGTGAAGAAAATGCTGGCCTACCAGCAGGGGAAGAGCATACGAAAGTTCCCCGCGATGGGGCTTGTCTGGGACTGATCGTCATCTACTATGTTGGGGAGAAAAAGCCCGGTCGAGGGCACTATGCCTTTGCTCAGGATATCGCGGCCCAGTGTGCGTTGGCAATCGAGAAGGCACAACTGATGGCTGAGACCCGGCGAGCGGCTGACCTGGCCAATGAGCGAGCAAATACTCTGGAGACGGTTTTTCAGGCTATGAGTGAGGGCATCTGTATTGTCACATATGATGAGCAGATACAGATACACAATCACGCAGCGGCCAGCTTCCTCGGAATACCCGTACATGTTTCCATGCCAATCAAAACGTTTCTTCAATCTCATCCAGCATACACAATGAACGGACAACTGATCTCGTTTGAAGATTTCCCCCTCACCAGGGCGCTGCGCGACAACAAACACATACGTGGAGAACGTTTTGTCACCACCAGAACCGACGAATCACAAAGAATTATTGAGGTCTCTATCTCACCTATGAAAGGGAGACACCTCGGCGAAGCTGCTCTGGTCTGCGCCTTCCGTGATGTCACGGTCCAGATAAGAGCTGACGAGCGCATTCGACAAGCCCTGGAAACATTTCTCCAAATCGCTGAGGCAGTCTCACACAGTACAGATATCAGCGAGATCTTGCAGAGCGTCCTGGCAAATACTCTCACCTTGCTGCAATGTTTACGCGGAACCGTTTACTTGTTCCAGCAAGCCGATCAAACGTTTGATCGGCTGCTTTCCATAGGCTTCGCTTCTGAAGAAGAGGAAGAAGAGTGGCTTGTACAACAGCAGAGCTGGGTCAACATGCAGAACGAAAAAGCGTGCAAGCTCATGGAGCAATTAAGACAGGGCCACGCGACTCTGGTTGGCTCAGAATACTATGCGGCCCACACAAATCCCTTTGAAGAATGGCATGTTCTAGCTGCACCTATCAAACATAATCAACAACTATTGGGCCTGATTCTAGTAAGTCGCACTTTTTCTCTGGCCCGGCACATGCCTCAAACTCCTGCTTTCAACAACTGGGATATTACGATCATCGAGGGTATCGCTCAACTGGCTGGAGTCGCTTTAGAGCAGGCTCGCTGGCAACAGGAAGCCATAGAGGCACGCACCAGTGAGGCCGCGATGCGCGATGCAGATACCCTTAAAGATGAATTTCTGGCGATAACCGCGCACGAATTTCGCAATCCTCTGGCGGTTATTCTGGCACGTAGCCAGGGAGCACAGCGTTCGCTGAATCGCATTACCCAGGCTGAGAAGTTCACCCCTGCCTCCCTCTCAATCAATGAACATCTGGAAACAATTGCCGCTCAAGCAAAACAACTCAATAATATTGTGACTACGTTCCTGGAAGCCACACGCATTAATCGCGGCCAGTTCAGCCTTAAAACCGAGAATGTGGATCTGGAAGCAATTGCCAGAAAAGTTGTGGAGAATCAAGTGGCCCTGACAGAACAGCATGAACTCAGTTGTCATGTTGAACAAGATGCGAGACCCTATCTGGTTTTGGGTGACCAGGCTCGTCTGGCTCAGGTGATCGCCAATCTCGTTGAAAATGCCATTAAGTATAGTCCACTGGGGGGACCCGTCAGTGTCTTTTTTCGTCGTTCACATGAAGATTCACAGAACGAGATGATCGAGGTATGCATCGCAGACAAGGGCATAGGCATCCCCCTGGATGCTCAATCCCGACTGTTTGAGCGCTTCTATCGCGTCCCGCAGGCAAATAACAGAGGTACCCGCGGCGTCGGACTGGGTCTCTATATTGTCGCCCAACTCATTCAGATGCATGGAGGCAATATCAGCGTCGATAGCCCTGGTATCCTGGGTCAGGGCAGCCGCTTCACCTTCACCATTCCTGCCCTCCCCATTCCTGTCGAAGCAACCTGAACTTTCTGCCTCACGCCAATACGCTTCCAGACCAGACAATATAGTTGAAAGGGGCAGATGCAGAGGTTGGCGCACTCATGTGAACGGTAAACCCTACCTCAGGATGCAGAGTAATATACTGTACAACCACTGGACCCGGATTGCCCGCTAACATGATGTTCACGACACTTTGACCGGTGATCTGCTTGTGCAGAATGGTAAGTTGTTCTTCTCCTTGATTGAATACCCCACACCCATAGTGGATGGGCGTGAGATCTGTCACCGCAGGCACCGTCTGCTTCTGATGCGCAACAAGTTGATCCTCTTCAACTCCTGGAAATCTGTGTGGCTCCGTCTCTGCTGTTCGCGCACAAATATCTACAGCATGTACCTGTTCTGTGGTAGATCTCTGTAAAGGCTCTGTGTGAACCGCCTGCAAGTGCACTCTGGTTGAACGACCCGCTAACCGCCTGCTATGGCCCGTTTCCTGGGGCGGCGAGAATGGCTTGCGTACTGTCGGAGATGACTCATGGATGGCTTGTACCTGCTGGGATACATGAACTGTGGGCCACACATGAGATTGAAGGTGTAACTGTGGAGGAACGAGAGATACATAGCGAGCGTTAGCCTCATCATCCCTCTCCTCCTCTATTTCCTCAGCCACAAGCTCCAGATCTTCGTGCTGCTGCTCTACTATATTCTCGACAGAAGCCGCGAGAGACTCTCTCCCTCTCTTCAAACGCTTATTCCACCACGTCTGCTTAGTAGGCCATGCCATCTTTTACCTCTCTACAACTCTCGACAGTTTAACTTAAGATATTGATACACGTTGAACAGTCGATGTACAGTATAGCATACAAAACCAACCGCTCTCGATCTCTTGCTGTAAATGAATAGAGTCTCCAATAGCCTCTAGCTTATCTTCGTTCCAAAGACTAGAATAGATCACTTCTGGCAAAAGTACTAGAATCTGGAAACAAAGCGGAAAATTTTCTGCCTTCTTCTAGCGGATGGACTGCGCCAGAAAGCACATAGAGAAGATCTTTTCTGACATAAATACATAGGAATATTGGCTAACAAGGTCATATCTGCTTGAAAGGTGAGCACCAAACCGCTACAATACATGACTGTGGGATACAGCAAATTGAATTGATACTAATACTTTACTAAAAAAGGACGTGTCATCTAGTCAGGAAAACAAAAAGCTTCTCAGGCGGCTCCCTTCTCTCGAAGAGAAAC
>DAOTTL010000436.1:0-2551 GCA_034438135.1 Ktedonobacteraceae bacterium | reverse complement strand
TTTCTATTTTCCTCTTTTGGAGAGCAAGGATGGAGGTTTTTTGCTGCTTATCTGCATCGCCCTGGCAGGACATTCCGCTCCATTTAAACAAGAGCAGAGGGTATGCTTTGTAGGGCGAATGTCCTACAAAGCATACCCTCTGCTCTTATTATTTTCTGTCGCGCAGGCCACTGAGGTGACAGCTATGCATCATCCATCAGGAAACCGATGTCAGCTCAACCTGTGTCCTGGCGCTTTTTTGTTCCTGAGATCTGGATGTACGGGGCCATCCAACCGCTACACAGAGGTAGCAGAGAACTGAGAAAAAGATAGAGATCAGAGTGGTATGGATCAGTGCGGCTAGCATCTGACCTGTAGTCAGTACATTTACGATCCCACTTGCCGCCTGTAAACTGATAAGTGCAAAGGCCCACCAGACCGCCTGTACCAGATCCCGACGTTCTCGATAGTGGCGGACCACTACGATCACGGCTGCCAGGACTCCGAACCATAGCAGTCCCGCGGCATAGCGATGGAGTACCTGGATACCGGCCAGCGAGTTCAGACCTGGCAGATAGGTTGAGCCACAACCGGGCAGATTGTAGCCGCAGGCTGCAACTGCGCCTGTATGTTCGACCAGAGCACCGGTATAGACCACAATGTAGGTGTACACGGCCAGTCCCCAGAAGAGCACCTGTGTTCCTCGGGCGACCATAACAGATGTTTTGGCATCTGATGTATTTGTTCTGCCGAGCTGGAAGAGGCGGATCGTCAGCAGGACCACGCTGGCAAGGGCGATCAGGGAGAGACCAAAGTGGACTGAGAGTATCCAGTTAAGCGCGAGCGTTCCCTCGAAGACGACTGTGACGGCACCTAGCGCACCCTGGATGACCACGAAGAGTAGACTGAGAAAGGCGAAGAGTTTTGCACGAAAATCTTTGCGATACAGCACCCAGGTTCCAAGCGTTAAAATAAGTATTAGAAACCCATCGGCACTGGATAGAATACGATGTCCATATTCGATTACTCCTGCGATGGAGAGCGTTCCTGGGATGATTTGACCATGACAGAATGGCCAGCTATTCCCACATCCCCGGCCCGATCCGGTGGTGGTTACAAGTACCCCTAGCAGAATCACCAGATAGGAACTGATAGCGGTGACGATAGCCAGTATTCTTAGCAGACGTTGTAGAAGCACGGCTTTCTTTTTCCCTTTTTCTGTAACAGGTACATCGCTCTCCCTTTCGAGCGATGGAAACTTTTTAGGCGTTGTCTAAACTATAGCGAAAGATTGACGGGTCGTCAAACGAAAATCACTGGAAAACAGGATAACGATGGAACCATCTATGTATAAACAAGAGCAGTCTGAATCTGCACCAGGCTTTAAAGAAGTCCGTGAGGAAGTGCAGAGTATCCTCTACGCGGCGGGAGGTCTGATTCTTCTGCGCACGATCGTGCAGGACGATGCGGGAAGAGCAGTTATAAATCTCTTATCGTTGTTAGGGGGAGCAGAGGAAACACCCGAGATGATTGCTTCTGCCTATAGTCATGCTTTCTGGCAACTGGCTGAACTGGCGAACGATACGACGGTTCCTCAATTGAGGGACGCCTGGCAATCCTATCTGGTTGCACGGCTGATTGATGATCAGAATCCCTGGAGTGTTCAGGTTGAGCGCGTTGGAAGTGAACGGGTTTCGCCTGCCCTGCGTGAGCAGGCAAGACGCGACCTGCGGACCTTGCAACGGCTCTTCGGGTTTGATGCTCAGAAGATCTGGCAACTGGCAGTTTCGCTCGTTATGCCTGCTTTGCGGGAGGCCTGGGTACCCTGGCAGGATCTCGCGCCACGTCAGGAGATGGGAGCGATGCCTGACTGGGAGAGTCTGGCGACTGAGATTGCTGAATGTGCGGATTGGGCGCAGTTGCTAGAACCGTTGGAGCGGCATTGGAGTCGGCATGGCACGGGTTCGCTGGCACGCTACCAGGTGCTCCGCTGGTTGGGGGCCGAGCAAAAGTTGAGCGGAATTGCGCGGCCTGATCCCGTACAGTTGAGCAATCTGGTTGGACATGAGCAGCAGCAGCAGCGCCTGACCATCAATATTGAGCGTTTTCTGGCGGGTTTTCCAGCTCAGGACATGCTTCTCTACGGTCCTCCAGGCACAGGCAAGTCCTCAACGGTCAAAGCTCTGGCTAACGCGTATGCCGGACAGGGTCTACACCTGGTAGAGGTGGGCAAGGATGATATTCGTGATCTGGTACGTGTTGTGGACCGGTTGGGCGGACGTGCTGCGCATTATTTACTCTTTATCGATGATCTCTCATTTGAAGAGAATGAAACGGCCTATAAGGCGCTGAAAGTTATGCTCGAAGGAACGGCCCAGGCGCGTCCCACTAATATCTTGATCTGTGCTACCTCTAATCGTTTAAATCTCATCAGGGAAAATTTCAGTGAACGCGGGAGACCGACCGAGGATGTTAACTGGCGCGACACCATGGACGAGAAGCAGTCATTGGCGCATCGTTTTTCTTTACGTGTGACATTTATAGCACCGAACCAGCAGCAATATCTGCGTAT
>DAOTTL010000435.1:0-5832 GCA_034438135.1 Ktedonobacteraceae bacterium | reverse complement strand
TTTTCTGATCGAACGAACACCCTTTACACGATAAGTGGTGGAGAAATACCTATTGAAAGAGAGAGATGCGCTGCTATAACGAAGCTACCCGCAGTGTATGCACCAGATCCTTGGAACCAAATTGATCTTCTTTTTCTCGATGGCGCGTTAGTGTATAGCCTACACCTGGCACAGTTAGAATATATAATGGATGACTGGGATCACGCTCTATCTTCTGACGTAAATGCCGAATATGAGCTTTAATCAGGCAAGCGTCACCGTCGTTCCCAAATCCCCAGATATGAGCTACGATCTGATTCGCCGTACAAACATTATTGGCATTCACAGCTAATAGATGGAGCAACTTGCTCTCAGTGGGCGTCAAGCGCACTGTCTTCCCATCCACTACAACTTCGTTATGTAAAGAGTCTACACGAATAGGCCCAACAGTTACAATCGAGGAAGGGCGCTGAGCCAGGGTTGAACGCCCACGGCGACTTACTGCATGTAAACGAGCTAGAAATTGTGCGGGGAAAAAAGGTTTTCTTAAGTAGTCATCCGCCCCAGATTCCAAACAACGTATCTCATCATGAACATCTTTCCCATCGGTTATAACCAGAACTAGAGCGTCATGCTTTGCACGCATCTCCCGACATAAAGCCAACCCATCCATATCCTTCAAAGTGGGATCAATAACTACAAGATCCGGCTGCTGCTGCTCCCACTCAAGGCAAGCACGCTCACCAGTGTAGGCGCGATAGACTTCATACCCCAATGTCTTTAACCAACTCGTCAACATTTCCACAAGATCGCGATCCGAGTCCACAATAAGCAGTTTCATCGCATCCCCCAGTTCGATAATGGATTCCTGGAAACCCATCTATCAGATCAAAGCTCCTCTTAGAGACATTCGATCTACTTCAACGTGACTATCATGCTACGATATACAAATGTTCTGCACATTTCTATTCACTGTGTAGGAAGAGATCATAAGCCGCGCCGCAATTTGCTTGTTACTCTACTCCTGACGTAGTAAAAGGAAAATCTTTTTTTCTTGCAATAGAGCTGAGATGGTAAGCTCGGTTCTTTAGATATAGATACTTCATCACCCGCCTAATGAGATAAAAGAAATACATCATCCTCTAAACTTTCCGTTCCCTGGAAAATCGCTGATAACATTGACGCATCTTTATAGCGCTCAACTAACAGATGAATAACTTTTGTCGCTATTGCTGGCTACGTTACCAGACCAACCATGCTTAAAGCTCTTCAGTACTCGAAAGATATGCTGGCAAACCATTGGCTCTCTTCTGCGAAACGAGTAAGCAATCTTTTCTCTAAAGACTCTCTAGCAACGTCTGACCACTTATCTTCACTCACACTATAATATATGAAACTGCACTTTTCAATAAAGTAACGGTTAAGGTTTCTACTGCTAGGAAACTCGGGCTATCACCTCCTCTTCTCATAAATTGCTCAGCTTTTCAGCCTGAAATTCCTTAGATACTCACTTACTGATAAAGTAGGGCTGCCCTCAGCGGGGTGCTCATCTGGCTCAATATTCCAGCACATCAGATTTGATAGATGAATTGGCAATCGATAAGAAGAATAGCTCTTCAAGAAACCCTCATTTCCCCATAAGACGATCATTTCCCTGCTCTCGTCAGAACCCTTTGTCTGTTATATTAGTGTTTATCGAGGTAGAGATATCTTAACCAGCCAGAACAGTTGAACTATTTCGTACTGTCTCATCATTCAACTGTACGTAACCAGGGAATACTTTTGGCTGCCTCAATTGATAGATCTTAAGGGCGACTGAAACTATATGCGGTTCGCTTTTATTTACTGTAGGAGGATCATAGAGATGTACCGTCTGCTTGCAATCGATCTGGATGGCACTCTTCTCACGCCCAGACCACAAAAACATATTACGGCACGAACTCGATACGCACTCCAACGGGCCTTCGAAGCCGGGATCAGGATTGTAATTGCAACCGGACAAAACTGGCCGGTGCTTAAGGATATCTGTGGCTCTCTGCCAATTGAGGGTCTCCATATTGTTGAGAATGGAGCGATGATCGTTGATATCAAAACAGGGGAGATCTTTGCAAAAAAACTTTTGCCTCCCGAGTTTATTTTACCTGCACTCGCAGAGTTGAAACAGGCGGGCTTTCACCGCGCTTATCATACACTTGACCAGGTGTACGCAGATGCAAATGCTCCCAGAATACGCCAATGGTATCGACCGCCGGTACCAGCGGTAATCGAAGTGGAAGATGTGGCCAGCCTGTACCCGAAGGACTGTATCAAGGTCGTTGGCATTGGTGATACTTCTCTGCTGCGCCTGAAACGTCAGTACCTCATTGATCGGTTTGCCCGCACTCTTTATGTCACACAATCTTCTTTCGACCTGCTGGAGTTCCTCCATCCCGCCGTCTCTAAAGCTCAGGGACTGCGAACCATTATCGCCGAACTCGGTATCCAACCGGAAGAGATTGTGGCCTTTGGCGATAGTCATAATGATATTGAGATGCTGCGCCTCGCTGGTCTGGGTGTTGCCATGGGTAATGCTGAGGAAGAGGTAAAACAGGCAGCGAACTATGTCACGCGAAGCAATGCTGAAGATGGTGTTGCTGCGGTGATTGAGAAATTGCTATCTCTTGAACCAGGATGATTGGCGATCCTTTGGGGTACAATGTCCATAACGTAGAATCACTTGACCCCTGCGGATTTCTCTGATACCCTGACGCAACGGTGAGGCTGATAGAAGAAGGATCTCCTTTCTTCGCTCCGCTTTGAGAATACTGCAAGATGGACTCAATTGAGAGGACCCGATGCATGTCTGAGCAAGACCAACCGTTTCTGACCCCGGGGACTATGCTTCCCGCTTTCTCACTGCCTGGGAGAGATGGAATGCCACATAGCCCGTGGGATTATAAACAACGTGAACATCTGGTGATTATCGCGCTCACCAATTTTCTGACAAATGAAGCACGCGGCGTTTTGAAAGAGTTCAAACACCTCTACCGTGCACTTCGAGAGGAACATTGCGCTGTGCTGGCGATCGCAACAAATCCTGTGATCGAGAATCTGGCTCTACAGGAGGAGCTTCAACTGCCCTTTGACCTGCTGACCGATTCTCAAGGAACTGTTCTCGCCCGCTACACCCGTTGGGATGTCCAGAGCCGAACCGCGAAACCTGGCATAACTCTGGCAAACCGCTATAGTGCAGTATATGAGCAGTGGATTGCTGATAATGAGGGAGAATTGCCTTCAATACAGGTATTGCTGGAAGATCTGCAATACCTGAACTTGTTATGCACTCCTTGATCCCAGGCTATGCTATTAGCACATCTTACTTAGAAGAGGAGCACAATGAGAGAAGCAGATCCGAGCAATTGGACCCTGGATACGTTATTTGTACATGGGGGAGAATATAGGCGTCCGGTGCACGAGGCCGGCTCTCCTACTATCCAACCTATCTATACCAGCACTACGTATCTCCACTCCACGACTGAAAAACTTGATCAAGCGTTCAATGAAAATGCGCAAGGACAACCATCGTTTGTCTACGCTCGCCAGGGCAATCCCAACACAGACTCACTTGAACATGTGCTGGCTCATGCCGAAGGCGGTACAGGTGCGGTAGTTACAGGCTCCGGCATGGCCGCGATCCAGGGCACGCTGATGGCCTCAGGTCTACTCGCAGGCTCAAAGATTCTGGTTGCGCAGGACGTATACGGAGCAACTGTCAGTCTACTTAAGACTGTCTTCCAACCCATGGGAGTCAATGTTGTCTTCAGAGATCTTTGCTGCTCTGAGGCAGCGCAGATTGTGCTCGCTGAAGAACCTGACGCTGTTTTCGTAGAGACTATTTCTAATCCACTCGTCAAAGTCATTGACCTCGATGCGATTAGTGCCGCGGCAAAAGAGGTGGATGCAATCTCGATCGTCGATAGCACGTTTACTACTCCTTATCTCGTACAACCACTCGCCCATGGCTTTGACATTGTCCTCCATAGCGCGACGAAGTATATCAGCGGACACGGAGATAGTACTGCTGGTGTAGCTATTAGCAACAAAAATAGTCTACTGCAACAAATGCGCTCTTACGCTACTCTTCTAGGAGCAATGCTTGGTCCCTTTGAATCTTACCTGGTCATGCGCGGTTTGAAAACGCTGGCCCTGCGCATGGAACGGCATAGCGCAAACGCCTTGCAGGTAGCACACTTCTTGCAAGAACACCCAACCGTTGAACGAGTCCACTATCCAGGACTGGAGTGTCATCCACAACACGCATTAGCCAGTAGACTCCTCAAACCTGGCCTCTATGGTGGACTCCTCTCGTTCGAACTCAAAGACCAGAGCCTCAATGCCGTTTCTCGCTTTATGGACGCTCTTCAACTCTGCCTGCCTGTTACCACACTGGGCGATATTCATTCGCAAGTCAGTTACCCCGTTATCTCTTCTCATCGCAACATGAGTCCTGAAACTCTTCAGAAAATGGGCATTACTGAGGGATGCATTCGACTTTCAGTCGGCATTGAGCATAGCGAGGATATTATCATAGATTTAGATCAGGCCCTTCGGTCCATCTAAATCTATGACCAAAAGAGATAGATTGGATGAGCTGCGCTGACAGCGCAGCTCACCCAATCTATCTCTTTTGGTCATAGATTGTCTTCAATTTTTACCGAAGTAGCTGCCACGTTTGCGAGAGGGGGCGGGCATAAAACGATCAACCTCGGCAGCCAGTGCGCGGCCATTTAAGATCATCTCATGAGACCAAAGGAGATCTTCTGCAAGTATCTGGGAGCGATTCTGCTCCAGCGCATGCATAGAACTAGCGATACACACTTCGCGAAAATGGCTACCAGGTTGCTTTAAGAATGTTCCCGCTATCTGCCCATGCTCTTGCTCTTCATAGGCAGAATGCAGGAAGTGCTGGAGAAAACGCCGTGCTAACTCAATATCTTCTACAAGACCAATTTCGATCAATATATCGATGCGACCAGGACGGTCACGAATACGTGAATCTATTTTCTCTGGATCGTTACTCGTAGCCAGGAGAAGCGTTCCAGCCGGATTGTCAGGAGTTGCAACTCCATCAAGCGTATTTAAAATCAATTGCATTTCTGTCTGACTCGATACAAATAACTCGAAGTCCTCCACCAGTACCAGCGTAGGCAAGCGACTATCGGCGGCAAGACGCAGCGCACGAGCCAATTGCTGCCAGGAACTGGTGCTTCGACCATGGGCGGGAGCGCATACGTAGTAGACCAGGCCCCCTTTTCTGACATGCTCAGCACCCTCGACCTTGAGCAGCGTTGTTTTCCCGGTACCTGGAGGACCAATTAACAGAACTTTGCGCAGACGAGGTATGTGCAGAGAAGAAAACAATACTCTCTACTTGTTAGCTGGTATGTCTGGTAAATTTACCAGGGGTAATATCCTTTGCCTCGCCTCCCTCAGGCGCACTCATGACATAGAGCATCGCCGCAGAAGGATCGACAACTAGATTTTCGGTAACCCCACATACACCAGCAAAACTCCTGGCAATCTCAAGCGTTGCATCCTTTTGCTGGGGAGTGCTTACAGAACCGCTTAAACGCACAAAGCCCAACTGAGGATAGACCCCGATGGGAAGTTCCCTGGTACGACTATCATGACCCAGGGCATGAGCAATGTCCGCTGCCAGCATGTCATCACCGATCAGATTGTTCTTAATCTCCAGCAGACCTGATACGCCGGAGACCTGATCATAAGCCAGTTCACCACGCAGGGTACTGGAAATATTCCCTTCCATATAGAGAACCCCGTCCAGCACGCGTAAGTTCATACCCCTGAGATCAA
>DAOTTL010000434.1:0-5650 GCA_034438135.1 Ktedonobacteraceae bacterium | reverse complement strand
GCGACAGAGCACAACAAGAGCAACTGATGTGTAGTGTGGCGCAAATGCGCCACACTACACATCAGTTGCTCTTGTTAAAGGGGGGGGTGGCCTGACAAATATATGTACAAAAGTATCCTTCTTGCCTCCATAAGCAATAACAAAAATACGATATTTCACATTTTAATGTAATAAGTGTAAATCATAGAATATTTTTGAATTTAAGTGCATTATGTGGTATATTTGGCAGATTAGATCATATAGGGAGAGAACCATGGTTTACCAACCGCAGATTGTTATCATCGGAGCAGGTATCGTAGGTCTTTCTACAGCATACGCTTTATTAGAGATGAATATGAGTAAAGTATGTATCTTAGAGCAAGAATCTGTAAATCATTCCCGTGCATCTTCTGCCAGTCTCTCGCGTCTATTACGCTTTGAATATGGGGCAGACCCCTTCTATTCAGATATGGTAAAGCGCAGCCTTGAACTGTGGAAAGACCTGGAGAGGAAAAGCAAAAAAACTCTGTATACCCAGACAGGGGTATTATCTCTGGGAAAAAACGGTGATGATACACTGGACGCCTATAAGGTCCTCAACGATCTTGGGCTATCCAGCGAACACTTATCCCACCGACGTTGCCGTCAACGATTTCCGCAGTTTGAAGTAGAGGACTACGAAATGCTCACATATAATCCCGAGGGAGGTATATTACACGCATCAACCTGTCTACAAACGCTCAAAAGAGTTGTGTCGAACATGGGAGGAACAATTTCCGAATTTAGCCGTGTAAATCTCATTGAGCATGAAAACCCCAAACGATCTATCCGTCTGAAACTCAGTTCAGGAGAGGAGATCCTGGCCGATCGGATCGTTGTAGCGCTCGGACCATGGGTACATCATTTACTCAATCAACTCTACTTGCCAGTTGAGCTAACGCGTCAGTATCTTCTGTACTTTTCAGGTCTATCGCCCACAACCTTTGGCCTGAATACCTTACCAGCATTTATGGATCATGATCTCTACGGCTTCCCAATTCATAGAGAGAGCCATGGCTGGCTAAAGGCAGCCTCACACAAATTTGGTCCAGCGACTGATCCAGATGGGAGTATTCAAATTGAAGAACAGACGGTAGAGGAGGCCGTGCAAAAAGTGCGTAGCTTGCTACCCGCCCTGCGAGAGGCCAGGTTGGCCCACATAGAAGCCTGCATCTACGATGTGTCACCAGATGAAGACTTTATCCTCGATTATTTGCCCGATGATCCACGTATTACTTTTGCCACCGGCCTCAGCGGCCACGGCTTCAAATTTGGCCCGCTTCTGGGTCGTCTCTTGAGTAGCCTGGTCTGCGAGACATCCTCTGACATCCCTTTAGGCCGCTTCCGCCTGGCACGATTCTCGCACCAGCACGAATATCGCAAGGTCACCTCTGTTGCGTAAGTTAATGAGTGTACTATCTCTCCCAATGCCGGATATGAGACGCTACACCACATTCTAGAGTGGAAAATGTTCACCATTTAGCGTGAAGCGGGTCAATCACTTGCACGTCTCACGCTCTCTTCTCAAAAAAGAAGACAGGTGTCAGGGTTTCGCAAAAGTCATTGCTCATGCTCAGGAATTGCCAATCCCCTCCCCAGGAGACGCTGTTGCCGAAGGCGATTCGAGGGCGCATGGCCCCTCCCCACCCTGCTTTTTTGAGAGATTTTGGGCACGGCGTTGCACGCCGTGCCCAAAATCTCTCTCTTCTTTCCTGGGAGTGGGGTGGTTTCGATCAGCAGAAGACTTCGGCAACAGAGTCCCAGGAGCACAATATGGACGGGAAAAGAAGCAACTTTTGCAAAATCCTGAGAAAAGAGTAATCAAGAATAGAAAAAGGGCAGAGAATATGCTAAAATATTTACACGTAGCGATGGAAGAAAGGGGTAATACTGAATGCAAGAAGAACCATTTAGACAAACTCAGCGTTTTCAACAGGCACTAGCCACAACTATCACCTGCCGTAGCATCATCAAATACAATTCCACCCTGAGTGACGAACAAAAAAATGAGATCCTCTCAGAGATGGAAACCACCCTCGATTTCTTGAAAGATAGCCTGACAGCAAATAGCGCATTTGAGTCCAGTACAGCTCTCTCCCCCCAAAAACTCGCAGAGTTCCTGGAACTCGATGAGGCCTCAGATGATGTAGCACCGGAGGAATCGCTCTCTCCATACGACCGCGAAGAACAAGATATCTCACTGAGAAATCTGTATAAACTCTATCACGCCTATCTGAGCAATGAACCAGGGAAAGGAATAGTAGCTCTAGAGTCCCGTTATCACACGGTAATCGAGGTGCTGGACCAGTTGCAGGATATCATCACGCAACCAAACGATAGAACTGTTGATACGCAAAACGCTGAACACCTGCTTCATCGGGTGCGCGGCTTTATCACTGCGGTCTATTGTATGTTCCGTGAATTCGCTGCACAAATCTCAAATATTCTGGAAGGGAAAAACATTGATATGGATACTGAAGCCCTCTCCCTTCTACCACAGTACTCTTTAGATGAGACAAAACAGCAGATTATGCGCGATATCAGTCCACTAATGCACATATACAACGCACATCTTCAACTACAAGAGCGCAAAGGTATTCTGGTAGATTGTGCACGAGATGCAACCGCATTTCTTCTCTTCCTACCTGAACGACTGGACCCAACTCTTGTCCGACACGATGAAATTGTTACACAACTGCATGCGATTGCTAGCCTCACCGAGGATTTGACTCAGTTGCTTACGCGCTATGAGCAGACAATGGCTGGCATTTTGCGAACTTAGGCTCATCCAATCCGTTGCAAGTCAACGGAGGAAGCATAATAGAACGCCCCACACATTCAAAAAAGGGCAACTGGCATGTTTTATGGGCAAATGCTCCACAAAACATGCCAGTTGCCCTTTTACTTCTATGTTCTCTTTCTCTCTAGAAAGACATAGAATACCTGATAAACCAGTGTTTACAGGACTACTACCTCTATTTGTTCATCCAATGACGGTCAGGATGACTTCGACCGTCAGTGGCGCACCAGGGATGGGCACATTTTGACCATCGATCGCCTGCAAGATAATATGACCTGTATAAGATCCCACAAGTTTATCACGCATGTTCACTTGAACTTGTATGTCGCTGCCTGAACCATTGTCGGAGACAGAGGATGTAGATAAACTCAACCAGGACATATCCGCGCTGGCTGACCAGTTCACTGGCAACGCACAGTTCCCACTCTCCATAAGAGAAAGTGTCTGGGCCGCAGGATGGGGTTGAAGAAGATTAGCGTTAAAAGATAGCTGCATTGGCGACGTATTTAAAAAACAAGGGGAGAGCACATTCAGCTCTACGTCAAGTTCCTGGGAACCTCCAGCTATAGCTGTGCCTTGATGGCCAGTGGCTTTCACAAGCAAATGTGTAGTATATGCATCGGGTACAAGATCTGTAGTTTGTGTACTCACAACAATTTGTGCAGCCATCCCAGCGGAAACTGTTCCCTGAGATGACGAGATATGTAACCATGACGGCCAGGTGGTAGTCGAAACTACTCGCCAATTGAGCGTATCTTGACCGTTAGAATACAATTTTACCGTCTGCCCGGCTGGCGCATTCTGTCCCTGAACAGCCGTAAAAGCCAGACTAGAGACGGACAGTGAAAACATTCCAGCACTAACAGTGGGCGTAGACGTTGCGGTAGGAGTGGAAACAGGTGCCATGGAGGTCCGAATAGTGGGTAAAAAACTCTTCGGATAGACGACATGTGTAGCAGATTGATGAGTCGCACTTATGGGCGAGGAGGTAAGAGGATGTCGTGTAATGCTCAAAGTCACCAACATTCCATCCATTAACAAAGCCAGGACACCTACAATGCTAAAAACAAGCAGCGCAATACGCACTTTCCTGGGTATGTTACGCCTGGGCGGTTCCTCCGGCTCGATAGTTTTTGTAGGTAGCTCAACGGGAAACTCATCCTTTAACGTATCGATACCGTAAATTCCAGAGGTGTCCCACGACCACATACGCTCCGCTTCCCCCAATCCCCGCGTGGGCATCGATTCGGCTACTTCTACTGACCGCGACGAAGCCAGATTGACTATAATCTGATCCCCTCCATCCCCACTTCCCACTACATTGGCTAGCTGCTCTGATTGCAGTTCCTCCTGTGTCTCCTCAGTCCGGCGTTCCAATAATGAAAGGCGACAGTTATCACAAAATATCGAAGAGGTACTACATAACTGATCACAAGATAAACACAAGTGCATAGATAATTCTCCCTACCATTCCATATAATCCCAGCAAATTACTGTACATGCAGCCCATGTATATATATTTATACCTTATATTGCACAGGAACGCAAATTAACGCAAATATCTAGCCAATTAGTAATAGCAGTAAAAATACTGTATACTTGCTTATTATTTTTTTCGTATATTGCCTGTAATATCTGATTTATCTTTTCTTCACTGAGGCTTGACGCAAGCTTCTTTCCTCTTCATCAAAAAAAGTGAAGAGGGAAAGAAGTTGCGGGCATGTTTTTTGGCTGATGCAGAGGATCGGCCAGGAGCATATCTCTGAGGAAAGTCCATCATTCTAAAATTTCGCGCACAATATACAGTGGACGTGCACGTACTTCATCATAGATACGACCAAGATATTCTCCTATAACCCCTAGAAAAATCAGTTGAATGCCACCCAGAAAAAGAACCAGGATCAGGGTGGAGGCCTGACCAACAATCGCCCCAATGAAGATACGCAGGATGACAGCAACCAGAATACCAACCAGGCTAATACCAGCCATCAAAAAGCCCAATGTGGTCGCCAGTTCCAACGGCACATGGCTGAAGCTGGTGATCGCATCCATTGAAAAATTCAGCATCTTCCCGAACGGATATTTGGTCTCACCAGCGAACCGCACCTGGCGTTCATAACGGACCGCTTCCTGACGAAAACCTACCCAGGCGGAGAGTCCACGCATAAAACGATGCTGCTCGCGCATTTTAACCAGCACATCCACAACAGTCCGGTCGAGTAAACGAAAATCGCCAGTGTCCTGCGGAATATTCACCGAGGTAATACGCCGAATCAGACGATAAAAGGCCGAGGCGGTCATTAGTTTAAAACGACTCTCTCCTAAACGACCGGCGCGTTGAGCATAAACTACCTCTACGCCTTCTTTCCAGCGTTCGATGAGTTGAGGAATAACCTCAGGCGGATCTTGCAAGTCTGAGTCCATAATCACAACAGCACGCCCACGTGCATGATCAATACCTGCCGAGATCGCTATCTGATGCCCAAAATTGCGTGAGAAATCGATCACATGCACACGCGAATCGCTCTCATGGAGATCTTTGATGATTTTATAAGAGCAATCGCTGCTACCATCATTGATGAATAATAATTCAAATGGTTCGTTCAGTTGCGTCATTGTATCCACTAACCGCTGGTAAAAATGCGGCAGGGTTTCTTCTTCATTAAAAACAGGAGCAATAATAGAGTAGACTGGTTCTATGGAATCAGACGACAAATTGGTCTCCTGCTTGTGGATCGATGGCTCTGCGTCCTTGGCTGCCATGACGTTTTCCTTTCTCGATTGCGTCTCAGCAATAACATTCAGTTGTAATAGTATACAGTTTAAAAGCCC
>DAOTTL010000433.1:0-8710 GCA_034438135.1 Ktedonobacteraceae bacterium | reverse complement strand
ATATAAGAGGGATTAAGCGTGCTATACTCACCTGTTTCTAGAGAGAGAAGGAGCGCCCGATTTTCACCCAAATTTATAGCTCTTCATCATCTTTCATACTCAGCAATACAGTGATACTGACACAACATAGCTTGGCCGGGGTGGGAAAGCTTCTTCTACCAATTCGCGTACGAAAGAATAACATTGAGATGAGGGAAGCTGATCAAAGAGCGAAGGTGTTTCGTATCTCGGTAAGTTCTTGACACAGCACCTCAATCAACGGATCAAGCGAAGAGAAAACGCGGCCATGGAAGTATTTTTCACGTAATTCGCCTCAAATGTGTTCCACCGGATTCAGTTCGGAGCAAGAGGCAGACTGAGGAATCAAGCGAATATTTGGAGGAGATAACCAGGCCTCTGGCATTGTACCAGCCCGCTTGATCGACTTGCATCACGATAAAGTGCTTCGCAAAGGTCTGACTCATCTGCTCCTGGAAGAGATTCATCATTAAGATGGAAGCCTCCGGTAAAATCAGCGCAATCATCTGGTCAAGGGCCGATACCACAGCGGTATAGGCATAGATATACTCTCGCACAACCTGTGCGGGAACATGCAGACACTCCAGTTGGCACCCGAAACTCGCCTTGCACGGCTCATCCAGTCAAAACAGACTTCACCTTGTGCCATGATCGAGATGGAGCGCTCGTCTTCTGTCGGCTTTCGTTATTCTATCACAGAACGCAACTTAGTATCAAACGTGAGTTCTGGATAGGAAGACCCCTCTCTGATGAATGAGAATAGGAGTCAGACAAACAACTTCTACTGGCGAATTTCCTCGTCTGGTCAGCTCTATTCACTTTGTAGCACTGATCCCACAGATGATGATCCCACTGCTGGCCTATTTGCTGCGTCGCTCATTTCCCCGGCTTGAGCCTGCTCGTCGCTGGTTTGGCTCTTGGCGTTCTCTCTTATCATTTATTCAATGATAGAGACTTCAGTGTCTCCACCGGAACGCGCATCACGCTTGTCTCACTTCTTCTTTTACCTGGGCGTCCAAACCGGGGCAACTACAAACATCTCTTCTCTGCAAGAGGGATCTACGCCGCCTCTATGCGGCGCACTGTCTCCTTTGGTGAAGATCGCTCTCGCTTGCGGGCCAGCAATGCTCCACAAGTGATGACTACCTTGCGCAAGCTCGCGATTACGTTCATGCATCGTTGTGGCCAGGTTCACATTGCTTCCACTCGACGGCATTTTTCCTCCCATCTTCAGGAAGCTTTAGCCATCCTCGTGCTTCCAAAGAGTGTTTAGACTTGATCTGGGAGTCACAGTATTTGAGAGACCTGCTGCGCTAGAAGCATGCCACTCCTTGCTCAGGAGAGATTGAAAATACCAATGAGACTGGCTGCGTTGGCCGTGCTCCAATAGACTGAGCCATTAGAGGAATTAATCGCCACAACCGCATCCTGGCCCGATGCCCCAGTCCCAAAGAAGCCATGCGGTCGAATGGCCTGGGCGGAGGCGAAGAGAGTGTTTTGAGAGAGGACCGGTGCTGTGAAATCGCCATCAGGGTCAGCGGGAAGGCTCCAGAGAACCCTCCCGCTGTGTTCATCCAGTGCGTTCAATGCGTTATTGCCAGGGATATAGGCGAGGCCATTGGCTTCCGTGACCGCAATATCGAAGCCCGAGTCCAGCGAACTGTGCCAAAGCTGTGCACCGTTGAGCGCGCTCAGGAGGATCGTTTGCGCATTGATGCTTAGATAGAGATGCGTACCTGCGCTAGCAAGCCCATTGGCGTAGACATTCGACCCCTGCATGCGTTTTTGCCACACCAGTTTTCCGCGGCCTTGTGTGAGAGCAAAAAGTGAGATATCCTGGCCGCCAGCGGATTGGAGGTAGTAGACGTTCTGTTCTGCCAGCACAAGTTGAGAGGCGAGGACAATGCTTCCCTGCGGGATGGCTGGGGAGAAATGCCAGGCCAGCGAGCCATCATTTGCATGCAACGCGGAGAAGCTATCATCCTGCGCCCGCACGAAAACCAGGCCGTTTCCAGCAGTCATGAGTAAGAATTCATCTAGACGATCAGTAATATGTTCGGCATGCTTCCAGGCAAGGCTCCCATCGTTGGCCCGGAGCGCGTAAACCACCTCATCAGCATACCCCGTAGCTTCATCAACGTAGACGAAGCCATTGGAAGTCATGAGGTTCTGAAGCGTTCCATAGCTCTGCTGTGGAAGAAGAGCGGCACGCCAGGCTTGCTGACCGTTGCTTGCTGTCATGGCTGTGATAACACTCGCTCCGTCGTTGGTTTGACTCACGGCATACAACATGTTGCCCGGACCAGCAGTGACGCTTCCTCTTGATGATTGTGTCCAACGTACCGAGCCATCGCGCGCGTTTAGCGCAACGATCCGGCCATCCTGACCAATGCCAATGATCAGGCTCGAAGAGGAAAGCGGAGCAGTTTTGTTGCTATACAGGAAGATCGGATAAATAATCGTCACCACTTGCAGACAGCAGGCACAGCCAAAGAAGAGAGCTTTGACCCAACTGGTCTGTTTGCTTCGTAGCAGGGCGATCAGTGTCAGTATGAGCAGAAGAAACGCAAGAAACGCAAATATGTAAAAGAGTGGGCTGACTGGTGGAATGAGACCCATTTTTAGGTTCCCCTATCTGTTCTGATCGAAACATCTCCAAGATACCATGCGTTGCACTTCCGGTGCATGGGGCAATTGACCTATCATCGCAAAGGCTCGCCCCAAAAACACAACGAACGACAATGGTCCCCATTTTCCGTTCGTTGGCGAAATCGAAACGCTAGTAAATGACGACCGGAATATGCATCTGGACGTTGGCATAAAGCCAGGTCATATTTGTGAGCGAGAGATTGATACCGCCATCAGAACCATTGTTTGCCCTCGCATCACGAGCGGGATCGTTATGAGGAAAGTTCCCCCCGACACCATAGACGGTACGCCACGAGCTATCATAGATCAGATACCCAGCGCTATGATACCAGAGCGCGTAGTGGACGGGCGTAGGAGGGAGATAAGGCGATACCAGTGTTGTCGGACTCACCCGGTTTATAATGTGCCAGAAGCCAGGCAGCGATGGCACTTCGTAGCGCCCGGTCACCACCTGAAAAGCGTTGATGAGTTGTCCGTTGTGGTAGACACGCATACTCTGTTCAAGCAACGAGACGACGACAACAGTTCCGGATGTGAGTCTGTAATAGTGTAACAGGCTGCTATCGCTGCTATGCATCTGGTTCCAGGGTGTCTGGTCACTGGCGTTGCTCTCTAAGGCATGCAGATTCGTAAGTGCTTGCTGAATCTGGTCACTGGCCTGCTGATACTCGGCATCGCTTTTCGCCTGAGCAACGAGATTATCCAGGACAGCGCCAAGCCCCTGCTGGTCATAAGCATAGGTGAGTTCATAGGACTTATCGTTAAAGGGGTCCTGGTACTGATGCGTCTGGCCCCAGGTCTTCACCTCCTGATGGAACTGGCGAAGGAGCTGATGTGCCTGGTCACGCAAGCTCTGAGGCGTGGGTGTAATCGAAATGGTAGGTGCGGGGGTTCCAGGACCGGAACCCTGCTGAATGCTGGCTTGCGAGTACAGATGGGCCACCAGTGCCCAGCTACAAACACTGAGCAGAACAAGTGCGGCCAGTACGCTCAGAGCAGGAGCGCGGCGCACATGGCTTTTGTGAGCGCGGTGGGCAATGGGACGCGCAGGCAGCGTATTCATCGCAGGCATATCCACGCGAGAGTGCCGCTCCTGTTGCTCGTGTAGAGGCTTCAGAGGGAGCAGGTCCTGGCCTCCAAATGGTTCCCGTACCTGCTGCTCCCATTTGTCGCGAGGCTTCAGAGGGAGCAGGTCTGTTTCAGGCATGGAAACGATGGTCTGATTCGCTGGTGAAAGATGATCACTCAGACGCGACCAAATGGTATTCAGCGAGCGGCGCACCTGCTCAGGTGCATCTCCCTGCTCATATACCCTTTGCAGGCTCTGAACAACACGGCTATCTGGTGTGGCGTTTTCAGCGTGGGAAAGGTGCTCAATTTGTTCGTCAACGGTTTCGGCAAGAAAATCTTTCGGGTGCTTTTGCATAGTCAAACCTCTTTATTGTTCATAGATAGAACGTAAAAAATTCAGCGAACGCGCGAGCATGGAGCGCACACTTCCTTCTCGTTTCTGCAAAAGGGTGGCGATTTCTCGCGAACGCAAGCCGCCAGCGAAACGCAAATGCAAGACCTCCTGCTGTTGAGAGGGAAGACTCGCCAAACGACTACGCAAGAGGGCATATTCTTCGTTTCGCAACGTGGCTGGTTCAGGAGCGCCGTTTTCATCCTCATCGAGCAAGGAACTGATCTCTTCTAGCGTCGCGGACTGACGACGAGCAGAACAGCGATAGTGGTCGATCATCTTGTTATGGGCAACCCGGCGTAGCCAGGCCAGGCGCATGTCATCACTTCCCTCAGCCAGTGTTCTTTCCTGTTCAAACGCCGCTAGAAACGTTTCCAGGGTAATATCCTCGGCATCTTCACGTGAGAACACATGACGTCTGACCAAAAGAAAGATGGCAGATGCGTGTTGCTGATAAAGCAGGGCAACCAGTGAGGTATTTTCCTGCGGTGAACGTTGTTGCTGCATCAAGAGTCCTTCTTCAAATATGTTTTTTGAGACCTCAGTTAGATATCGAATAAGAAGGGCATTTTGCTGCATCAAGTCGGAAGAATCCTTCTTCGGGCAAGAAGCATTCCACATTATGCCGGAGAATAGTGCTATTTCGCCACCATCATGTAATCACTTTCACAAATGAAGCTCGTAGCATCTGGCTCATTCCTCTTCTGGATGTCTGGGGTTGGCGTCCGCTTGATTGGCGGTGTAATTGGTTGAGCTGCTTTCGCTGCCGAGCCGGGCGTGTCTGAGCAAAATCAGGGCGAAAACGGCAAGGACGGCAACGGTGACGGCACTGAGGCCAGCGACGGTGTGCAGCCCAGTAATGAATGCCTCCCGGGCAGAGTCCAGCAGCGCTGCGCCGAGGTGGTTGGAGACCTGCCCAGCTGCGGCCACCGCGCCGCCGAGGGTGCTGCGAGCAGCCTCGGTCGCTCCCCCAACCGGGATGCTCTGGGCCACCTGGCGGCGATAGATAGCCGTACCGATGCTCCCCAGGACGGCGATGCCAAGCGCTCCGCCGAACTCGGTGCTGGTTTCCGACATTCCTGAGGCCGCACCGGCACGCTCTGATGGGACGGAGTCCAGCACCATGTTGGTCACCAGGGCGAACACCGGGGCCGTCCCCAGCGAAATGACAACCGACCCGATCACTAAAACTGCTAGCCCGGAGACGGAGCCGACCTGGGTGAGCATCCCGAAGCCAACCGCTGAGAGGAACAGGCCTCCAGCCATCACATATGCTGGACGAGTAGAGCGTAGCAGCAGTGGGGTCAGCAGCGATCCCAGGATGAAGCCCCCAAACGGGGGCACGCTCCACAGGCCCGCCTGCAAGGGCGACAGCCCAAGGACTAATTGCAAGTATTGCTCGGTGAAGAAAAAGACTCCGAGCACGACGAAGAAGCCGAGGGTGTTGATGACCAGGGACGCGCTGAAGGCGGGCGACTGGAATAGCCGCAGGTCGATCAGCGGCTCGGCCAGCGCATACTGCCGCCGGACGAACATTACCCCGACCGCAAGACCAGCCAGGATCGCCAGAGCAGGCAGCCATCCCAGGCCATCCTGGGCGATCTGTTGCAGGCCAGAGATGATGAGTAGAATGGCGGCCAAGGACAAGGCGACGCTGGTCAGATCCAAACGGGCGGCCTGAGGATTGCGGTACTCGGGCAGCAGGAGGGGTGCCGTCACCAACAGCAGCGCCATCACCGGCACGCCCACCAGGAACACCGAGCCCCACCAGAAGTGATCCAGCAGCACTCCCCCAAGCAGTGGCCCAACTGCGCCGCCAGCCGAGAGGCTGGCCGCCCACACGGAGATAGCCCGGGTGCGCTGCCGAGAATCTTGAAACATGTGACTGATCAAGGCCAGGGCCGAAGGTGCCAGCGTTGCTCCAGCGACCCCGAGCAGGGCGCGAGCCGCAATCAGCATTCCAGCACTGGTGGAGAAGGCGGAGAGTGTAGTGGCAAGGCCGAACGCGGCTGCACCGAGCATCAGCAACCGGCGGTGGCCGATGCGGTCGCCGAGCGTGCCCATCGTGATCAGAAACCCGGCGAGCAGGAAGCCGTAGATATCCGTAATCCACAGCAGCTGGACGCTGCTGGGCCGCAGAGCCGCACTCAGGCGCGGCACCGCCAGATATAACACGCTCAGATCCATGGAGATGAGCAGTGCGGGGAAAGCCAGCACGGCGAGTCCAAACCACTCGCGGCCAGAAGCGCGGGGTGGAGCGGCAACCGCATGCTCGGTGAACTCTTCGTTGTTATGAGCGATCATATAAATCTGCCTTTCCTGATACAACTACAGGCTCATGAAGTTGGAGTGAACTCACGGCCCACGAGAGGAGGCTCTCTCGTAAAGAGAGATCCTCCTTGCAAACCGCTTTTCTTGGACCTGCCATCCTTGATTTTCAGGATCGCTGCCATGAGGAGGGTTACATGATTTCCAGTTGGTGGAAACGGGCCGTCAGGTGTCATTATAGGACAAGTATGCGTTCCTATAAACATGGTCTCGGTGGCCGCTGCATCTTCGGCAAACATTTGTTCTCCAAAGGCCAGCTTGCCATCTGGAAATGCCTTCCAAAAGGCTTCGATATAAGGCCTGATTTCGTCGCGCCCATGGAGCGTGACTCCTCCGGGAAGGGCGAACTCCAGGGCTATTTCATTCTCGTGAGGAATCCCTCCCCAGTTCAAAAAAAGGAGGAGTTGAAACATGTGTCATCCCTCATTTTGGCAAAATGAGCAAACGCTCTTGCTGCTTGCAAACTCAGCCATTTCTCCCTTTTCTCGGGGTGGGGCGGCTTTGCAAGCCGCAGAAAAGTGAGGGATGACTCATATCTCAACTCTTCTTAAACTCAGGGGTGGGTCCGAAAGCCTTTGGCTTTCGGAGAATTAAATAGCCCTGGACGAACTCACATCGGGTTGCTGGTTCGCGAGATATCCCTCAATGTCCCTGGAGTTGAGGGTCGTGATGTTGCAGTTAAGAACCTGTTGTGCGCTTGTTGCATTTTGATTGGTCATCAGATACTCCTTTACTCTATAGAAATGGATAGTTCAGGCAATGCTTGCCCAAAACAACTACATGGCTTCCCCTTGCAGTTTTTAGGTGACCGATTCTCGATCATAATCATGGCAGCTGATGTCACGAGCGGAGTTGCTGCGGCAGAGCACTCGGAAACCGGATCTGGAAGTCGAGAACTCCGACCCACGTCGGGGACACCGCGATGCGTGCCATCGTCGTACCCGGCTGATCGACCTGGAGGAGGTAGGCAGTAGCGTCTTCCTCCCCTAGATAGCGATGCGCTGCCAGCGCGTACTCTGGCACTGCGCCAGCTATCTCAGAGACTGAAGCCTGACCTCGGATGAGTAGCGCGTCAGGCGGGAAGCCATCGGTGTCGATGGTGATAGCAACGTTCGGGTTCGCACGTAGAGCGCCGATCTTGGGCGAAGGTGCGAACGTCGCCATCACCAGTTCATGGCCTGTCCAGTGGAACCAGAGCGACACAACGCGAGGCGTGTTGTCAGTCCCTATATACGCGAGGCGTGCCGGTATGGTAGAGGTAAGCAAGCGTTTCGCGACATCGCTCTCCAGCAGTTCTAGGTCCCCCTGAGGCAGTGCCATCATCTTCCCTGCATCTATGCCTTTCATGCTCATCGATTCAGCGACCTCTGCGAGCAGCGCGACGAGTTCGTCAGGAGCCGACACCATTGGCCAGTGACCGGTGTCGATCGTGCGGAAGGTCCAGTTTGGCTCCTTGCGCATTGCCGCAACCTCGTCCGAGAGCCAGTGACCCCCCCTCATGCATGCGATGTAGGTCGCCCGCTGCTCCGCCAGCGGCCGGGAGAGGGCGGCAGGTTCGGAGATCGTACGCCCCGGATGCCCAACAAAACGCTCGACGAGCCACCGTATCTGCTCGGTGGACAGGCCATTTCCGTCCGCCAGGTTTGTGATGTCTGGAGCTGGCCAGTGCCCCTGATGCTCAGCGATCTGGCGGAGTTCGTCCTCACGTTGATGCTCGTCGAAGGCATCGAGCAATGATGTGCCGTTGTGTGGCAGAAACGCTTCCACAAAGACGGTGTGCATCACGCGATCGGGCGCACGGTCGGCGACCATCCCGGCCACGATGCCCGAATAGAGGTGTCCCACGACCACGACATCTCGCAGATCGTTCGCCTCCAAAAGCGAGAGCACGTCGTTGACATGGGTGGCGAGCCCGACGTGCGAAACATCGCTTCCCCTGGACAGTCCAGATAGCGTGACCGGATAGACATGATGACCCAGCGCACGCAGGCTGCGGGTTATCGGTTCCCAGACCCAGGCACCCATCCAGGCACCAGGGATCAAAACAAAGGTTGTCATACTTTATGCGGCGCGAATACCCACATCTGATCTGTGCGGAAGCAAGCGCCGCTCTCCTTTCAAGCAGAGTGCAAATTGATCCATTGTCTCCACTTCTGGCGTTTCTCCAATCCACAAACTACTGGGAGTTCCTGAGGAGAAGAGGAGTGGATGGGAAGATGACGGTGTAAAGGGAACGGCTATGTGATGACGCAG